>CAZIQP010000086.1:0-16481 GCA_964541315.1 uncultured Opitutaceae bacterium
CGACCCGCAGCAATCGAAATTTGCAAAAGCCGCTTTGTTCAGCGCTTCCCTAACCGGTCCTGAAAAGTCGATTGCCTGTACAACCAGCAGAAAAATATCTCGCGCGGAATATAATGATATCACTGACCCGCCGGGACATCGACCGTCATCAAATCGAGATGCTGGCCGTCGCTGAGCCGGCCGGACTGGATGAGCACCCGCTTGCTGTCAGGGCTGAAAATCGGGTGAGTGTGATCGGGTTTCATCTTGTGGTCCGTCGTGAGCAAAATCTGCTGGCCGTTTTTGCGGCTGATGAGATAGATGTCGCCCTTGAAGGTGTCGCCCACGGCCCATTTGCCGTCGGGTGAACCGTTGCAATGCCAGAAGCCGCCCTGCCGGCCGTTGCCCATGTCCTCATCGACCTGGCCGAGGATTTTCATGGAGTTGGTGCGCAGGTTAATGACCGCGATGCCGGTCGGATGCAGGCGGAGGTAGGGCAGGTGACCCATGATGGCGAACATGACCTCGTCGGGACCGGACGAAGTTTCATGGGTGATCCACTCATCGGGTGTTTCGACGTAGAGCGCGTGATTGCCGGTCCCGTCACCGCGCACCGTCCACATCCGCTGCGGGCCGTCACCGGTGGTTTCGTGGCAATAGATGATTTCGCCGGGGACCCAGTGGCTGGTCTGCACATGGCCCATGCGGAAACTCACATCGATCACGGTTTTGATTTCGCCGGTCTTCAGATCGATGCTGCGAATGCCGCCCGGGCCCTTGCCCATCTCGGCAAAACGCGCGCGCGCGGCTTCGCGGGCCTCGGCGGGGTTGGTATTGGCGTCATCGATCTGGCGGCGGGCACCAGATTGGGCTGCTGTGGCGGGGGAACCGCTGTTGCCCTGACCGGCTGGCGGCCGCGCCGGCATCGGGCCCCAAGCTACGCCCCAGTAGGCTTTGGATTCGTCGGCATCGAGGGCGAAGCCTCCGGCATCGCGCAAGTCTTCGGGCAGCGTGGCGACGATGCGTTCGTAGGCGCTGGCGTCCTTGGGTTTGCCGGCGCGGGCATCGGCGATCAGGGGCGTGAGCGTGAGTTCGATGAGCTGGCGGGGCGCGGGGGCGGGCGGAGGTGTGGTGGCATCCTCGGGATTGCGGCGGCCGAACTGGGGGCCGCCGCGCATGAAGTAGAGTTTCATCTCCTTACGGGAAAGATTGAGGCTGCCGGTGCCGGTGGCCGGGCCGTCGGTGAGCTGGATGATCTCGCCGGATTGCTCGTTCACGAGAAAGGCCTGGGAACCGTTGTTGCCCCGATTCGAACGGAAAACAATCCACTGGCCGTCGGCGGTCCAGGTGGTGTGGGTCTGGTAGGGTTTGGAGCTGCCGCTGGCGTCGGTGGTGAGGACGGTGATCTTGAGGCCGGTGACCGGATCGACGTAGGATGTCTTTTCGGACGGGTAGAGCTTGCCGACATTCGAGGCGAGGACCGGTGTGGCGCAGGCCATGAGCGCGAGAAACAGCAGGGAACAGGTGCGTAGATTCATGGGAATGAATGGTGGGAGGGTGAGTGGATGTTTTTAATTGCCGCGCGGGGTGATGTTGCTGCGTCCGGGGCTGGCCGCGAGGACGAAGGTGTCGGGTGAATCGGGTTTCGCGGGATCAAACCCGGTGAAGTCTTCCGTGATGAACCGGGCAAGGGGCAATTTTGCGTCGCGGATGCCCTGAACGATGAACTTGGCGAGTTCGTAGGCGCCATAGTTGTCGTGGTGGGTGGCATCCTTGCCGCCATTGCTGAAGGCGAGGGGCGCTTTCCCCGGACCAAGCGCCTCGTAGAAGGCGCGGCTCGCCGCTTCGAGGTCGATCAGCGCGACTTTTTCCTCGGCGGCGACCTCGCGCACGGCCAGCGGGTAATCGCCGTGGGAGTTTTTGATTTTTCCCTGTTCGTCAAAATTGCGGCGCTGCATCGGGGTGACCAGCACGGGCGTGACGCTGCGCAGCCGGGCCTCGGCGATGAAAGCCTTGAGATAGGCTTTGTAGGTGGTGTGCGCCTCGACGTAGGTCTGCGGCCATTGTTTCTTCGAGTCATTGTGACCGAATTGGATGAAGAGATAATCACCGGCCTTGATCTGGCTGAGAACCTTGGCGAGCCGCAGGCCGGAGATGAAAGATTTCATGGTCTCGCCGGATTCGGCGTGGTTGGCGACGGCGACGCCGGTGAGGAAACGCGGGAGCATCTGTCCCCAACTCGCGCCCGGCTCGTGAGGCTGGTCGGTGACGGTCGAATCGCCGAGGAGAAACACCGTGGGGACGTCGGCCGGCGCCGGTTCAAGGGCGATCGCGGTGACTTTCGGGGCGCTCCCGTTGAATTCGAGCGTCAGCTTGTCGTCCCAACGCAGCAGGCCGATCTCGCGGTCGTTGAGGACAACGGCCGAGCCGCCCGGTGCATTCTTCTCGGGCGGCGGAACGCGGCTGTTGCGGACGTTGACCAGGAAACTGCGGGTGACGAATTCGCCCGGCTTGGTCTCGATTTTTTCCAACATGAGCTGACGCGTCTCCGCCTTGACGGTGTTGTTCGAGGCGACGGTCGCGTCGCCGAAAGTGACACTGACGCGGTAATTGCCCTCGGGCACGGCGACGGAAAAGAAAAACGGCTTGCCGTCGGCATTGGGCGCGGTGCCGAGGTCGAAGCCGTGTCCGGTCTCGGCGCTGAAAACCTTGGCGGGACCGGTGAGATCAAATGACATGGCCGACGGCGCAGCGGCCGGAGCGGCGGAAGCGCAGACGAGCAGGCTGAGAAAAAACGGGACGATGATTATTTTCATAGTGGTGTGGTTGCTGAGGGTTGTTGGAAAATCAATGGATCAGGACGGCAGGATCGCGGTCGGGATGGGCCGCCACGCCCTGCAGGCCGGCGTGGTCGAGCCCGGTGACGTCTTCCGCTTCGAGCGTGTGGGTAAAATAGTCGGGCGGATTTTTTCCCCAGGAAACGCGGCAATGTTTCAGGGCGATATTGTCGGCATGGCGGATGGCGAATGCGGCTGTCGGGTGCGGCTCGAGCGCCGCCTGGGCGGTCGTCGGGCGGTTGTCCCAGACGCCGCCGGGATATTTTGTCCAGCGGTCGAAGGTGAGGGCGACATTCTCGAAGCTCACGTCGCGGATGCGACTTTGCGGCGAGCCGCTGATCCGCACGCTGTTCTCGGCCCGACCGGTGACATTCACCACGCGCACATTGCTGATCGTGCCGGTTCTGGTTTCCGGCGTGCGCGGAATTGCGGTCAATGAAATGGCTTCGCCGCGGCCCCACCAGGGCGCGGAATGGTAACGCGCGGTGAGCCGGATGTCGCGGAACCCGACGTCGGAGACATTGCCCGCGTCGCGGAGCTGGATGGTGCAGGCGCGGCAGCTCGATTTGATTTCGCAACGTTCAAAACGAATGCCACGGATGTCAGCGACCGTTTCGGTGCCGATCTTCACGCCGGAATCCTGGGACTCGATCACGCAATCCTTGACCGTGATGTTTTCGCATCCGCCGTAGGCCGCGCCTTGTTTGGTGGCTTTGATCACGATGGCATCGTCGCCGCAGGTGATGTGGCAGTTGCGGATTTCCACGTTGCGGCAGTGGTCGGGGTCGATGCCGTCGCAGTTGGGCACATCGAGCTGGTTGCGTATCGTCACCCGGTCCACCAGCACGCCCTGGCAGCCGACAAGGTGCAGGGTCCAGCTTGGGGCATCATGAAAGGTCACGTTGCGCACCTCCAGGTCCTTGCAACCGGCGAGCACCGCCAGACGCGGACGGAATTCCTTCGGCCGCCACCACTCGCCCTCCTCGTCATAGTGGTCCATGAATTCACGCGACCGTCCATTGATGCGCCCGCTGCCGCTCAGACGCAGGCCATGGGCGTCCTGGGCGCTGAGGACGGCCCGTCCGAAAAAATGTCTGGGGTCGGTGCTCACGAGCAGTTCGGCATCGTCCGCGAGATGGAAGTCGATGCCGCCTTTCAATTGCAGTCCGCCGATGAGATAACGTTTTCCCCCACGCAAGAGCACGCGCGCTCCGGCGGCAGTTGCCGCGGCCTCGTCGATCGCACGCTGGATGGCGGATGTGTCGGGAGTCGTACCGTCGCCGACGGCCCCGTAATCGCGGACATCGAAATCCCGGGGCGCGCCGGCCGGTTGCGCGCGGATCAGCGGGGCGGCCAGCGCGGCGGTGGCCAATCCGGCGAAGGTGCCGAGTATTTCCCGACGGGTATTAAGCCGGCGGTTCATTGGGCGCGGGGCCGATTACCCGGGGCTTGTGGTGTTGCGATCGGTGCGGAAACCTCCGTCAAGAACGGTCCGGCGGGCAGCAGGGTGATCGGGAATCCGACAATGCGGTGCGAGGATCGCATGGGCAATCAGGGGTGCGGCAGGGCGGCGGCGACCGCGTCCTCAAAGGCGCGGTGCATGGCGGAGTTATCGGGGGTGGGTTGGAGTTTGTCGCGCTGGATCATGAAGACATAAACGAATCCGGTGGCCGGGTCGGCCCAACTGTTGGTGCCATGGGCGCCACCATGGCCGAAAGTGCCGGGGGTGAAATGGTGGTTCGCCTCCACCTGGGCGGGATCCTCGATCACGCAGAAACCCAGGCCCCACGGCATGCCGGGCCGGGCTTTCAGATCGCCGGTTTGCTTGCGGGTTAATTCGGCAACGGTGGTCGCGCGGAGAATCTGCCGGCCCTTGGCGGTGCCGCCATTCAACATCATCTGGTAGAATTTTGCCACATCCTCCGCGGTCGAGAAGAGCCCTGCTCCGCCCAGCGGCGGCCGCTCCCGGTCGATGATGGCACCGCCATACAGGTAGTGAATCGTCGTGGGCTCGATCCTGCCGGTCTGCGGGTTGGGAATGTAGGTTTGGGCCAGACGTTTTTCCTGGGCGCGAGTCGGCCAGAAGGTCGTGTTCTCCATGCCGAGGGGCCGGAACAATCTCGACTCCATGAACGTGGCGAACGGCTGGCCGCTTGCCACCTCAACCACCCGGCCGAGGACATCGAAGCCGGCGGTGGAGTAGCCCCAACGGCTGCCCGGCGCGAAGCGCAGCGGCTCGCGGGCGATCACCTTGCTCATTTCGGCGAGTGTCCAGTGCGGATCGGTGACCTGGTATTCGCCGAGCCCGCTGGTGTGGGTGAGCAGATCGCGCAGGGTGATGGGCCGCGCGGGTCTGACCAGCACGCGGCGGTCCGGGGTTTGCTCCGACAGCAGCCATTGCTGGCGGAATTCGGGCAGATATTTCTCCACCGGGTCGTCGAACGCCAGTTTGCCGTCGTCAACCAGCAGCGCGATCCCGACGGCGGTGATCGGTTTGCTCATCGAGGCGATCCAAAAAAGATCGTCCGGCTGCATGGCGCGGGCGCCGGCCAGTGTGCTTTGGCCGACGGCCGACAGGTGCAGCACTTTGTTTTTGTCAGCGACGAGCATGACGGCGCCGGAGATTTCTCCCTGTGCCACGAAGGGCTGGATGCTTTGCGGAACGGCGCCGAACTTGTCCGGCGGAGTCGTGGCGGCAGAAAGCCGCCCGATTGAAAAAAGAACCGGCAGGAGGCAGATGACGAGAAGGGGCGAACGGAGTTTCGGTGGCATTGGGGGAAGCTGGTGGGGACAGGACGGGAAGAATTCAGCGGACAGGCAGGAAGCGTTCGCAGAAGGGGCCGGACACGGAAACCGGCTCGCCGGTGCGGGTGAGACGACCCGGGGGTTCGTCGACGTCAGAGCGAAAGATTGTCGGCGTTTTCATGACGCGCGTCCGGCACACCGGGACTGTGGGTGATCGCAAAATGCGAAACGCCCCGCAGCACAAAGGCGCGGGCTTCGCTGGTCGGATCGACAGTGAAATTCTTGAAGGCCGCGCCGGAAACGTCGTCGAGCACCACGCGCGGCCGGGTGTCGGGCTGGGCGAAATTTATGGCAACGTTGCGGACGGTGATATTTTTCACATGTGATGCGTACACCGCGCCCGCCGGCAGCAGACCGAACATGCTGGGCTCGGGATAGGCTTTTTCTCGGAGCGGGACGGCGAAGGGATCGCGCGGGCCGGTGGCGCCGGTTTCGCTGCCGCGCAGGAAAAACGGATTCACCATGGCCGCCGGCTGTTCTGCCACGACCTTCTGCGTCAGTCCGCCGCGGGAAACAATCGTGATATCCTTGAGCGTGAGATCTTCGACGGGATGGCCGGGCAGGCCGGCGACCAGCACGGCGGCGTAGCGGGCATCGACATCCTTTGCGGTGACATGACTGATGCTGACGCGGCGGATCGCCCCGATGGGCGTGCCTTCGGGGCCGCGGCCGCGGTTGCCGAGCCGGATGAAGATGGCCGGCGTGGAGATTTCGCTCAGGGTGAGGTTGCGCACGGTGACATCCTCGATGATGCCGCCGTCGACGGTCTCAAGGGCGAGGCCGCGCGAGCGCTCGAAGGTGCAATCGGTGATCGTGATGTGGCGGAACGCGCCGTTGGATTCGGTGCCGAACTTGATGCGGCCGGTCGGGCCATCGCGGTCGGGGGCGTGCTCCAGGGTGCGCAGGCGCGTGCCGGCGTGAACCGTGCCGGCGTCAAACCCGGTGACGGTGCAGCCGGTGATGACGACGTTTTCCGTGGCGCGAATTTCGCCGAGGCCGTAGCTGGTCTTCAGCACGATGGCATCGTCGTGCGGGGCGTTGACGCGGCAGTTTTCCACGCGGACGTTCCGGCAGGCATCGATATCGAAGCCGTCACGGTTGGTATCGACCGACAGGTTTTTTATGGTGAGATGGTCGACGCCGGTGGCGAGCAGGCCGAAGTGGCCGCAGTTGAGCAGGGAAAAATCGCGCAACGTGACATTGCGGCAGTTTTTCAAGCCGATGGCCTTGTTGCCCTGGCCGGCGGGGTTGCGCGGACCTGCGCCCGGAGGAACCCCGGCCGGCGGGGGAACGGGCGACGCGACCGTCACAGTCGCGGGGCCGGCTCCAAGCGGGAGGGTTCCGTCCGGGCCCACGGCGCCACGACGTCCGTTGCCGTAGCCGGCGTTACGGATGAGGCCCTTGGTTCCGTCGATGAGACCGGGGCCGGTGATCGCCACATTCTGCAGACCGTCGCCCCAGATGAGGCTGTTCTGCCAGTGGCTGTGGCCGAAGTCCTGATACTGGAGTTTGTCGCCCCAGTCGTTGGGCTCGGGCTGATCGTACTGGCCGAACCCATCCTTCGGCGTTGCGGCCAGGAGCGTCGCACCGGCGTCGAGATGCAGCGTGATGTTGCTCTTTAACCGGATGGAAAAACTCAGATAGGTGCCGGCCGGCAAAACCACGGTCCCGCCGCCGGCCGCGGCCGCGGCGGAAATGGCGTCATTGATGGCCGGCGAGTCGAGCGTCGCGCCGTCGCCTTTGGCGCCGTAGTCACGGACATTGAAAACCGTCGCGGACAAAGTCGTGGCGGCGAGAATGAATCCGAGCAGGAGTTTAGGTGTCATCATTTGTTTGGTGCCGGAGCGGCGGTTGCGTTTTTTTCCCAGTCGGCCAGCCAGGGGCGGGCGAGTTCCATGGTTTCAAGCGCATTGAGCGCCCACTGCACACTGGCCACGCCATGCAACTGCCAGCCGACGGGCGCGCCGAGGAAGCCGGGGTCGGTCACAGGTTTCACCAATCCGGCACCGGTGACGGGCTGGGGTTTGGGTTCAGGCGAGAGCGTGCGGCCGATGAGTTTTTGCCACGCCATCAGGCCGAGTTCGGCGTTGTTTTTCTTGTGGGCCGCATAGGCGAGCATGCG
Organism: uncultured Opitutaceae bacterium; assembly: GCA_964541315.1. GTDB lineage: Bacteria > Verrucomicrobiota > Verrucomicrobiia > Opitutales > Opitutaceae > Didemnitutus. The sequence continues at coordinate 7,744 of CAZIQP010000086.1, forward strand.
CGGGCCGGTCATTTGCGCGCCATCCACCTGACGGCCGACAGCCTCGCAGGTATTGGCAAAGGCCGTCCAAAATTCGGGAATGTCATACATGGGCTCCATCTCCCACATGTTTTCGGGACCGCCGAAAATCATGTCGAAATAGCGGCCGCCGAAACGCCCGTCTTTGTCCACGTTGGCCGCCATGGTGTGCATGTCGGATTCGATCCGGCCGCGCCAGCTCTGATCGCCGCCGCGCTCCCATTCCGTCGTCCAGTTGAGCGCATAGCACATCCATTCGAGACCGAAGCGGGAGAAGGGTTTTCGCTCGGCGGCGGTCGCACGCGGGGCGAAGTCTTCGGGTCGCGGAGCGGGGGTGCTGGCGTTGTCGGCGAGTTTGCGGCCGCCGGCGTCGTCGGTGGGTACATAATGCGAGCCGTTGAATTGCTGGAGATAGCCGTAGGTCAGATCGGCGTCGATCTGCTCGCGCAGCAGATCGCCGAGACGCTCGTCCCCGCCGGACAGAAAATACAACTGGCGCTTGAGCCCGGCGTGGCTGATGCGCGGCTGCTTGGCGCCGTCGCCCCAATGGTTGACATCGTGCCGGGAGCCGAGCGGCGCGAACGGTCCGGCGTGATGAACGTCCACCTCGCTGGTGTGCCGCGTCATCGCCTCGGCGAAACGGTAGAGATCGGCGCGTCCCGTGCGCAAAAAGGAATCCCACAGCAGCATGTCGGGCATGAGTTCGGTGTTGGCCCAGGCCCAGCCGCCGATGTCGTAGCGCCAATCGTGGCGGCCGAAATCATAATTGTGCATGATGTCGCCGAAGTCCCAGAAACCGTACCACGAACGTTCATCCACCTGCTGCCGGTAGAAATCCACGAGGCCCTGCACCTGGTCCTCGAGCCAGTTCAGGGTGGGGGTCGAGCGGTCGGGCAGGCTCCAGCGGCCGAACACCTGCATTGCGTGGTAATACTGGGGAGTGGTGACGAGGATCGGCGGGGCGCTGGCGGCGCGGGCCAGCGCGGTCAGCTCCTCGTTCGCCGGGATCGCCGTGAACGCGCGCAGAGTCAGTTCGTGCGTGTTGGCAATGCCGAGGGGCGTGCCCCAGCCGGGTTTCCAGTCCTCATAGCTGACCGGCAGGCCGTGCGGTTTGTCGTCGTAACGCCGCAGGTCCATCGCGGGGGCGTCGGGCGACCAGAGCCAGACGCGGATTTCGCCGGCCTCGGCGGCGCCATCGAGCGCCTCGAGCGCCGCCGGGTGTTTCTGCCAGAAATCTTTCACGCCGACGGCGAGTCCTCCGCTTACGTCGCCCAGCACGACAAGGCCGGAGGCGCGATGGCCGTCGGTGTAGTGCAACCACGAGGCGTCGGCGGAAGTGCGCTTGTAGATCGACCAGGAATTTGGGCCGGTTTGCGCGACCTTGGCGTCGGGCCAGTGTGCGACGCCGATGGTGGCGTTGCGCGCCTGCGGGGTGAGATCGGCGAGATTGGGGATGCGCTGACCGGCCAGTTGCACGGCGCCAAGATCATGCACCTGCGAACCGGTTTGCGCGCGGTAGCCGGGCAGCATCTGCACCGGCTGCGCCCAGATGCCGCCGTCGTCTCCGGCCAGACGGATGTGCCGGTTGGGCAGCTCTTCCTTGAACGGCACGGTGAAGGAGAGACCGAGGCCCTTCAGAAAATCCCTGGCCGGATCACCGTCGTAGATGAAGGTGTGCACGAGCCGGATGTCCGCCGAGCCGGCGAACAGATAGAGCCGCACGATGAACGGCAACCATTCCCGGCCGCCGGGTTTTGTGCCGGTGGCGCGGTGGACTCCCTCGACCTTGATCACCGCACGGACCGGGCCCGATTGCTCCAGCGTCACTTTCTGTACGCGGCTGGTGAACGACTCCTCGCGCAACACGCCCGAAGCGGCGTAATCCGCCCGGTCTTCCCGCACGGCGATGAGCCGGCCATTGCGGCCAACCACCCGTTCGCCGATGGTGAGGCTCTCAAAAAAACTGTCGCCCTGTTTCGCGATGCGCACCGTTACGCCGCCGGTGTCGATCGTGAAGGCAGCGGAGTCTTCCGTGTATTTGATCTCGCGGACCGGGCCGCGTTCCTCGTTGAGACCGGGGCGAGGTGTGATCGTGAACGGGCCGGCGAGACCCGCCGGTGCGGAGAAGGCATGGCCGGTCCACTTGAGCGAGCCATCGGGCCAGTAGGCGAGCGGCCAGGACTGCGCCTCGAAGCGCTGACCGCCTGCGCCGGTGAGACGCATCGGCGTTCCACGCGGGACTGCGCCCCTGGGCCAGGGCACGCCCCAGGTGACATTGGCGCCGGTGGCGGGCGGCGTGCCGCCGAGCCAGTTGAGCGTGACGCCTGGTGCGGCGGTCGGAATGGAGGCGGGCTGCGCGTGGATCAGCGGAAGCGATCCCAGCACCAGACCAACGGAAACAAAAATAAAGCGAAAAGAAGAATTCATATTAACGATACCGGTAAAGTTTCACCCGTTGCACGGCGGGTCCGTCGGCGTTGAAACGCAGGCCGCTGCCGGATTGATTTTTTGCCGCGGCTCCGGCCAGATCGTAATCCAGCAAAATATCGTCGCCGCTCAAAATGCGTCCGGGAATCCACCGGCCTTCCACAAATTTGCCCGCTTCCACGCGCGCGAGTCCGGCGATTTCCGGCCCGGGCGTGTTGGGCGTGAAGGTGACCTGGACATCGAGACCGGCGACCAGGTATTCGTCCGGGCCGGTGGCGATGACCAAGGCATAACCGACCGCGGGCACCTGGGTCGGATCGCGGCGGTTGCGGCGCAACTCGACATTGACGAGATAATTTCCCAGCGCGATGGTTTCATTTTGCTGCTTGGGATTGAGCCAGGCGGCGGCGATGGTGCCCTTGGCCTGGGCGTCCAGAATAACCGGCGTCATCTGCGCGAGCAACGCGTAGGCCTTGGGCAGCGGCAGATTTTTCAATTCCGACGGGGCGTCGGCACCGGTATCGGGCCCGGGCCGCACGGCGACCAGCCGGCTGGTGTTGTCGATGCCAAAGGGCGAATAGCCGATGCCGGCGTGCTGCCCGATGGCGAAAAATGCGTTGGCGGCGCCCACCGCATCGGCGCGTGACTCGGGTACGAACAATGGATTGTTGGGCCGGTGGAACCAGCCGATCCAGTCGTTGAAATTCGGCAGGTAGATGTCGGGACAGTTCATGTCGATGGAGGGCGCGGCGGCTTTCCAAATATCAATGGTGAGTTTTTGCGGGCAGCCCGTCGGATAATCGCCCGGCCCTTTGTCCTCGGGTTGGACGATCCAGGTGTTGGTGAAAACCGGCAGCGGATACACCGCCTTGCCCGCCTCCGTGATGTGCCCGAGGTAACGCGCGTAATTCCACGCCATGAAAATTTCATCCGTGGCCGTGCTCGGGCCGAATATTTCCTGCCAGGTGCCAGCGGTCCTGGCGCCGGCGTCTTCCCAGAGTTTTTTCAGGTCGGGCCAGAGCGCGGCTTTGTTTTGCTGGAGATAAGCGAGTAACTCGGCGGGCACAGGCTGCGCAAAAGCGGCTTCGGCGGCGGCGGACCGGTCGCGGGAATCGCCGAGCAGACCCACTTCATTTTGCATCTGAATCATCACCACTGTGCGCTGGGCGGCATCGGCCGTGCGCAGGTGGTTCATGAATGCGACATAGGCGCGGGTGTCGCTTTGCCGGTTGGTGTCGCTGACGGTGGAAAGGATTTCCACGGACTTGCCGCCCTTGATTTGGGCGCGCGGGAAGCGCTGCTGGTCCGCTTTCACCCAGCCGGGCACGAAACTGGAAATGCCGTTTTTCCAACTGCCGAACCAGAGAAACACCAGCCGCAGATTGTTTTTCCGCGCGCTGGCGAGCAGTCCGTCCACGAGCGTGAAATCATACTGGCCCTCGACGGGTTCGATCCAGTCCCAGGCGACGGCGACGAGAACCGTGTTGAGGTTCATTGCCACGAGCTTCGGCCATACCGTGTCCATATACTCGAGGCTGGAGGAAGCGGTGTTGGCTGTTTCGCCGCCCAGCACCAGATACGGCCGGCCATCGACGATGAGCTGGGTGGCGGCTCCGCGTTTTTCCAGCCGGGGAAGATTGGCGGTTGCGCCGGCGGCGTGAACCAAGGGGGACACGGCGAAGAGAATGCAAAATAAGATGAAGGGAATTCTCATGGGGCAGAGGGGGTGAAGGATATTTGTTTTGCGTTCGGCACCGAGAAACTTGCTGCGGCTTGGATCGTTGCAGGAGCGGCTTTATGCCGCGATAATTACCCGAATCGCGGCATAAAGCCGCTCCTACAGTAAGAAGGGATGACGGACGTGTGGTTTTGTGTGGGGTGTTTTCAAGGGTCTTGGCGGGTCCTTCGGGATTTTCTATTTTAGCTGCACATCCCAGATCTTGGAGCGGCGGGCGGTGCCGTCGGGGCCGGTGACATCAAGGATGATCACATAGCTGCCGGGCTTGGCGAAGGCATGCAGGGGATGCTGCTCGGTCGAGCCGGAGCCATCGCCGAAATCCCATTTCCAGGCGGTGACGGTGCCGACGCTCAGATCCTTGAACGCGACGAGACGGCGGTCCATATCCACGACCTTCCAGCTCCACTGCGCCGCGAGTTTGGGCAGGAGCGAAGGTTCGATCGGCATGAGCCGGAACGCGCAGAGTTCCGAGGCGTGCCCGTATGAAGTGCGCTCCGGCGAAAGACACCAGAAGCCGCGCGGCGAGGGGCCGTCGTAATCGATCACGATCCACGAGAGGCCGATGATTTTATTTTCCGTGAGGAGCGATTCGACCGCACGGGACGGGCCTTCGGGGCCGGCGTAGTCGAACGGTGTGATCCAGAATTCGAGGATGTATTTGCCGGCTTCCCCGTGCTTGAAGCTGAAGGATTGGGCGGAGTTGGCCCACGGAAATTCCTTGATCCAGGTGGGTGAACCCCAGGCCATCGCCCAGTCCTTGTTCACCGCCGGCGTGAGGATGTGATAATTTTGCGCCTGCACCCCGTGGACGGCCCAGTGGGCTTCGTCGGCGCTGATGCGCGCTTCCGGGGCGGCCGCCGCCTTGCCGACGTGCTCGGGCGTCCAGAATTCCTTGTGGCCCTTGTCGATCAGCGGGCCGCCGGAAGCATCGCCGTCGACCATGATCTCAAAGGTGTCGTTGTGCAGCCCGGGATCGGCGAAGTCCCAATAGTCGTCCTCCGCCTCATAGAGGAAATACAGCCGGTTGAGCCCTTTCACCCAGCCCACCTTGACCCGGACGCTGAGTGATTTGTCGCCGGCCGCCGGCGGGTTTTTTGAATCGTTGTGCAACTGATCCTTTCCGACGACGTAGCTTTCCGGCACCATCGCCCAGTCGGACGGATCGCCGTCGATGCGCGGGATCTTGTCGGCGGGGAATTGAAAAACCTTATAGGTGACGTCCGGTTTTTCCAACGCGAAGGCAGTCTGCGCGAGGACGACACCGACGAGAGCGAACAACAGCGATGGGATTTTCATGTGCGATGATTTTTGATGCCCCGAAGGTTGCTTGGCCTGGTTTGAAGTAGGAGCGGCTTTAGGCCGCGATTCGGCCAACCATCGCGGCATAAAGCCGCTCCTACAGCCAGAAGCAATTGCAGCCATCGTGCACGGTAGGCTGCGCACGATTGAAAACCAGAAACGGTCTTCGCTGCTCCGATCCGCGTTCATCGGTGACATCTGTGGTTATGTCGGTCTGAATTGATCCGGCTCAGCGGCGCGAGGGCGAGGGGGCGAACTGGACGGAACCGTCGTTGACGTTGGCCTGGGCGCCTTTCCCTTTGCGCAGCGTCAGCACCTCGGCGCCGGCGAGCAGCACCGGGCCGTAGCCGTGCGCGGCCAGCGGGCTGACGGGACGGTGATAATAGAAGGCAGGGTCGAAGCCCATGCCGGTGCCGACACAGGTGTTCTCGACCTGGCCCTGGGCGTTCACCTGCTGCGCGACCGCATTCCAGCCGAGCGAAACCAAGGGGCCATACGCGAGCGGATCGAGCCAGCCGCGGTTGATGCCGCGCGCGATCGCATAGACGTACATCGCGGAGGCGGAGGTCTCGAGGTAGGAATCGTTGCGGTCGAGCAACTGATGCCAGAGGCCGGTGCGGCCCTGCACCGCGGCGAGGCCGGCGGCGTGGGCGCGATATTGGGCGAGCACGGCGGCGCGGCCCGGATGATTTTCCGGCAGCACCGACAGGAGTTCGGCCATGGCGACAATGGCCCAGCCGTTGGCGCGGCCCCAATGAAAGGCCGGATGCGGTTCCATTTCCTGCACCCAGCCGTGCCGGTAAAGTCCTTTTCCCGGCACAAACATCCGGGAGGAAAACTGGAGGATCTGTTTCACGGCGTCGTCGAAATATTTTTGCTCGCCCGTCAGCGCCCCCATCTGGGCCAGGGCCGGCACGCTCATGTAGAGATCGTCGAGCCAGAGTGTATTGGGCAACGGACGGTTCCGGGCCAGCGTGCCGTCGGCGAGCCGCATCTGGCCGCCCGAAATCCATTTCAGGTAATTGTCGATCCACGGCCGGAGCAGCTCCGGCTCGATGCCGGCGCGCGCGGCCTTGATGAAGGCGGCGCTCATGGAACCGGAATCATCGAGCGATTGCGGGGCCAGGACCTGGCGGAGGGCGAACATGCGTTGCGGTCCGGGAGTCTCGGTCGTGGACGGAGGCAACGTGCGCAGGTGCGCGGCGACGGTGGCGATCGCGTGCAGCCGGTTGGCCGTGTAGTCGCGAAAACGCGTGTCACCGGTGGCTTCGGCGGCCAGCAGCATGCCCGAATAGGTGACGCCCCACTCATAGCCGGTGATAAAAAAGGTGGTCCGATCAAACGCCACATTGCCGGACAGATGGGCTAGATCGGTGATCGGTTCCTTGGTTTCAGGATTGATGACCCGTATGGGGCAGGCCGTATCGACATAGCCCAGTATCCGGTTGAGCACCTCCGTGATTTGCGCCGGGGTGGCCGGTTCGTAGGGCATGGGATAGGCGGGCGGGGTGCGGCCGGCGTTGATCGCATAGGGCAGGGGGACGGTCGCGGACGGCGGCGTCTGGGCCAGAAGCGGGGCGACAAGCAGCAGCAGACAAAACGAATGTCGTTGGATCATGGGCGAATGGGGTAGGTGTGGATTGGGTTGAAATCAGAAATCCGGTCGGGGTGCGCGGCTTTCGCCCGGCTTCAGGTCCAGCCCGACCGGGCGTTTGCCGTAACGAAGCTTGCCACCGGCCCAGACGAGGTCGACTTCGAAACCGCCGCGTGCGCACAGCCCTTCCGCCGATCCGGCGGGCCCGGCGGTGGGTGGTAACGCGGGGAGGAAGTCGATCGATCCGAGGTGGCTTTGCATCAGCATCCCGGAGACGCCGACGGCGAAGGCAAAGTTTCCGCCGATCTGGCAGGGCGGATATGCGTCGGTTTCCGTGAAGTCTTGAGCCCATTCCTGCAACTGTCCGCGCGGGCTGGTCTCAAACGGATACCGTTTCGCCCGCGCCGCCGCAATCTTGGCACTGAATACGGGTTCGCTGCCGAGCATGCACGTCGTTTCCAGGCAGTGGATGAAAAGTTCCCGGTTTATGGCCATGTCCATCGTGGTCGCCTGGCTGACGCTCGCGCGTTTCCGTTGGCAGTTTTAAAATTGAGCTCGGGTGAGGTGAAGGGGGCGGTCACGAGATGGCCTTTGCTGTCGTCGATCAGCTAATCGAGGCAAAACCCGGCGGCACCCTTCATGATCGGCCAGGCGCGGTCACGGAGAATTTTTTCATCCCGTCCGAATGCGTGGTGTTCACGGAAATGCCGGCTCAGCCACGCGCTGCCCAGACAGAGCGCCAGCCGGCAACAAGCAGGGGGTGGTTTCATGACCAGCGGAGAATAACTGACTCGCAGGAACGGCGCAACAGCCTGAATTCAGCCGAGAAAGTAAAGATTCCCGGCCCCTGTCCGCAGCCGCCAGCCGGAATCATAGAGAAGGAAACAACCACAGATGGACGCAGATGGACACAGATAAAGATTTTGCCGGCAGAAGATGCAAACAGCAACAAACTCCATCCGGTTCTCCAGAAGTTACCTGACTATGGGTCCCTTTATCTCACGACGAATCTGTGTTCATCTGTGTGAATCTGTGGTTTCAAATGAATAGTTCCGGCTGAGGCAGGGTGTGACCACGACGAGTGCGTAAGCCTCGGCCGCTGGGTTTGCCATCAGGAACTCGCTGACACACCGTCGCGTAATATTTATTCCGCTGTAGGAGGGGCTTCACGCCCCGATTCTTCCCCGCGTGATCGCCGGCCTGAATATTACATACTCAAACCAAAAAATATTGGGACACAGAGACAGAAAGAGGGGCGCAGAGGGCACAGAGCGAAACATAAAGAACCAGGCTTCAGATTTAACGTTCACTTCAGCTCATTAGCGTGAGCCCAGGACACATCTTGTATGCTCTTTCTGCCTCTGTGTTAGCCTCCGTGCCCTCTGTGAAAGGATTGGGAGATTTTAAGTATGAAATATACGGGCCCGCACCTGTGTCCATAGGCATGATCCTTGTCTTCCATGTAGGGCTTTCGGCCTGTCATCCCTGGCCTTTTTTCCGCTGTGAGAGGGGCTTTCTTGTCATCCGATCTGCCACTGTGCCGCCACAGGGTCCCCGTCCCGTGTCGAAAAACCCCCACGACCCGGTCAATTCACACGGTCTGAATTCTTTTTCTGGCCGTGTGAAGAACTTTGGCTTGCCACGAAATTCTCTAGCGGGCTT
>CAZIQP010000087.1:0-16380 GCA_964541315.1 uncultured Opitutaceae bacterium
GCGGGAGCCGTTTCCTTTCCCCCCAATGAAAGTCATCCATTCCCAACGCACGACCGCCGGTACGGTGCGCGAAACCAACGAGGACTATATTGCCTGCTGGCCGCCCGATGCGCATGAGAGCGTCGGCACGCTTGGGCTCACCTGGCTGCTGGCTGACGGGGTCGGCGGGGAGAGCCGCGGCGAGCTGGCCAGCCAGCTCGCAGTCACCTCGGCCGTCCAGGTGCTCAAACAGGCGCATACCGGCGCGACCGTGCCCGATCTGCAACACGCCATGTTCGAGGCGGCCAACCGGGCGGTGTACGAGACGGCGGCGGCCAGCCCGGAGCAGGGGATCATGGGCACCACCCTCACCATTTCCCTCGTCCGCGAGAATGCGCTGCACATCGCGCATGTCGGCGATTCGCGGGTCTACCTGGTGCGCCAGGGCAAGATCCGCCAGCTCACCACCGACCATTGCTACGTGGCCCCGTCCGTCAAATACGGCCTGGTGAAGGAGCACAAGGCCATGACCGATGCACGGCGCTCATTGCTCACGCGCTGCGTCGGCCACGACCCGATCGTGAATTTCGATGCGAGCCGCACGGAGCTGATGCGGGGAGACCTGGTCATGCAATGTTCCGACGGCATGTACGCCTACGTGACGCCCCAGGAGATCTGCGACGTCATCAGTCACTTCTCCCCGGAAGAGGCGTGTCGCTACCTGACGGCCCTGGCCGAGCGGCGCCAGGTCGATGACAACCTTTCCATTCAGGTCATCAAGGTGCAGGAGCTGGATCCCATTGCCTACCGCAAGGGAACTCCCGTTTACCAACGGCAAGACTCGGCCGGGACGAGCGCGGAATTGGAGCCGGGCCAGGTGCTCGACGATCGCTACGAGATTGTCGAACTGGTCAGCCGCAGCGGCATGGCGTCCATTTTCAAGGCGCGGGATTTGAATTCAGACGCGTTGCTCGCGATCAAGGTGCCGCACATGCAGTTCGAAAGTGACGTGGCCACGTTCACGCGGTTTCAGCGGGAGGAGCAGATCGGCCAGCAGCTCAACCATCCCTTCATCCTGAAGGTGATCCCGACGGAACGTCCGAAGAGCCGGCCCTACCTGATCATGGAGTTTCTGGAAGGCCGGACGCTCGACAAGATCATGGCGGAAACACGCCCGCTGTCCGAGGCGGAAGCCGCCCGGATCACCAGCCTGATCTGCGACGCCCTCGCGCACATGCACCAGCGCAACGTCGTGCACCGGGACCTGAAGCCGCAGAACATCATGGTCTGCCAGGACGGCAGCATCCGCATCATCGATTTCGGCATCGCCAAGGCCTCCCGGATGCGCCGTCTCACTTTCGCCGGTTACTCGCCGATAATGGGCACCCCCGACTATATGGCGCCGGAGCAGGTCAATGGCCGGCGCGGCGACCACCGTTCCGACATCTACAGCCTCGGCGCGATCCTCTACGAAATGACCACGGGCAAGGTGCCCTTTGAGGGAGAGAGTCCTTATGTGACCATGAACATGCGGACCACCGGTGATCCCGCCGCACCGCGCAAGATCAACGAACAGATCTCGCCGGTCATGGAGGAAATCATTTTGCATGCGTTGTCCCGCGATCCCGACCGACGCTATGGCAGCGCGGAGCAGATGAAGGCCGAGCTTGATAACTACAATAGCGTCGAGCTCACCGGACGCCATCTTCGCCTCGAATCCGCCAAGCCGTGGAAAAACCGGTTCCCCATGCTTCCGCTCATTGTGTTTTTCGTCATTCTGCAACTGGCCGGATTCGCCTTCATGCTCTGGTATTTTACCCATCACGGTAAACATTGAAGAGCGGTTGGCTTCTCCATGGCGTCGATTTTTGTTTTACCTGCAGGGTTTAGCGGCACCTAATCGCGGCCCATGACCACAAGCGCCGCACCCGCCACCCTGCTTGTCATCGACGATGAGCTGCAGATCCGGCGTCTCCTCCGCGTCACGCTTGAGAGCGTTAATTACAAGGTGCGCGAGGCGGAGACCGGCACGCTGGGCTTGCAGGAGATCGCGCATCAGGCGCCCGACGGGGTCATTCTTGATCTTGGGCTGCCTGATCTCGACGGGACGGAAGTGATCAGGCGGTTGCGCGAGTGGTCACACGTGCCGGTGCTGGTGCTCTCGGTGCGCGAGGGCGAGGACGAGAAGATCGGCGCACTCGATGCCGGTGCGGATGACTACCTGACCAAGCCTTTCAGCGGTCGTGAACTGCTGGCGCGGGTGCGCGCCATTCTGCGGCGGACTCCCGGAGCGAGCGAGCCGGCGGTGGTAGGCTTTGGCGACATTGAGGTCGACATGGCGACACGCATCGTGCGCCGGGCTGGCGCGGAGGTGCACCTGACTGCGCGGGAATACGCCTTGTTCAAGCTGTTGGTGCAGCATCGCGGCAAGGTGGTCACCCACCGGCAGATTTTGCGCGACCTGTGGGGACCGAACTCCGAGGAACAGACCCACTACCTGCGGGTGCACATGACGCATTTGCGGCAAAAATTGGAGGCCGATCCGCATTCTCCGCGGCACCTGAAAACCGATGCCGGCATCGGCTACCGGCTGGTCGAGTAGCGGCGGGATTATTTTTCCGCCTTCGCCGCCGCCCTGGCCTTGGCAATGAGCGCCGGATTTTTCTCCAAATAACGGGTGAGGGCCTCGATGGCCTGAAAAGTTGCGGGGCTGATGTGGTGTTCCATGCCCTCGACATCGTCGTAGATCACGGTTTCATCCGCCACCCCGATGGCCCGGAGGAAATCCGTCAGCAACTGGTGGCGGTGGGCGATGCGCCGGGCGACCTCGAGGCCGGAGCTGGTGAGCACCATGCCGCGGTATTTCTCGTATTTGACGAAGCCCTCGGCATCGAGCTTCTGCACCATGGCGGTGACACTGGCCTGGGAGATTTTGAGTCCGGCGGCGATGTCGACCACGCGGGCGTAGCCTTTGCGGGCGATCAACTGCTCGATGATTTCGAGATAGTCCTCCGCCGCCACGGTGGTGCGGGAACGGGCGCTGTAACTTTTGGCGGCCACAGGGGTCGGCGGTTGGCCGCGCAGCAGCGGTTACTTGCGCGAATCGCGCTGGAAGCGGTAGACGGTCTTCACCATTTGCATTGCCAGCCAAAATACGCCGGACATGCAGCCGGCAGCCAGACCGCCCCAAAGGTTGATCATCTTGGGGTCGAGCGACTGGACGTGGGTTTTTACCACGCCAAAAATGAATATGAAGAAACCCGCGGTCAGAGCCAGATCGATGACCAGCATGAGGGGTGAAAAGGACTTTTTCTCAGGCGTTGCCATGGGAGCAGGAGAAGTAGGGCCTCCGGGTTTGTCGAACAGAATTTTGGCGCAGGAAACCGGGCGCGGCCAATTGGGGGGGAGGGCCGAGTTCGGGCGACAGCAAATGTTTTGTCCACGATAGCAAAGATTATTAGCCATGCGGAGGGTCGGAAAGGATTTGCTCCGATTACAACCGTGTGCAAAGTCCGAAGCGTGGTTACTCCTGTCGACAACGCCAAACAAAGCCGGGAATTGGTGCAACAGCTCCGGGAGTCCGACATTTATCGTGATTATGAGAAGGCGTTTCGGGAAATCACGGGCCTGCCGATCAATCTGCGGCCGATCGAGGCGTTCGATCTCCCTCATCATGGCGACCCGAAGGAGGCGCCATTTTGCGTTCTCATGGCCCAGACCAACCAGAGTTGTGCCGCATGCCTGCAATTGCAGAAGCGAGTCGAGGTCGAGGCCCGGCTGGAACCCAAGACGCTCAAATGTTTCGCCGGACTGTGTGATTCGGCGGTGCCGGTGCGGGTGGGGGAGAACCTCGTGGCTTTCCTCCAGACCGGCCAGATATTGCTGCACAAACCCAACAAGCAGGAGTTCAAGAAGGCGACCCGTGAGCTGCTGAGCTGGGGTGTGGAGGCGGATCTGAAAAGCCTGGAGGAGGCTTATTTTCAGACCCGGGTGCTCGACAAGACCCAGTATGAATCCGTGCTGCGGCTGCTCACCATCTTTGCGCAGCATCTCGCGTCGTTGAGCAACCAGCTCATGGTGGCGGCGAAACAGTCCGAATCGCCCATGGTGTCCCGCGCCAAAGTGTATATTGCCGAGCACCAGGACGAGCAGCTCTCGCTGCGCCAGGTCGCGGGTTCGGTCAACACCAGCGCCTTTTATTTCTGCAAAATGTTCAAGCAGGCGACCGGCCTGACCTTTACCGATTATCTGGCGCGGGTGCGCATCGAGAAGGTGAAGAACCTGCTGATGAACCCGCACAAACGCATCAGCGAAGCCGCCTACGAGGCGGGCTTCCAGTCCCTTTCGCAGTTCAACCGGGTGTTCCGGAAGATCGCAGGCGAGGCGCCGACCCTGTGGCGCGAGAAACTGCAACGGGCTTAGGATGCGGCCGATCGCCGCTCAATTGCCGGAGTGTGCCGCCGTTGAACGTTTGGTCCGGCAATGCGCTTTGTCCTGAACCTGGCAGACGGCGCACAGGGTTTCGATTTCCTGCTGTGCCCTGACGTGATAGACGGTCAGCAAGGCGTCACAGGTTGCCGCGTCGAAATGCTGGCGCAGAGCCGCCCGCAGGGCGAGTTCCCCGGTGGCGTAGTAATTCAACAGCGGATTCAAACCGCAATGGCAGTGGCGCTGCAAGGGGGCGAGCAGGACAGGGGAGCGCTGGACCCAGCTTTTGAGCGTCTGGTGCTGCCCGCTCTTGATGACCTGGGACAGGGTCTCATCCATCAGGTAGGTGAGGGTGTCGGGATGTCCGAGTGGCGAAAGGGTGGGCTCGGCCCGCAGCAATGCGCCCCATTCACGCTTGATGGTGGGGCGTAACAATTCCAACCGGTCAATGACACTCTGATCCACGGCCACAGTCTGCCACATAGGGCCGGGGTGCGCGCGGCATTGCTTGCGCAAGTTCATGCATTTCTTGAATCAAACGGAGTGGACTTCGCCTCGGTGCGGCACTGCGCATCGATTGTGCAAGATCCGGGAAATGGTTCGCAACTGATGCGCAGTCACCGGACGCGTTTTGGCCGATACTCAGTCCAGACATTCCACGCATGTCCGTCATACCAATAACCATCTTCTTCAGTTTGCTCCTCGCCGGCACTTTTGTCTGGCTGTTTGCCCGCGAGCAGCGCCGCCGCCGGTTTGCCAGCGCCGAGCGCGACTCCCTGCTGCCGCTGGCTGATGAAACCCCCCGCCTCGCCGCCCCCTCGCCTGAGCACGACGACGATGCGCATGACCACGCGCACGATCAGGCGCGCGGCCACGGCAAAGGCCGCTGCGGATGCGTCGACGGCACGCGTCCTCCCTGCACCGGCTGCCTTCGACGCACTGGCACGACCCCGCTTTCCGCTCCTGCTTCCCCAAGCTGATTTACCTACGCCTCCACCATGACCGGTCAAAAAACCACCATCGAATTCAATGACAAGATCGTCCGGCAGTTCATGCTGGCCTCCATCATCTGGGGTGTCGTCGGCATGCTTGTCGGCATCTTGATCGCGACACAGCTCAATTTCTGGCAGGCCAATTTTCAGACCGCCTGGCTGACCTTTGGCCGGTTGCGTCCGTTGCACACCAACGCCGTCATCTTCGCCTTCGTCGGCAACATGATGTTCGCCGGCGTCTACTACTCGACGCAGCGGCTCGTGAAGGCGCGGCTGGCGAGCGATTTTCTCTCGCAACTGCATTTCTGGGGCTGGCAGGCGATCATCGTGGCGGCGGCCATCACGCTGCCGCTCGGTCTCACCCGCGGCAAGGAATACGCCGAACTCATCTGGCCCATCAACATCGCGGTCGCCGCCATCTGGGTTGTATTTGCGGTGAACTTTTTCTGGACGCTCGCGCACCGCAACGAAAAATCCCTTTATGTCGCCATCTGGTTCTACATCGCGACGATCATCACCGTGGCGATGCTCTACATCGTCAACCACCTCTCGGTCCCGACTTCGCTGACGCACAGTTATCCGATCTTCGGTGGCGTGCAGGATGCCCTTGTCCAATGGTGGTACGGGCACAACGCCGTCGCGTTCTTCCTGACCACGCCGATTCTGGGCATCATGTATTATTTTCTGCCGAAGGCGGCGGAGCGCCCTGTATATTCATACCGGCTTTCGGTGATCCATTTCTGGTCCCTCGTGTTTCTCTACATCTGGGCCGGCCCGCACCACCTGCTCAACACCGCTCTGCCCAAATGGCTGCAGTTGCTGGCCATGACCTTTTCGCTCATGCTCTGGGCTCCGTCCTGGGGCGGCATGCTCAACGGCCTGCTCACGCTGCGCGGCAACTGGAGCAGGCTGCGCACGGATCCGGTGATCAAGTTTTTCGCCGCCGGCGTCACGTTCTACGGCATGGCCACCTTCGAGGGCCCGTTGCTTTCGATCCGGTCCGTCAACGCCCTGGCGCACTACACCGACTGGATCATCGGGCATGTGCATGTCGGCACGCTGGGCTGGAACGGCTTCATGGCCGCCGGCATGTTTTACTGGCTCGTCCCGCGGCTTTGGAACCAACCGCTCCATTCCCAGTCGCTGGCGAATCTTCATTTCTGGCTCGGGACCTTCGGCATTCTGCTCTACGTCGCGGCGATGTGGGCCTCCGGCATCACCCAGGGCCTCATGCTCAACGCGACTTCCGAGGGCGGCACCATTCTGACCTATCCGAATTTCCTGGAGACGCTGAATTCCATCCGCTGGCTCATGCTGCTGCGGGTCGTCGGTGGCGGATTGTATCTCGCCGGCTTCCTCATCATGGCGTACAATATCTTCAAGTCCATCGCGGGCGCGAAGGCGGTCAATGGCACGATTGAGGTCTACACCGAAACCTATACCGAGGCGGAGCGGCTGGGTGTCGCCGGCACTTTCATCAATGCCCCGGTGATCTTCACCGCGCTCGGCCTGCTGGCGGCCCTCATCTGGATGTTCACCACCGGCTGGCTCAATATCCTCGGGCTGTTCGCCACGGCTCTCAGCGTCCTGCTCGCCATCGGTCATTTCAAGAGCCGCGGCACCGCGTGGGGCGAATGGTACGACCGGCTTCTCCTCAACGCCATGCCCTTCACCGTGCTGACCTTTCTCTCTGTGGCGGTCGGCGGGCTGATTCAGATCATCCCGATGCTGACCATCGACCGGCAGATGCAGACCGAGGATCGTGTCGCGGATGTCTACACCCCGCTCGAACTCGCGGGGCGCGATATCTATGTGCGGGAGGGCTGCTACCTCTGCCATTCGCAGATGATCCGCACCTTGGTGCCCGATGTCATGCGCTACGGCGACTATTCCCGCCTCGGTGAATCCATCTGGGACCATCCCTATCAATGGGGTTCGAAGCGCAATGGTCCGGACCTCGCCCGGGTCGGAGGGAAATACAACGACGCCTGGCATTTTGACCATCTGCGTGATCCGCGTTCCATTTCCGGCGGTTCCAGCACTAACCCGCTTTTGCCCGACGGTTCAAACATGCCGTCGTATTCATGGCTCCTTCAGAACGACACCGACTACGCCGCACTCCCCGCCAAGATTCGCGTGCAGCGCATGCTGGGTGTGCCGTTCCCGGCCTGGTCACCAACGACGATTGACGATCTGGCCAAAGATCAGGCCAAGCAGATCACGAAGGATCTGCGCGACCAAGGGCGTTATATCGAACCGGACAAGGAGATTGTCGCTCTGATCTCCTACCTCCAGTGCCTCGGAAAAAAATCCCACCCGGTCACCGTAAAGTAGCGGATGGCAAGTACACCAGATTCCAACTCCCAGACTCCCCAGCCCTCAACCCAATCCTCCCATGTTCAACCGCATCATCTACGAAGACTGGCAGCTCGTGTTCCCCGTGGTCGCCCTCGCGGTCGCCTCGCTGGTTTATGTGGCCGCCGCCTGGCGGACCAGCCGCATGAAGCCCGAACAGCTCGAGCGCCTCGCCCATCTCCCGTTCGAGAAAGAATAATCCAGCCGCCATGAATTCCGCCCCGCAACCTCCCTCTCCCGACGACCCCGAGGACAATCTCCGGCCGCACGCCTATGACGGCATCCGGGAATACGACAAGCGCCTCCCCAATTGGTGGCTCAACACGCTCTATGTGACGATCGCTTTTTCGATCGTGTACTGGTTTGTCCACCAGGTTGCCCGCGTGGTCCCTTCCGACGGCGAACGGGTGGACGCAGACCTGGCGAAGATTGCCGCCGTCAAGATGGCCAGTTCCCTTGACGTGACGAACGACGCGCTCTTTTGGGACATGAGCAGGAATGCGGTCTTCGTCGACTCCGGCAAACAGATCTTCAACACGAACTGTGTCGCCTGCCATCTGCCCAGTCTGCGCGGCAAGGGTGAGATTCCCACCGCCGTCGGCCCGGACCTGACCGATCGGGTTTGGATTCACGGCGGCACGCCGAAGGAGATTTTCAACACCGTCAACACCGGGGTGCTGGCCAAGGGCATGCCCTCTTGGGGGCCGTTGCTGGGCCAGAAAAAAACCGCCGAGGTGGTGGCTTACATTCTCAGTCATCACCAACAGGGGGAGCCGATCACCGTCGAAGGAGCCAGATGAATGGGGTGCAGGGCGGCTTCCGGACGCGCTCTGCAAACCGTCCTGCGGCGGGACGGTTCCACCTCATCCACCCGCTCAACCACGATGAGCACCGAATCTCCAATCCCGAGTCTGCCCACGAAAATCGATCCGGCCCGGTCGAAAGTCCCGAAGCCGCGCCATGTGCCTTCGGTTGATTCCGTCACGACCATCAACGCCGATGGCTCGCGTTATTTTCTGCATCCGGCGGATGCACACGGCTGGTTCACCCGCTGGCGCCGGCATAGCGGCCTCGCGCTCATCGCCTTCTATCTGCTGCTGCCCTGGATCAACGTGGGCGGGTATCCTGCCGTTTTCCTTGATGTGGCCGAACGGCGCTTTCATTTCTTCGGATTCACGCTCGCGGCGCAGGATGTCTGGCTGCTTTTTTTTGGCGTCTCCGGCCTGGGCTTCGCGCTTTTCTTTCTGACGGCACTTTTCGGCCGGCTCTGGTGCGGCTGGGCCTGTCCCCACACGGTTTATCTCGATCATGTCTACCGGCGCATTGAACGCATGATCGATGGCGACGCCCTGCAGCGACGCCAGCTCGACCTGGCGCCCATGGGGGCCGGCAAACTTTTTCGCCGCGTGCTCAAGCACGGGCTGTATATTCTGGCTTCGCTCTTCATCACCCACCTTTTCCTCTCCTACTTTGTCAGTCTGCCCGAAGTCTGGCACATGATGGGCGAGGCCCCCGGAGAGCACCGGGGCATGTTTCTTTTCGTCTTCATTGCCGCCGGCATCCTCTACTTTAACTTCGCCTGGTTTCGCGAGCAGCTCTGCATTGTGCTATGCCCTTACGGCCGGCTCCAGTCCGCGTTGACGGACGATCATTCGCTGGTCATCGGCTACGATGCGAAACGCGGCGAGCCGAAGGGCAGGCTCGGCACGCCGGATGCCGGGGCCTGCGTGGCGTGCAATCGCTGCGTGCAGGTTTGTCCGACCGGCATCGATATCCGTCACGGGTTGCAGATGGAATGCGTCGGTTGTGCCGCCTGCATCGATGCCTGTGACGAAGTTATGGCGAAAGTGAACCGGCCCAAGGGGCTGATTCGCTACGACTCATTGGTCGGATTTGCCGGCGGCAAAACCCACTGGCTCCGCCCACGGACGATTGTCTATGGCATTTTGTTGCTGGTGGGCGTGGGTGTGGCCACATTTGCATTTTCCACCGTGAAACCGGCCGGTTTCACGGTCATGCGGATGAGCAGTGCCGCGTACTTCGTGACCGCCGACGATGTCCGGAATCAGTTTATGGTGCGCCTGCTGAATAAACGGAACGAGCCTGCGGTCTTCACGGTGTCGCTCGATGGTCTGCGCGCCGGTTTCTCGCAAGATGGTTTGACTTCCGCCGTGACGGTCGCCGCGTTGGCCGAGCAGGTCAGCCCCCTGGTGTTGCATGTCGACCGCAAGCATTACACCGGTCCGTTCAAGCTTAAGATCAGCGTGCAGGACCAATCCCGCACGTTCACGCTCACCCGGCAGGTCGAGTTTCTCGGCCCCGACGCCCGATTGCTACTGGAGGAAGACCATGACAAAGGCATCAAGCGCTGAGCCGGCCTCAGCAGATTGTCACTGCGAGACCGGTGTAGTCGGCCGTGGCGATCCAGCCGGATTGCTCCGTCGCGTGGTTTCTCCCGATGACAAAACCTCTTCGTTTATCCTCTGGCCCTGGGTCGCCGGCTGTTTTCTGCTGCTGGTGATCGCATGGGCCGTCATGTTCACGGCGGCCCGTTCGGCGAAAATCGAATCCGTGCCGCTTGCAACCCAGGGAGGCAAGACACGCTAGGTCCTGCGCGCCTTTATTTGTCATGGAATTCGCCTCCATCACCGGCCCCGGCACTGCCTTCCTCGCGGGACTCGTCACGAGTCTCCACTGTGCGGGCATGTGCGGCCCGCTGGCCTGCGCGATCATGCCGGCTCCCTCCGAACGCGTCGATGCGCACACCGTCAGCACGACCTACCATCTTGCGCGGCTCCTGGGTTATGGCGTGCTCGGTGCTCTGGCGGGTGGCGTCGGGCGCTGGCCCCTGACGCTGCTCAGTGCGAGTGCGCTGCGCTATCTGCCGTGGCTGTTTGTTGTGTTTTTCATCGCGGTGGCCGTGCGGTTTGATCAGCGCCTGCCAAAACTGCCGTTGTTGGGCCGCGTCTACGGCTGGCTGCTGTGCCGGTTGCGCGGCAAGGGCGGTCATTCGCGGTTGCATTCGGCGGCCATGCTCGGGCTCGCCACGCCGCTGCTGCCCTGCGGGCCGCTTTATTTTCTGCTTTCCCTGGCTCTGCTCTCGGGCTCGGCGCTGCGGGGCGCGGAAACCCTGCTGGCCTTTGGTCTGGGCACGGTGCCGCTGCTCTGGTTTGCCCAGGCCAATTACCATTGGCTGCGACTCAAACTCGGACCGGTCTGGCTGGCGCGGGCGCAGACAGTCCTCGCGGTCGCCGCGGCGCTGATCATCTCGTGGCGGCTCCGCTCCACTCTCGGGTTTGCCGGGCCGGACGTGAACAACTTTGTGTGCTTCTGAAATGAAGACCGACACAACAAAACCCAATTTGGTGAACGGGAGTATGATACCCGGCGGTGCGAGTGCGTGGACTGCGTGCTGCCACGTCTGCTTCCGTTCACCTTTATTTTGTTCGGGAGGGCCACGGCCATGAGCTCGCTGGCTTCAATCAATTTGGTGGACGGGGGCGCCGGCCGGACGGTGCGAGTGCGTGGACTGCGTGCCGACGGAAACGCCTCCGTCCATCATTGTCTTCACTGCGGGGCGCCGCTGGCCGCACCCGCCGCGCAAGAATCCGGTTTCTGCTGCGCCGGTTGCAGCTATGTTTTCCGCCTGGTGCATGAGCACGGCCTCGAAGGCTATTACAAGATCAAGGATGCGGTGCTTCCGCCCGTCGATCAGGTGGTGTTCCAGCCGCGGGACTACGCGTGGCTGACGGAACTGCAGCAGTCCGCGGAGAAGGTGGAACCCGGCCTTCCGCCGTCGCCAAGGCTAGGGCGGACAGGCCGGACGGGTTTAAAAACTGCTGCTCGCGAACCCGTTCCCGAACTCACCCTCGAGGTCCAGGGCATCTCCTGCGCGGCTTGCGTCTGGCTGATCGAAAAAATATTCCACCAGCAACCCGGCGCATTATCCATCGAGACCGACGCCCTGCTCGGTCGGATGCGGCTCCGCTGGATGCGCGGGCCGTTCAATGCTCCGGCGTTTGCCCGCACGCTCCAAAGTTTCAATTATCTCGTGGGTCCTCCCGGCGAGGAGCCGGCCGTGTCAGAGAGCAAACTGCTGGTGCGGCGGGTCGGACTGTGCGCCGCGTTTTCGATGAACATCATGCTGTTCACCCTGCCGGTGTATTTCGGCATGAAGGCGACTTTTCCCTACGCCGGACTTTTCGGCACGCTGTCAATGGGATTCGCCACGCTGAGTCTTTTGTCGGGTGGCACTTATTTTCTGGGCCGCGCGTTGCGCGCCCTGCGGGATGGCGTGATGCACATTGATCTCCCCATTGCCGTGGGCATCGTGGGTGCCTACCTCGGTTCGCTCTACGGTTGGTTGAGCGGACGCGAATCGTTTGTCTATTTCGATTTTGTCGGCGCCTTCATTCTCCTGATGCTGACCGGCCGTTGGGCGCAGTTGGCGGCGGTCGAACGCAACCGCCGCCGGTTGCTGACGGCGCAGGCCCGGCCGCACAAAGTCGGCGTGCTCGCGTCCGACGGCTCGGTGTCGGATCAGCCCGTGGAGGCGCTGCGCAACGGCGACCGTTTTCTGGTGCGTGCGGGGCAGGTGGTGCCCGTCGAGGCGCAGTTGGAATCTTCCGCCGCCACGCTGGGCACGGCTTGGATCACGGGTGAAGCCGATCCGCGCGAATGCCGGGCGGGCGGGCGCGTGCCGGCGGGAGCCTTGAATCTGAGTCGCAGGGAAATCCGTCTGCGTGCCGCCCAGCCGTGGTCGGCCTCGCTGCTCGCGCAATTGTTGCGCCCGGCGGAGCGCGATGGGTTTCGCCACAAGTTTCTTGAGCGGATCGTCAGCGGGTATCTGATCGCGATCTTTCTCATCGCCGGTGTGGCCGGGATCAGTTGGTGGCTGGGTACCCATGAGGTGGCGCGCACCTGGTCGGTGGTCACCGCGATTTTGGTGGTCTCGTGTCCATGTGCGATCGGCCTCGCGTTTCCGCTCACCGACGAGATGGCGACTGTCGCGCTCCGCCGCTTCGGCGTCTTCGTGCGCGAAGCGGATGTCTGGCCGCGGCTGACGCGGGTTCGCAAAATCATTTTCGACAAAACCGGCACGCTCACCTTGGAGACCCCGGTCCTGGAAAATCCCGAGACCCTGGCGGGCTTGAGCCCGGTCGCACGCGCCGCGTTGGCCGCGCTGGTGCGCGACAACGCCCATCCGGTCAGCCAGTGCCTGCACGAGAATTTGTTGGCCGGTGGCAACAGTGGCCAAGATATCTCCGGCGAAATCACCGAAGAACCCGGCTTCGGAGTTTCCCTGCGCAGCGGACAGGTTGTGTGGTCGTTGGGGCGCCCCGGCTGGCGTGAAAATGCGGGCGCGCCGCTGGCGGCAACCGCCAGCACGCACGACACCGAATTCGCCTGCGATGGCTTGGTGCTGGCGCGGTTTCGGATGCGCGACGCAGTGCGTGACGATGCGGTCGGCGAAATCACCGCGCTGCAAGCGACCGGTTTCAAGACATACATTCTCAGCGGCGACCGGCGTGACAAAGTGGAGCGGATGGCGCATTTGCTCGGAATACCTGCCTCACAGGCGATGGCGGAGACTACGCCGCAAAAAAAGGCCGACTGCCTCGCCAGGATTGATAAACGCGACACCCTGATGCTCGGTGATGGGGCGAATGACAGCCTGGCTTTCGATGCCGCGTTTGTCCGGGGTACGCCGGTGATTCATCGCGGCGTGCTGGAAGGGAAGGCGGACTTTTATTATCTGGGCCAGGGTCTGGCCGGCCTTCGCCGGCTGTTCGAGGTGAACGAGACCCGCCGGCGCACGCAGGCTTGGCTGCTGGTGTTCTCCATCGCTTACAACGCGCTTGCCGTCGGCCTCGCCGCCACCGGTCGCATGAATCCCCTGATCGCGGCGATTCTCATGCCCGTGAGCTCGCTGCTCACCCTTGCGATTGTGGTTGGTGGCATGCGGCGTTGGCTGAAGGGATAGTGGCGCGGTCGCGAGGACTCGGGTCAAAGTGAATCTGGATCGCAACCAATCGGCGAAGTGGTGATTCTGGCGCCGTGGCCAGCGGCGGTTTCACAGACAATGAAACGGTTGGGGGTGCGATTCCCTCAAACGGGTCTGGCCGCACGGACACGTTCCTGGACGTAATATTGATAGACCATCAGCTTGTTGCGGAGCGCGTGGCTGGTCTCGTGCGCCAGCTGCTCGTCCTCGGGCTTTTCCTGGGTGCTGCCGAGCCGGGTTCCCACTTCTTCCAGCGTCAGATGCAGCTCATGCACTTTGGCGTCAATTTCCCGCCCCGGGCCCCATGGTGTCTGCGAGGCGGTGCGCAAAAGTTCCTGCATCTCCGGTGGAAAAGATTTTGCGGACAATAAATGATAATCTGTACTCATGACTGACAATACCCTGTCACTAACGTTGTCGGCGTCGTTGGCCTGATCTTTAGACGGAATTTTTGGCCGGCATCGGGTAGAATGAATCGCGGTGCTGCCGCGATGCGCTGAAAAATGATTGTTCTTCTTTCGTCTGCTCCCGGTCTGGTCTAGTTCGCCACGCGGATCTGATGGGCGAGGTCGATTGTGACCAGATCAAAGCGGGACTGGGCGGGGCTGCTGCCGGCGGTGTTGTGATAGGCGATGCGCAGACGGGATTTGTCCGCGGTCAGCATCAGATAGCCGAAGTTCTGGTCATCAAATTTCTCGATCGTCAGGCCCTCGCCCGTGATGGCCGGTTTCGCGTCGAGGTAGCTCACGTCCGTGCCAAAGGCGGGATGGGCGTTGGCCGAATTGGCGATCGGGATCAAGCCATGCCCGCCGTTGCCGCAGACGACAAACGGCACCTCGATGTGCCGGCCGTTGAGCAGGATCTTGCGCGTGAACCGCTGGTAATTGTGGGCGTGGCCCGAGAGTATGGCATGCGGGTAGACGCCAACGCTGCCGCAGACCGTGTCGATGTCGCGCAGCATGCGGGGACTGCCGCCGTGGTCGGAGGCCTTGCCTGCGCCTGGGGCGGCCTGATACACGAACGGGGGATGATGCATGGCCAGCAGCACCGCCCCCGTATAGTGCTCGTCATGCACGCGCTGCAACTGCGCCCGGAGAAAATCGAGCTGCACATTGGTGACGTTAGCCCATTTGCCATTTTCGCCGGAGATCACACCCGGGTCTTCAAGCGCGTTGCTGAACAGTCCGATGATGCGGACAAACGGGGCGTCGAAGGCGAAGTACGCCCCGGGCTGGGTTCCGGCGGTGCGATGGAGCGAAAAGGCCTCGGGCGTGATCGCCGGGTGGGGTGCGCAGAAATTACGCTGGAAAACATCAAGCGGCGCCTGTCCGGCGGATGTGCCCGGCAGCACGAACGAATCGTGATTGCCCGGCACCGCGAGAATAGGGCGCGGGTAGTTGCGGTAGGGCTCGTAGAATTCGTCGTAGTAGTATTTCGGCTCGCCGAAATTGTACACGATGTCGCCCAGATGATAGAAAAACGAGGGCCGCACGGTTTTGTCCTGCACCTGGCAGTCCGCCACCATCTGGTCGGCCACGCGCAACTCCGAAGGATATTTCACGGCACTCGCCGCGCCGGTGTCGCCGACCATATGAAAGACGATGTGTCCGGCCTGCCTGATCTGGCTGACCACATCGGGCCCCTTGGCCCCGTACGCCTGGTCGAGGCCATACAAGCCGTCCGGTGCGAGGCGCGAGGGTGGGATGGCGGTGGTCTGCGTGAAAAGCAGATTGCCCAACTGGGTGTAGGTCGCACCGTCGGACGGATGCGGAATGTGGAAACCGGACGGATCGGGCAGGACCTGGCCTTCCTGAAAAACCGGTTCGTCGAAGATGGGGCCGGGCAACGGATGGGAGTGGGGCATGGATCGGGCCCAAAGTCATTGGGCTGTCCGCAAACTTGGCCGGCTTGGGCAAATATTCAAGCGCATCGCATGACGATCGGGTGATATTCGTATGCACCATAATCCGCGGAGTATGATGTTGGTACAGGCTGGGTGGCCGCATTCGCGTCGGATCTGGTGTGGCTCCTGTTTGGAGCGATAACTGGACTCGTGCTCACGGCCTTGGCTGACCGGTTTTCAGCATCCTGTTCGGACATTTGCCAATCGCAGAGAGCTGGCTACTTCTGAGCCATGCTCGTGATCCGACGATTCGACGACGGCAAACGTTCCTACACCGCCCTGCTGCTCCCCGGCGAACCCGCCCGCATTTTTCCTACGTCCAATCATGAACACGCGCGAATCTTGCAGATTTATAAACAGGACCGCGCGTATGCCGGCATCGTGAATGACTTTTCGGAATACCAAATCGGTTGCGATCCTACCGCTGACTAGGCTTCCGGATTCTTGAATCCTTGTTCATCTTCACCCTATGACACCCCTTCCATCCCGCAGCGTGCTCGGCGGTCCGTTGAAACCGTGCTCGATGAAACCGCTCACGGGCTTCTTTCGGAACGGACATTGTGACACTTGCGCCGAAGATCACGGTTGCCACACCGTGTGCGTCGAAGTCACCGACGCCTTCCTCGCGTCCAATCTTGCTGCGGGCAACGACCTGGTCACGCCCCGCCCGGAGTTCGATTTTCCCGGACTCAAACCCGGCGACCGTTGGTGCCTCTGCG
>CAZIQP010000088.1:0-12797 GCA_964541315.1 uncultured Opitutaceae bacterium
TCAAACTGGACAAAGCCTGGAAACAATCCGCCCTCGAAGACCCGGACCTGAAAGCCATGCGAGCGATGATCACGGCGATGAAGTAAAGCGAAGGGTGAAAAAACCAGGGGTGTCTCCTTGACTTTAGGCTTGCGGATTTTTTGTGGCAAAAGCAGCCAAGGCCGAACACTCAACAAGACGGCCCAACGTTTTTGGGGTAAAAACTTTGCCACGAGTAGCCTCGATAAGTTTCCGCATGTCTTCTTTCCGCACGCCGAATCCTCTGCCCGCAATACACGCTATAACTTGGAACTCAGCTTTACTTGAAAGGATTCAGGCCGCCCATGTTCGGCATTTCAAATTTTTGGAAATCGGCCGGCGGAGCAAAGTCGGCATCAGTCACGCCGCCCTTCTCGATCTTGGTGGCTTCCAAACGGAAAGTTTCTTTGCCTGCCGCATCGTGCGTGATCACCCGGAGCGGGAAGCCGCCTTTGCCCTTGAGTGCTTGTTCCCACTTGGCGGCGGTATCGGCATTGCCGCGTTTGCCAAACATGCCGCCACCACCCTGGCCTCCCATGGCAAAATACATGCCCAGTCCTTCCGCCACCCATATTTCCGTCGTGCTCTTGGCGTCTTTCGTGATGATTTGATTGCAGGTATAGCCGAGGATCTTTTCGGTTTTGCCGGTGGCTTCCACATCCGGATTGTTTGCGGCCTGCTTGTTCTTGATATCCTGGGGAATGTCGGACGGATTCATCGGACGCACCATATACATGTGCTGCGCGGTCATCAGGATGATCATTTCCTTCTTTCCGAAGTCCATGATGACGCCGCCGGGGCCCGCGTCCGTATCGGTGCGAACCGCCGTGCCGTTGAAGGATTGGTTCATGGTTATGGTTTTCCCCTTGGCGGAAGTGATGGCGAAGCTGACTTTTCCGACAAATGCATCGGCCGCGACGAGCGCCGGGGTGATGAGCAACAGGCTCAGGCAAAGAAGACGATGGAGGTGGTTCATGAGAGATGGCTAACGATTCGCTGGCGTGGGACAAGCCGACACTTGCGCTCTTGGCCGTTCGGCCACCGAGAACGCTGTCGCCAGGTTGATAGATCGAGTGAACAGGCGCGAAGAGCCGCCGAAAAATTCCTGCGACTACCGGGTGCCGTCCCGTGTGTTCGAAGAAGAACCTTCAACCTCAACCCATCCGCCATGAAAAATATCGTTCGTTCCATACTAGCCGCCGCGATTCTCTCGCTGGCGTTCGTCACTCCTTCCCGTGCCGCCGACTCTGAACCGGGCTATTTTGATATGGGTCGGTTCACGCCTTCGACCGATGGGCAGTTTGTGGAGGTGAATCTTTCTCCCGGCCTGCTCAAGTTTGCCGCCAAGATTGCGGCCGCCAAAGAGCCGGAAGCCGCCGCGCTGATTGGCAATCTTCGGGGCATCCGGGTAAACGTCGTCGGGCTGGACGACAAAAACCGCGCGGGAACGGTTGAACAGATCAACGCCATCCGCCGCCAACTCGCGACCCAGGGCTGGACGCAGATTGTCACGGTCCGGGAAAAAGAGGATGGCGACAATGTGGCTGTCCATGTGAAACAAAATGCGAATGAATCCATCGACGGCATTGTCGTCACGGTCATCGACAAAAAAGGCGAAGCGGTGTTCGTGAACATCGTGGGCAATATCACGGCCGACCAGCTCGGCGTGATTGCGGAGAAGTTCGACATCGATCCGCTTCGCAAGGTGCACGCGAAATTCGAGCCCAAAGCCAAAGACGTCTGATTAGGCCGGGTATTGCCCACAACCCGCTTGGATCTGCTGATGCCGGCGTCTTGGACGCGAGACGCTCCACGCTCAGTGCCTCGCTCGGGCCATTCAGGGTGGAAATTATCATCAACGCCGGCGCACCCGGCGTTGATCTCTGTTCCGGGCCATGTCATCAATGCCGGTGATGGCCTCCGCGCTCCCCACCATTGTCCACCTCGATGCCGACGCGTTCTTCGTCGCGGTCGAGCAGGCGTTGGACCCGTCGTTGCGTGGCAAACGGGTGGCCGTGGGTGGTCGCGAACGGGGCATCATCGCTTCGGCCAGCTACGAGGCGCGGGCGTGCGGGGTTTATACGCCGATGCCCACCATGCAGGCCTTGAAGCTCTGCCCGGAGCTGATTCTCGTGAGCAACGGTTTCAACCGCTATGGCGAGTTCTCGCGGCGGATGTTCGAGATCTGCGAGACACTCACGCCCATCGTACAGCGCAACTCAATCGACGAGGGCTACCTCGATATCGGGCCGTGCGGCTTCAAAACCATCGCGGAGATCGAGCGTCGTGTCCGGGCCATCCAGCAGCGGATCTGGGATGACTTGCAGATCACCGCTTCGTTCGGTGTGGCGACGAACAAGCTGGTGTCGGCCATCGCGAGCAAGGCGAAGAAGCCGCGGGGCTTCACCCTGGTTCCACCCGGAGACGAAGCAGCGTTTCTCGCACCGATGAAAATCAGCGTGATTCCCGGCGTCGGTAAAAAGAGCGAAGCGCGGCTCGAGGCCGTCGGCATAAAATGGGTGAAAGATATTTTTACGCGGACCGATGCGGAACTGAAGGCCTTGTTCGGCAGCGGCTGGCAGGAAATGCTGGCGATGGCGCGGGGTGAGGACGAACGACCGGTGCATACCGAGCACGAGGAGGCGAAGTCATATTCGCAGCAGGAAACTTTTGCGCATGATATCAGTGATTTTGCCGAGATCGAACGGATTGCCAAACGGATGATCGACGAACTCATGCCGGCCATCCGCGCCGACGGGAAATGGGTGCGCACCATGACGGTGAAGGTGCGCTATCCCGGAATGGAAAACAGCGTGTGTGGCCGGAGTCTGGCCGAGGCGACCGATCTGGAAGCGAAGTTCTATCCCTTGGTCCGGCCGCTCTTGAAAGAGGCCTGGACCAAGCGGCGTCCCTTGCGGCTGGTGAGTGTGCGCTTTTCCGGCGTGGAGGAACCTGCGGCGCAACTGGAGATGTTTGCGCAGGGCGAGGAAAAGAAACGCCGGCTGGCCGCCGTGTTGGACCAACTGAACAACGGCGGCAAAAAAGCCATCGTCCGCCACGGCCATCAGATCACCAAAACGACGACGGACGACATTTGATGGATCGTGAATTCATCACTCGGGATGAAACTGGGTCGGCTTGCTACTTTGAAGTGAGCGCCGGCAGGGCGGGGGTCTCGGCTTTTTTCTCAAAATATTTTGTTAGGATCGCGCTGGCGATCGGCGTTGAATGCACACCACCACCGAAATTTTCTCCGAAAGTGTCACCCTCGATCATGACGGCAACAGCGATCTGTGGGTCTTCTATCGGGGCGAAGCAGATAAACCAGGCGCAGTTAATCGTGCCGACCTTATCGCCTTGACGGACGCGTTTCTGCGCGGTGCCCGTCTTGCCAGCAATGCGTATGTCCGGGACCTTGTAGAGAGGTTTGGTAATAAGATTAGCCGTACCATAGGTGGTACATTCCTCCATACCCTGCAGCAGCGCAGCGCGCTGTTCTCGGGTCAACCCGATCGGTGGCGCATGTTGCGTCGGGGCGTTCGGATCGTGCAAAATAGTCGGTGTGGTATAGAGTTCGTTGCGGGCGAGAGAGGCGGCGAAGCAGGCCATTTCTAACGGGGTAAGGTCCGTGGCCCCTTGGCCAATTGCCATGTTGGCGGTGTCGCCGGGGTACCATTTCTCCCCGTTTTGCGTTCTCGCCTTCCACGCCGGGTCGGGAATCAACATCCGATTTGTTTCGCCGTTGAGTTCAATGCCGGTGGGACGATCGAGATGAAAACGGCGTGCCTCATCGGCAATGAGATTGGGTGTGGTAAGCAGGCCGACCTGATAGAAGTAAATGTCGCAGCTCCTTGCAATGGCTTCGGCCAAGTGAAGAACGCCATGATGAGCCTCACCGTTTTCGCAGGTAAAGCGCTTGTTGCCGACCATCATGACGCCTTCGCAATCGGCAACATCCTGGGTCGGGGTGATTTTGCCGTTCCGCAGGGCGGCGATTGAGGTAATGAGCTTGAAGGTGGAGCCCGGTGGATAGGTGCCACCGATGGCCTGGTTGAGCCAGGCTCCGTCGTCGCTGATTTTCTTGGCCTCAACTTGCGAGAGCCGGGGCACGAATAAATTCAGATCGTAGTCAGGTTTGCTGGTCATCACCAAGACTTCACCAGTCCGAACATCGATTGCGACAGCCGCTCCCGTTTGGGTGCCGAGGCGTTCCTCGGCCGCGAGCTGCAGGTCGATGTCGAGGCTGGTGACGAGATTTTTTCCCTGGACCACTTTGCGTTCTTCCTTGGGACGGCCGCCGACTTTGTAGCCGGCAGGATCGACGAGATAGATGGCGCCGCCGGATTCACCTTGCAGGAGAGACTCAAATTTTTTCTCCAGACCGTCGCGGCCGAAGGCGCCTTTCATTTTGAAAGTGGGGAGATCCTCGCCGAAGTCTTCCACCTCGGGATTGTCGTCGATGCCGGTGTAGCCGAGCACATGGGAAGCGGCGGAACCGTACGGATAATAGCGGGTGCTGGAGGTGTAGACCTGGAGGGGAGAATTGACCGGCAGGCGCTCGATGAGCCGGGCATATTCCAAGGGAGTGAGGTCATCCAGCAGCACATACGGCAGGAGCAGAGACCGGTTTAAATGCTTTTCGAGATCCTGGGCCTGGGCCTTTTCCGCCCGGCCCAGAATGGAGTTTACCTGGTCAAGATAGCGCTGGGTGATGGAGACACGGGCGATGCTGTAGAGATCATCGTAGGAGGGGCGCTCGGCCTTGTCGAATGCCCGGTAGTTGCGGCTGATTTTGCGGAATTCGTCGTGAAATTCGCTCCGCAGTTCGGCGAGGTCCAGCACCACGGAGAAACGCGGACGGTTGCCCACGAGCACCTCGCCGTTGCGGTCCAGGATATTGCCGCGCGGGCCGGGCACGATGATGCAGCGCTGGCTTTGGAGCCGCTCGCGGGCGCTGTAGAACACGCTGCGATAGAGCTGCCGGTAGATCACCCCGCCGCCCAGGATCAGGACCAATGCGGCGATAAAACCATAGAAGGCGAGGATGCGCGGGTTGTGGGCGCTGTGGGTTTCGATGGTCCTCGACATGGGGATAACGGAATCAGGCCGGGCGATAAATCAAGACGCCACGCGGCGGCCCGTTTCCGGATGCTGGCGGAAGAAAATGAAAACCGTGTTTTGCAGCGCCATGAACCAGCCGGTGAGCAGAACGATGGTGATCTGCGAGGCCAGCAGATCGAAGAACAGCCGGACCCAGGCGCTGGCCGGCCGGGGATTTTCCCCGATGAGCAGAAAGGAAATCGCCATGAAGAGAAACAGATTGGCCAACAGGGCCACCACGATGGCGAAGGCGAGTTCTTCGCGGGGAAAGCGCTGCCGGGTGTGGAGCATGACGGCATGGATCAGTCCGAAGAGCACCAGGCTGGTGCCGAAGGGAAGCGCGCCACTGGCATCAGCGGCCAGTCCGGTGAGCAGCGTGCTGGCCCAGCCGTGGCGGGAGTCGAGCCGGAGCGCCGCATAGGTGACGAGCAGGCCGCCGAGATAGAGCGAGACGGTGCAGTGGTCGATCCACAGGAAGGAAAAATGAGCGAGCCAGTGGTTGGCCAGGCCGCACAACCACAGCAGCAGCAGATTGCAGCCGAAAACGACGAGCCAGCGATAATCGGAGCGAATCATCAGAATTGATCGGGATTCAGGAGGACGAGAACCGTGACCTCGGTGAGGGAATTGAGCCGCAGATCAAGTTTTACCTCGCCGGTTTTAAACATGCCGTCGGTGGAGGGCTCGAGCTGGTTGATGGAACCGATGGTCAGACCCGGCGGGAAAACGCCCCCGAGTCCTGACGTCACAAGGCGCAGGGGCTGGCTCTGACTGGCGCTCACATCGAGCGGGACAAAGTCCACGATGCCGCGGGGAGGGGAAAAGGTTTCGTTGTCGCCGCCGTGGTAACTGACGGGACGGTTGTCCCCTTCGGCCGTGGCGGCGATGCGGAAGGAAGGACTGGTGATGAGATCAACCTCCGAGCTGTAGGCATGGACTTCCGCCACGCGGCCGACGATGCCGTCGGCGTACACCACCGGCGAGCCAACCTTGATGCCATAATTCCGGCCCTTGCGGATGACCATGCGCTGCCACCAGCCCGAGAAATCCCGCCGGGCGACGCGGGCCGGCTCCAGCCGGTAAGCGGGCAGGGACGGGAGATTGAGCAGGTTTTCCAGACGCAGATTTTCCGCGTGAAGATCCTGGTTTTGCTGGTTGGCGAAACTGTATTTGGAAATGAGGCCGGCCAGTGACTTGCCCGCCTGGATGAGCTCCTGCTTGCTTTTCAGCTCCGAGGCCCAGAAATTTTGCAGGTCGTCGACATAGGAATCGGCGAGGGTGACCGGCGCCTGGATCTCGAAGAATGCGGAACGGGTGAAGGTCTTGACCGCCACCGGCAGCAGCAGCCATGCGAGCACCACCACGCCGAGCGTGGTGAAAGGACGGGCTTGATCGAAGCGTTTGGGAAGCACGGCGTGGTCGGCGGTTCAGCCGGCGGTCAGGGCCGGGCCCAACTCAGAAATCGGCGGCGACGCGATACAGCTCGTCGATGTTGTTGAGAAAGACACCCGTGCCATTGGCCACGGCGGAGAGGGGATCATCCGAGACGGTGACGGGCAGGCCCGTTTTTTCGGAGAGCAGTTTGTCGATGCCCCGGATGAGGGAACCACCACCGGCCATCACGAAGCCGCGATCAACCAGATCGGCGGAGAGCTCGGGCGGGCAGCGTTCGAGCGCGGCGCGGACCGCCTCGACGATGGCGGCGACGGTATCCGCCATGGCTTCGCGGATTTCCTGCGAGGTGATGTGAATGGTTTTGGGCAGGCCGGCCACGGAGTCGCGGCCCTTGACCTCCATCGCGAGCTCGGTGTCCAGCGGATACGCTGAGCCGATCGTGACCTTGATTTCTTCCGCCGTGCGCTCGCCGATGAGGAGATTGTAGGCGCGCTTCATGTAGTTGATCAGCGCGGCGTCAAACTCGTCGCCGGCGACCCGGATGGATTTGGAGAACACGATGCCGGAAAGTGAAATGATGGCGATCTCGGTGGTGCCGCCGCCGATATCGACGATCATGTTCGCGGCGGGTTCATCGACCGGCAGGCCGACGCCGAGGGCGGCGGCCATGGGCTCGAGGATGGTGATGACTTCGCGTGCGCCGGCGTGCGTGGCGGATTCTTTCACCGCGCGCTTTTCGACCTCGGTGATGCCGCTTGGGATGGCGACCACGACGCGCGGCGAAACCACCTTGGAGTTGTTGTGCACCTTTTTGATGAAATAGCGCAGCATGGCTTCGGTGATATCAAAGTCGGCGATCACACCGTCTTTCATCGGCCGGATCGCGGTGATATTGCCCGGGGTGCGTCCGAGCATCTTTTTCGCTTCGTCTCCCACCGCAAGAACCTTGCGGGAGCCGGTGTGCACGGCGACCACTGATGGCTCGCGCAGAACGATACCCTTGTCTTTGACGTAGACGAGGGTGTTGGCGGTGCCGAGGTCGATGCCTATGTCGTTGGAGAAAAGTCCCAGCAGTTGATTGAACATGTGGCGGTGACGGGGTTTCCAAAGCAAAGTCGAGATCCGGCAAAATTGTCAAAGCCAAACCCGTTGAATGGCCGGTCTTTCGGCGAAAATCTTGTGCCTATCAGGGTTTCCTGCTCCTGAAGGTCGAAATAAACCGATGAGTTGAGGACCGAATTTTTCCGGGAAGAAGGGCAAAGGCCGTAGTTTCAGAGCGGAAGAAGTCAAAAAGGCGGGCGAGAGTACCGGCAAAATTGAGAGAAGCTTGGCGGACCGTTTCTGTTTACGCTGCGCATCGGCACAACATCGCTTGGCAAAGCGTCCCCTTTCTGTACTTTTGGCCGGATGTTCATCGACGAAACAAAAATCAAGGCCCACGCGGGCGATGGAGGTCGCGGTTGCGCGAGCTTTCGTCGCGAGAAATATGAGCCGTGGGGCGGCCCCAATGGCGGCGATGGCGGCAAGGGCGGCGACGTCATACTTCGGGGCGAAGACGACCAGAACAATCTCATTGATTTCAAGTACAAGCCGCACTGGAACGGTGAGCGCGGCGGCCACGGTCTCGGCAAGGATTGCAATGGCCGGGAAGGCCGGCCGGCCATTTTGCGGGTGCCGCTCGGCACGATCGTCTACCGTCTGGATACCGGCGAAGTCGTGGCGGAAATTCTCCAGGACGGGCAGGAATTCGTTCTCTGCAAGGGCGGCAAGGGCGGATTCGGCAACACGCGTTTCAAATCGTCCATCAACCGGACTCCGCGCAAGACCGGACCGGGCGAACCCGGCGAACAGGGCGAATTCAAACTGGAGCTGAAGAGCATCGCTGACATCGGTCTGGTGGGATTTCCCAACGCCGGCAAATCCTCGCTGACGAATCTCATCACCAACGCCCGGCCGAAGACTGCGGCCTATCCGTTTACCACGCTGCATCCCCAGATCGGCATCATCGATTATCCTGAAACGTTTGAGACGCTGATTTTGGCTGATGTGCCCGGACTCATCGCCGGGGCCAGCGAGGACAAGGGGCTTGGGCACCGGTTTCTCCGGCACATCGAGCGTTGCTCGCTCTTGCTGATAATCGTGGACATGGCGGGCACGGACAACCGCGATCCGCGTGACGACTACAAGCAGTTGCTGCGTGAACTTGAACTCTATGATCCGGCATTGCTGAAAAAACCCCGGCTTGTCGCGGCCAATAAAATGGACGAGGAAGTTTCCACGGCAAATCTCAAGAAATTTAAAGTCCGCTACAAAACGGTCGAATTAGTGCCAATGTCTTGCCTTACCGAAGAAGGGATTCCGCGCCTGAAGAAAGAACTGTTAAAACGAATCAAGATTTTGCGCCGGAAACAAAAAAAATCGCCAAGCGTGCTCCCGCCATCTAGCGAGTAACCAGTGTCATCGACCAATTCTCCATTCAAATCCGGTACGACCACCGCGTCACCTTTCACTCCGGTTTCGGAGCAGCGCCAGCTTTTGATGCGCGCCAACCGTCTGCTCGGTTCTGCCTTGATCGAGCACAATCTGGTGAAGTTTGAGAATCTGGAGTCGGCCAACGAGCGGTTGCTGGAATTGTCGTCCAAGGGTGATTTCCGTCAGGCGTCCGTGCTGAGCATTTTGGTGAACGAAACAAAGGTTTTGAAAGAGGAGGATGTCATCCATCTCGCGCAGGAGGAGCAGGGGCTTGGCGCCATTGATCTTCGCCACTATGACGTGCCGGAGGATATCCGCAAGGAGCTCGATCTGCCCATGTGCTGGGCCACCTGGACGGTGCCGTACGACAAGGAGGAGGATTTTCATTTCGTGGCCACCGCCTATTATTTCAGCCAGGCCGTGCGCACCTATTGGGAAAAGAAATTGAAGGGCCCGATCATCTGGCAGACCACCTCGATGGAGGTGATCGCCGATTTTCTGGACCGGCAGCAGTCTGACCGTGAAGCCCAGACCAAGAGTAATATTCTTCATCCGGCACCGACCACCTGACCATGCCCCTCGGCCGCATCCAGACCCAGATCATCGACAAGCTGGAGGAGATGGGAAAACTCCTCGAGGAGCAGAAAACCGAACTGCTGTCCCGGCCCGACGAACTGACCGGCGACCAGCTCGACGCGCTGCTCCAGCTCGATTTTAAGATCACCCCCTTCCAACTGCATCTGGCCAAATGCCGCGCGCTCGGGCTGACTCCTTTCAACGTCGCCCGCTACAAGCTGCACAACGCCACCTTCGAGCGCGTCGATCTGGAGTTCTGCCAGAAGAACAACATCCTGCCCGTCGGCCAGGTCGGCAACATGTTCCTGGTCGCGTTTTCGAATCCGTTCGACACCACCGTCGCCACCAAAATCCAGGAGAAGACCGGACTGCGCGTCATCCGCCTGCTCGGGCGCGATGCCGACATCCGCGAAAAACTCAAGAAGGACCAGGGCCGCGAAGACGTGCGTTTTTCCGACGTGGTCGACCAGCTCGGCGCGGAGTTCACCGAGACCGAGGTGGACATCAAGGACGAGGATCTGGAGAGCGAGGAGTCCGCGCCTATCATCCAATTGGCGAACCGGATCATCGAGGACGCCTATTTCGTCGGCGCTTCCGACATTCACATCGAGCCATGGGAGAAAGAGCTGGTGGTCCGCTACCGTGTGGACGGCCTGACGCAGGAAAAACTGCGCCTGCCCATCAAGGTCATGGGTGCGCTCATCGCGCGGCTGAAGATCATGTGCAATTTGGATATCGCCGAACGCCGGCTCCCGCAGGACGGACGCATCATTTTCAAGCAGTTCACCAAGAAAAACGTCGATGTCGATTTGCGTGTGTCCACCGCGCCGCTCAATTACGGCGAAGGCATCGTGATGCGTATTCTCGACAAGCAGAAGTCGACCCTGCCGCTGCCGTCCCTCGGTTTTTCCGAAGCCAATCTGACGCGGTACCGCGATTGCATCCGGCAGCCGTATGGCATGATTCTGCATTGCGGGCCCACCGGCTCGGGCAAATCGATGACGCTCTATTCCGCGCTCGGCGAGGTGAACACGCCCGACGTGGTCATCCGCACGGCCGAGGATCCGATTGAGTACACTTTGCCCGGCATTAACCAGATGCAGATGCACCGGCAGATCGGCCTGACGTTCGCCACCGCACTGCGTGCGTTTCTCCGGCAAGATCCTGACATCATTCTCGTGGGCGAAATTCGCGACAAGGAAACCGCCAATATCGCGGTCGAGGCCGCGCTGACCGGTCACCTGCTCATTTCCACCCTGCACACGAACGACGCGCCCTCGACGGTCGCCCGTCTCACCGACATGGGTATTGAGCCGTTCATGATTTCCTCGTCGCTGGTGTGCGTGTGCGCCCAGCGCCTGATGCGGCGTGTCTGCAAAGCCTGCCGGCAGGCGTATATGCCCGAAGGCCGGGAAAAGGAAGTGTTGCAAAAATCCATCGGCTGGAGCGAGCAAATCTACAAGGCCAGCCCCAAGGGTTGCCCCAAGTGCAACAGCACGGGCTACAAGGGCCGTACCGGCATCCATGAGCTTATGGTGACGAACGACGAGCTCATCGAAGGCATCAACCGCGAGATCGAGACGGCCGAGCTGAAGAAGATCGCCATGCGCGGCGGGATGAAAACCCTGCACCAGGACAGCATGCTCAAGGTCAAGGAAGGGGTCAGCACGATGGCCGAGGCGCTGAGCATCGTCCCGCAGGACATGGAACTGCGCGGCTGATCCGTCCCCGGGTGCGGCGAACATCAGCGGGCAACAAGGCGGGCGCCGCAGGCTGCGGGCCTTGCGCATTGCGGCCGGTAGCCGCAGGCGGAACCGAAAGACCGGGTGCCGCAAAAATAATTTCATTTACGCAATATCGGCTATACGGGCAGCCTGTTGCCCGCTAGTCTTTCTCTTTCCATTAATCACTTTTCACTACCCTTATGTCTTCCTATCTTGATCAACTGTTCAATCTTGCTGGCAAAGTGGCTGTCGTGGTCGGCGGCACCGGCGAACTCTGCGGTGCGATGGCCGAAGGTTTGGCCGGAGCGGGCGCCGAGGTCGTGATCGTCGGGCGCAACCTGGAAAAAGCCCAGGCGAAGCTCGACAAGATTGCCGCCGCCGGCGGCAAGGCGTGGTTCCATGCCGCCGAGGCGACCAGCAAGGCGGAGGTGCAGGGACTGCTTGACGCCGTGCTGAAGCGCAGCGGCCGGGCTGACATCATGGTCAACGGAGCGGGCGTCAATTCCGCCACGCCATTCTTCGATATCACCGAGGAGGAATTCGACCGCATCGTGCGCGTGAATCTCAAGGGCGTGTTTCTCGGCTGCCAGGTTTTCGGCAAATACCTCGTCGAGCGCGGGCAGGGCGGCTCGATCATCAATCTCGGCTCGATGTCCGGCGTCGTTCCGCTTTCCCGGGTGTTCACCTACTCGGCCACCAAGGGCGCGGTGCATAACCTCTCGCTCAACCTCGCCCGCGAATGGGCGCCGCACAAGGTGCGCGTCAACGTCCTCGTCCCCGGCTTTTTCCCGGCCGAGCAGAACAAAAAAGTCCTCACGCCCGAGCGGGTTTCCCATATCATGGGCCACACGCCGATGAAGCGTTTCGGCGAGGCGCGCGAACTCATCGGCGCCACCTTGCTGCTGGCGAGCGACGCGGCCGGCTCCTTCATCACCGGCGAAGAGCTCATCGTCGACGGCGGCTACCACGCGATGACGATCTGAGAAATCAATCCATTCAATTAACCACGGATTTCCCGGATGGACACGGATAAGATGATACATGCTGAACTCAGCGAAGTGATCATTGGCTCTGCGATGAAGGTGTTGAATACCTTGAAACCGGGGCTTGACGAGAAAGCATATGAAAACGCACTGGTGATTGAACTCCGAAAGCGCGGACATAAGGTAGATCAGCAAAAACGATTCGACGTTTTGTACGAAGACCAGCTTGTTGATACGCTCATCCCCGATTTGATCCTTGATGATCTGGTTGTGACTGATCCGAAGGTTGCGGATGATTTTACGCCGACACACTTGGCCAAGATGATTGGTTATCTAGCTATCACCCATTTGCGACTCGCTCTATTACTAAACTTCAAGCACGCCGACCTGCGGTGGCGACGGGTGGTACGGTGACTTTATCCGTGTCTATCCGTGAAATCCGTGGTTTTGTAAATTCTCCTCCTCTCATGTCCACCATCAATCAATTCCTTCTCAAGAATAATCTCCGCATCGCGCAGAATCCCTGCGT
>CAZIQP010000088.1:12897-16289 GCA_964541315.1 uncultured Opitutaceae bacterium
CCATCAATCAATTCCTTCTCAAGAATAATCTCCGCATCGCGCAGAATCCCTGCGTGAGCCCCGACTTCTGTCTCGACTGGGATGGGCTGCTGGCCGACATCCGCGCCGGCAAGGTCACTGAATTCCCGAAGAGCCGCTTTGGCACCAAGACGGGCGAATTCACGTTGCTGGAAAATGCGCAGGGCGATTGCGCGTGGAAATTGCACGCCTCCGCCCAGCCGCTCGCCGGTGGCGTTGTCGTGGGCTCCGCCACTTATTTTCCCGCGTCGTGGGCGAATCTGCTGAAACTCAAGAATCTCATTCAGGAATTCAATCCGGCCTCGACGATTTTCCCGACGGCGGGCGCCAGGCTCGGCCGCAGCACGCTCGGCGTCGGCGCGCGTTTCACCACGTTGCACTGGCCGGCCGTCGAATGGGCCATGAGCGCGCTCGAGATCGGCCTGACCGCCAATCAGAATTCCATCCCGCGTGAATTGGTGTACGATGTCGACGCGATGTTGAACAACCGGCTCGACACCGTGCCGTTCCCGTTCATCGGCACCAACGTTCCCGAAGGCCACCAGGGCCAGAGCGTCGAGGGCATGAGCCACGGCTGCGTGCTCTCGAAACTGAAAACCGGTTTCCATCACCGTAAAATCGCCTGGTCATTCAACGCCGACCACCAGCCCATCGGCGGCAAATTCGACAGCCGCGAAGATGCGCTCGTCACCGGCTGCCTGCTCGCCAGCTACATCACGTTCGATCTCTCGCCGGAGCTGGCGCAAACCAAGGTTCCAGATGATGCCGACGCTTGGGTCACAGCAAACGTGCCGCGCGAAATTTGTCAGCTGGTTGGAAAACAAATTAAGGCCTGTTCAAACGCAGGTGGACTCAATGCTGCGCAGGCGGAAGCTATTGTTGGTCCTGCCGGATTTGGCAAGCTGCTGGCCTATGTCTGGCCTGCGATGCAGAAGATGAAGCGCCGTGACGAGAAATACGCCGCCGCCCGTGCCGTTGCGTTCACCACTCCGGTGGGGCGCACTTATCTGCGCGAACTCTCGATCGACGAATTGCCCGGTCTCACCACGCCTGAGACCACTGCCATCATGCTCGCGCTGTGCGAGGTGCTCGGCATGCCCGTCAATTTCGTGGCACCCGCCTTTGGTTTCCAAAAGAACTCGCCGTATCCCGACAATGCCGGTCTCCGCAAACTCATCGAAGCGCAGTGGGCCGTGTGCAAGCATTTCGGCGTCAGCATCGGTTTCCACTCCGGCTCCGGCAAATCTGCGGAGAACTACCAGGTCATGGGCCAGGTCACGGGCAGTGCGCTCGAGATCAAGACCAGCGGGCGCTACACTTACGAAATGGGTGTTGCGCTCTCCCAGTCGAAAAATGCCGCCGATGCCGCCCTCTGGAAGGATTGGTACAAATTCACGCTCGCGATGGCAGTCGCCGGCGCTTTCAGCAGCGACGCCACGGAGCAAAAAATGGCGCGCATTTTCGTCACCACCTCGCTGACCGCTGCCGGAAAGTCCGCCGATGTCTTCTCTTCGCCGTCCGCCTGCCGCGCCGCCCTCGATGCGCTGCCGCCGTCCGCAGAGCACATGGTTTTCTTCGAATATAATTTCCTCTATGTGCTCGCCGCCGGTGGCAAGCCCGAGAAATCCGCCTTGGGCGATCACACCGCCGCCGGTTACGTCCAGCGCGCCCGGTTCTACGCCGTCAGTCCGGAAGCCCGGCTGCTGTTTTCGAAGCGGGTCGCCGCCTACCTCATTTTCCTGGCGGAAAACACCGGCCTCGCCACCAAGGAACGCTGCGCCGCCACGGGCAAACTGCTCGCCAGCTACACCACCCTCGACGCGATGCTCGGTGATATTTCGAAGTAATCTTCCGGGTCACTCTGTTGCCGGCAACGGCGCGGCGTGACTTCAGCTCGTTTGGATCAGTGTCAATTAGCGTTCATTAGCGGTTAAAATCCCTCTTCTTCCCCATGAAATCCTTCATCCACGACGACTTCCTTCTGCAAACCGATGCGGCCCGAGAACTTTATCACACCTACGCCAAATCGGAGCCCATCTATGATTATCACTGCCATCTGCCCCCGGCGCAGATCGCCGACAATCACGCGTTCGCCGATCTCGCGGAAATCTGGCTGGGGGGCGATCACTACAAATGGCGCGCCATGCGCTCGAACGGGGTCGATGAAC
Organism: uncultured Opitutaceae bacterium; assembly: GCA_964541315.1. GTDB lineage: Bacteria > Verrucomicrobiota > Verrucomicrobiia > Opitutales > Opitutaceae > Didemnitutus. Next base: position 15,084 of record CAZIQP010000088.1, read on the forward strand.
GCGTGTGCACCGGCAACGCCGCGCCGTGGGAAAAGCACGTCGCCTGGTGCGCCGCCGTGCCCTACACGTTGCGCAATCCGCTCTACCATTGGTCGCATCTCGAGCTGAAACGCTACTTCGGCATCGATGCCGTCATCAATCCCGCCAGCGCGAAGGAAATCTGGGAACAGGCCAACGCCAGACTGCCCGGCATGCGCGTGCACGATATCCTTGCGGCCAACAAGGTCGCCGTCATCTGCACCACGGATGATCCCGCCGACTCGCTGGACATCCATGAGCGCATCAGGAAAACCGGCATCAAGACGCGCGTCTATCCGACTTTCCGGCCCGACAAGGCGTTCATCGTGCATCAGCCCACGGCTTTCAATGCCTACCTCGAGAAACTCGCCGGCGCCGCCGGCTCCGGGAAGATCAAATCCTTCGACGACTTCATCGCGACGCTGAAAAAGCGCCACGATGATTATCACGAGTTCGGCGCCCGGCTTTCCGATCACGGCATGGAAACCATTTTTGCCGAATCCTGCACCCCCGCCGAGGCCAAGGCCATTTTTGATGCGGCGCGCCAGGGTCGCGCCGCCACCCCCGATGACCTCGCGCGCTTCAGCTCGTTTCTTCTCCTGCTGCTGGGGCGGTGGGACGCGGCGCGCGGCTGGACGAAGCAGCTCCATCTCGGCGGCATCCGCAACAACAGCTCCCGCCTGCTCAAGCAGCTCGGGCCCGACACCGGCCTGGATTCCGTCGGCGATTTCCCCCATGCCCGGGCGCTGAGCCGTTATCTCGATTCGCTCGATGTCACCGGCGAATTGCCCCGCACCGTGCTCTACAACAACAATCCGGCGGACAACTACGTCTTCGCCACGATGATTGGAAATTTTCAGGACGGCTCCGTGGCCGGCAAGATGCAGTTCGGCAGCGGCTGGTGGTTTCTCGACCAGAAGGAAGGGATGGAGTGGCAGATGAATGCGCTCTCGAATCTCGGTCTCCTGCGCCGTTTCGTCGGCATGCTCACGGATTCCCGGAGTTTCCTGTCCTACACGCGCCACGAGTATTTCCGCCGCGTGCTCTGCAATCTCCTCGGCGGCGACATGGAGCGCGGCGAGCTCCCCGACGATCCCGCGCTCATCGGCACGATGGTCCGCGAAATCTGCTTCAGCAACGCCCGCGGCTACTTCCGCCTCGGCCTGGACCCGGCGTACGCGGGCTGAG
>CAZIQP010000089.1:0-16199 GCA_964541315.1 uncultured Opitutaceae bacterium
TTTGAGGTGCCGCGGCCGCTGCCCAGCTTCTGGTCGTTGAGATGCACGGCGACCTCATACTCGCGGGCGTGGCGCGGGCCGGTGGCGTTGACCACCTCGTAGCGCAGAGCCGTGTTGCCGTGTTTGGGCTGGATCATTTCCTGCAGCCGGCCCTTGGGATTCTCGGCGTCTTCCAACAAGGCGAGCCGCTCGGTGAGCGAGCCGTACCATTTCAGAATCACCGCCTCGACGGTGGGCAGATCGCTGTCCTGGAAAATGGCGCCGACGATGGCCTCGATGGCATCCTCGAGAATGGATGCGCGCTGGCGGCCGCCGGCAAGGCTCTCGCTCTTGCTGAGCAGCAGGCCGGCATCCACGCCGAGATCGAGCGCGAGCTGGGTGAGAAATCCGCCCTTGGAAAGCACCGCGCGGCGGCGGCTGAGCACGCCTTCGCGCTCGGCGGGAAATTCGGCGTAGAGCGCGTTGGTGAGCACGAAGTGCAGCACGGAGTCGCCGAGAAACTCGAGACGCTGGTTGTGCGCCTTGGTGGCGGGATGATCCTGCAAATAGGAGGGGTGGGTGAGCGCTTCGAGGAGCCGCGAGGGCTGGCGGAATTTATAGCCAAGGCGCTTTTGCAGCGCGATGAGAACGGTGGCGGAAGTCATGGGTCAGGAACTGGCGCTGGAGTAACGGCGGAGGCCGCGATGGAAAATGAAGACGGTGAGCGTGAACCAGATGGCGGTGATGCCGAGCAACCAGCCGACAACCTGAAAATCGAAACCGCGCAGCAATACGCTGGCGGGGGCGTTGGTGACAACGACGACCGGCAAAATCCAGACGAAGGCGATGTTGGCCAGACCATGGAAAGCCTGTCGGGGCAGACGGGAAAATTCACTGAGCGTGAAATAGCTGCCTTCGATCCCTTGGGCGCTCGTGATCCAGAAAGCCGGCGTGATGCACAGGACCAGCATGCTGTAGTGGATGATGACTCCGCAGACCACGAGCAGCGCGTAGAGGGCGATTTGGGCGAAGCCGGGATGGAGGCCGAGCTTATTCGCGGAGTAGATGACGACCGTCAAGGCGACGAGGGAATTGATCATGCTGTCCGGGTCGATCTTTCGCGTCGTGGCCATGAACATGACATTGCCTGGCTGGGCGAGAAAAAAGTCGAAGTTGCCGCTGCGGATGTTGCGACCCATTTCAAAAATGCTGCTCCAGAAAAAACCCATCAGGAAACGCTGGATCAGCATGGAGGTGCCGACGAGGAGCAGCATCTGGTATTTGGTCCAGCCGGCGACAGAGTCGGTGTGCTGATAGATGACGGAAACCATCAGGATATTGACGGTCATCCAAAACAGCTCGACGAGCGCCCAGACAAGAAAGTCGCCGCGAAACATCAGCATCCGCGCGATGGAATAGCGGGCGGAGGTGAGCCAGATACGGAGGTAATGGTTGAAGTTGTACATGGCTTTAGCCGCCGACGGCGGTGTGCAGGCGCAGGCCGCGTCGCCAGAGCATCTGGCCGATGCCCAGAATAATCACGACCCAGCAGGCTTGAATACCAAGTCCGCGGATGATGGCGGATTGGTCGTTCAGGCGACCGGTGAAAATCGCAACGGGAAAATACATTTGGTAATAGTAGGGCAGATATTGGGATATCCGGAAGAGCCAGGCGGGCAAGAGATCCAGCGGGAAAATCTGTCCGCCCAGCACCGACTCCAAGGCCATCGAGAGAATTACGAAGCCCTGAATTTCGAGAAACCAAAAGCTGAGGAGGCCGAAACAATACGCGATCCCGAACTGGATCAGCGCTGACATGAACAGCGCAGGTACGCCCACCGCCACCCGCCACAGATCGGCAGGCATTGTCATGTAATTTCTCAGCAGCGGATATGTGACCAGCAAGGGCACCAAAATCAGCAGGCCGGTGACCAATCGGGCGGACAGGTAGATACTGAAGCGGTAGCTGAAATAGTTGATCGGCTTGAGCAGGAACTGATTGATCAGCCCATTGCGGATATCCTCACTGATCTGGTAGTCCTCATTAAACGCGCCGACCATGAACTGCACCACGATCAGCGCGATGAAATAGGTGAAGGTCTGGGAAAAGCTGAAGCCGCCGATGCTGGCATTGCCGCTGTAGGCGGCGCCCCACAGGATGAACACCACGATGAGGTGGAAAAAGGAGAAAAAACCGCGGATGGCGAAGTTCGCCCGGTACACCAGATTGCTTTGCAAACCGACATTGAAGACGGCGCGGTATTTGTTGAGTGCGGCAAGCATGGGTGAAGAAAGCCAGTAGTGAGCATCAGCCCGTTAAAAGCGCAAGCGGTGTGTGACTCAAAATCATCGCCGGGAATTTGCTGAAGATTGCATGCAGACTGTGCGAACTCTGGACAAGAGTGGTCGTCTCCGATTGATTCGGATCATGGCTTCTTCCTTTTCGTTTGTGACGGCCAATTTTGTGGCCCGGCAGATTGGCTATCGGATGACCCGTTGGATGGAGGGGGATAATACGACCAACGCCTGGTTTGCCCCGCTGGAAACTTTCTCCGACCGCTTTGAGTCGATGCTGCTGGAGGTCAAGGCGCTGGGGTTTGCCTCGATCGATCTCTGGGCAGCCCACCTGCATTTCCGCTGGGCCACCCTGCAACATGTGGAGACAGCCCGGACGCTGCTCGCGAAACATGGTCTGGTTGTCCGCAGTTATGCCGCGTGGGTGCCGGGAGATGTGAGCGACCTGCATGCGGCCTGTCGCTTGTGCGCGGCGCTGGATATTCCGATCATTGCGGGGCACATTGAATTGGTGGCGAGGGATCGCGCCGCGGCCGTGGCGATCCTCCGCGAACACGGCGTGGCCTACGCGATTGAAAATCACCAGGAAAAAAGCATCGCCGAGATCCGCGCGCGACTGGGTGAAGGCGACGAGGATGTCGTTGGCGTGGCGTTGGACACCGGTTGGTGTGCGACACGGAAATGGGATGCGCTGGCCGGCGTGCGCGAATTGTATTCCCGGATTTTCTGCGTGCACCTGAAGGACGTGAAAGCTCCGCGTTCCGAAAAAACCGGATTGGAATTTATTGATATGGGTCACGAAACCTGCCGGCTGGGCGACGGTGTGGTGCCGGCGCGTGCGGTCTTGCAGGAGCTGCGCGAACGGGGCTTTCGTGGGCCGATCAGCATCGAGCACGAGCCGGAAGAATTCGATCCAAGCACGGATATCCGCGAAAGTCGCGAACGCGCCGAACAATGGTGGGCCGCGATCGAGATCAAGGAGCGTGCCCCGCCGCTGCGTGTGGCGGTGGTGGGCTGTGGCAACATCGCCAATGGTTACGGCGAAGCCATGCACACACGCCCGGAGATCAAAATTATCGGCGCGAGCGACATCGATGGTTCCCGCTCGAAGACGTGGACCCAGAAGCATGGCGGTCGCGCCTACGCCTCGCTCGACGAAGTGCTCGCCGATCCGCAGGTCGAAGCCGTCGTTAATCTTACGATCCAGCAGGCGCACGTCGAGGTGGTCACCCGCAGCTTGCAGGCGGGCAAGCACGTGCATTCGGAAAAGCCGCTCGCTCCCACCTATGCCGAGGCGCGCGCTCTGGTGGCTCTCGCCGGATCGAAAAATTTGCGTCTGAGTTGCGCTCCCGTGACATGGCTTGGCGAAGCGCAGCAAACGGCGTGGAAACTGATTCGCGACGGTCGCATCGGCATGCCGCGTGTGGCGTATGCGACGGTGGACTGGTCACGCATTGAACAATGGCATCCGAATCCAGCGCCATTTTATGCGGTGGGCCCGGTGGCGGATGTCGGGGTGTATCCGATCGCGCTGCTGACGGCGTGGTTTGGCCCGGTGGTTCGCGTCGTCGCCGGTGGAGGCGTGATCATGCCCGACCGCACAACGAAGGACGGCAAGGCTTTCAAACTCACGACCGAAGACTGGACCGTGTCGGTGCTGGAGTTTTCGGGTGGCTTGCGCGCCCGGCTCACGGCCGATTTTTATGTCGGCGAACCCGCCGAAAACCGAGCCGCACTGGAAATCCATGGTGATGCCGGTTCTGTTTCCACCACGTGGTTTTCCGGCGCTGCGCCTGTGCGCCTGGGCAAGTTCGGCGAGAGGTACCGTCGCGTCCCGCCGGTGCGCCCACCCGCCGGACACGGCGAGTGGTATTGTGATTGGAGCGCCGGGGTCTTCGAGCTCTGGCGTGCGCTGCGTTTCAACCAGCCGCACCCGACCGGCGGTGCCCATGCGGCGCATGTCGTCGACGTGATCGCGTCCGTGCACCAATCAATCCGTGAAGGGAAGGCGGTGGAAATCAAGAGCACGTTCCCGGCACCGCAACCGTTAGCATGGGCGAAGTGACATGGACACCATCGTTCTTTTCACGATTTCACCAACAAGTAAGGGGTTTACCCACCTGATGATTCGGGCACAAAGCGGCCGTAGCCTCCTTGTTCGTTAGGTTTCAGGCTCAGAAGCAGTTTAAACTGATGGTAGATTTTTCCGAACATACTGTGAGCGGGCCAGTCTATCTGGCTCGTTGCTCCGGATGACGTCGTAACATCAATAAGAAGACCGCTAGTGCGCCAGTGGCTGAGGGCATGACCGAGGTCGGGTGCGGTGGGGATTGTGTCATCACGCACAATAAGAATATGACTGATGCCTTGTTTCAGGAGCATCTCGGCGGAAGGAAAATCAGAGGCGAAAATGGCGGACCGGTTGTCGAAGTATTCATCGGTCAGTCTCAGATTCGGGGCTTGGCGGAGTGAATCGATGAGGAAAGCGGGCGGAGCAGACGAGGATGGTTGGGAAACCGCCAGTTGCGGTGCACTCTCAACCAAGGCGGTGATGATATCCTCTACATCTACGCGACAAGGATGCAGGCCTTGTTGTGCAGAGCTTAGCGGACAAGAAGCAAAAACAGGTACTGGCTGATAACCGAGGGAAGCCAGCAACAGTCCGCACCGCACTGATTCCCCGCCGGGCAAATCAATGAGCAGCGCGCAGTGGGCGGAGGATGGCGGGAAGAGCGCGGGCGTAATTTCGGGCCGGAGTTGGGTCGGGGTGGACTTCAGAGGGCGCGGCCAGAATGCGAATGGGACGGGCTTGACCCACGGAGACCAGACAGCGGTTTCAGGGGCCCAGATTTTGTATAATGAAACGTTGTCCAAGGGAGGAACGTGATCAGTCACGGAGCAGAATGGCGACATCACGGGCGGAATAGTCAATCACCGGCTTCGGTGAGAGTCGTCCGTAGATGCCACTCGCCTTGCCGTTGATCGTGTAGATTCCAAGGCAAGGATACATGGGGCCGGCGGGGGTGGAAATCGGCAGAGTGAGAAAACGTTTTTGCGCCACCCAAGCGCGCGCGTTCAGCACCGAGCGTATGGCGGTTAAAAACAGTTGCGAGCCGGGTTGCCAGCCCCGGCTGATGATCGTGTCCCCGGTATTGCAATAGGAAGGTTTGATCACCCAATCGGTCAGGCCGTTGCGGAGAGCCACGGTACTGGGCCGAGTTTCTGCGAGCACGCTCTGCCATGTGGGGGTATCGGTCTTCAGTTCCGGCCACAGGAGCGGCAAGCGTTTGCTCTCGCTCAGAATGGCGATGGCAGGATTGCAGACCGGCGTGAGTCCGCCCCGCAGCAAGTGACGCCATTTCTCAACTGGAAGGCGTGTGAGCCATTCTCCTTGATAGAAACGGTGGATGCCTCCGATGGGTTGGAGCTTGCCCGCCTGACGGATGAAAGCCCGGTTGTTTTCCCACGTTAGTTGTTCGGGGCGGGCTAGGCAGGCTTCGATGCCGTGTCGTCTGAATGCGGAGTCCAAGCCAGAAATAATTTGCCAGTCCTCCGTGTAGCCAGGGGCAGCCAGCAACGCGAGACGGGGAATACCGTTCACACTGTGGGTGAGCGCGGCGGTGAATTCCGCCATCGGATCATCGGCTGCCTGGCAGCCGCAATTTTGTTCGGCCATCAACCGAGTGAAAGTTGAGGATTCATTGAATCCTCCGGGAACATCGCTGTTCACCTCGGAAATCTGCCACCCCTTGGCTGTCGGGTGAAAGTCATAGCGCACGATGCGTGCAGCGGCGGGTGTCCACGGTTCGTCGCGATTCAATACCTGCAGCAATTGCTTCGGTAAGCCGAGACGGGACCATAAGTCAGGGCGATCGTGGAGCTGGCGCTCGAGTGCGACCATCTCGCGCGACAGCGCCTCGGCCAAGGCGGCAAGGCACAGCCAGTCGCTGCGGGGCAACACGAGGGCAAAGGGTGCGAGCGTCGGGATGTCCCCCATCTGCGTATCCCATTTGCATCCGCTTAGGTTCATCTCCCGGACGATCTCACGATGCGACGCGGTCGGCAACGGAGCGGTACACTGCCAGGAATCAAAACGGGTGCGAAGGTCCATTCAGGAAACTTTCATCTACCAGGTGGACGCGAGGGGCAGAAGGAGAGTGACCGTCACGATTGTCGCACAGACCGCAATTAAGACCACGGGCCGGTGCTTGAATTCGGTTTGCCAAGGAGAGTTTGTCAGCAGACGCGCGGTGATCAACAGGGCGAGAAGTGCCGGCAGCGCGCCTGCGGCGTCGATGATGGTTGCGGGCAAAGAAATCCAATCACCGGCAGCGGCCTTGGCCAACGGCAGGCTGGCCGTAAACCAAATAAGGCCGAAATTCCATCCCGCGAAACTCTCGCGGGTAATGGTAATGCGCTCGATCAAAGACGTGATGGTGGCCAGCAAGACGCCAAAGCCAAACCACAGACCGAGGCCCAGACCCAAAGGAAACAGAGTGGTGCCGATCTCATTGCCTCGGCCGATATTGGCACCGATGTTGAGTGCGGTTACTCCCAGCATAATGCCGATAACAACTGGGATGATCGCGGGATTGGCCCGTTCAAGACTGTCGTTGAGCGGTTGAATGCCGAGTACGGGGAGCATTTCAAGTATCAGCCGCAGACTGAATATGAACAGTCCAATAAAGCCCAAGGCGTAATCGATCTCATCGGTTTCACTGGGATCAGCATAGCGAAAAAACGCTGTGCTGAAAATGATCAGACAGATGACCGGCAAAAGACCGAGCAGGATTCGAGTGTTGGTTTTCGCGGCGGGAGCGAACGTGGCGCTGAGACTGGCGTACCATTTGTACCAAATGCCGATCGCGGCGATGATGACAATGATTCCGAACATTTTGTTTTGCCCGGATTCACGCACATTCCCTGACTAATGCCAGAAAATCACGTCAATTTGTTTGCTTACAATTTTGCCGCGGCGTGGCGGATGGCGCGCTGGTAGGTGGTGAGCCCGGGGTCTTCGGTCGTGTCGCAGAGGGTTTCGAGCAGGAGCTGCATGGCTTCGGCGTGCCGACCCAAGTCGTGGAGCGCGAGGGCGAGGAAGACGTCGAACTCGCGGTTCTCGGGAAACTGGGCTTTGCCGGAGCGGAGCACGTCTGTAGCACGCACCGGTTGACCGAGCGCACGCAGGATGTTGCCGAGCCCGAGCAACGCGCCGGAGAGTTCGTTGGGTGGCAGGCCGAGGGCGATGGCTTTCTCGTAATAGGGCAGGGCGTCGGCGGCGCGGCTGAGCACATCGCAACTCCACGCAAGTTGGTAGTTAATTTCGGCAACGTTTGGGTGGCGTTCGTCGAGCGATTTCAAGCGCGGAATGATTTCCTCCGACTGCCCGTGCGCGCGGGCACCGAGGATGGCTTCCAGTTCTTCTTTCCAAGGCATTTGATTTTACAGGAGGAAACAGAAGAAAGGCAGGAGGGTGGTGAAGACGGACCGGGAGGGATCTCTCGAATCAGACGGATCAATCTTTGTTCACTCTGTTTCCGGCTGTGAAAAATCTCGGTGGTGAATCGCCTGCAAGCAGGCTGCTACAAGGAAGCTCAGTTGGCTTTCGGCTGATTCGGCGCGGCGGTGACCACTCGCTTCTCCGGCAGGGCGCGGGTGGCGACTTCGGCTTGGAAACGGGCGATGAGACTGGCGATGGTGTGGACGCCTTCGTCGCCCTTGGCGCGGGAGCGAACGGACGCGCTTTGGGTTTCCTCCTCCTTCTGGCCAAGCACGAGCACGTACGGAATCTTGTCGAGTTCGGCGGTGCGGATCTTCGCGCCGAGTTTGCCGGCGTGCATGTCGATCGACGCGCGGAGGCCGGCGCCGAGGAGCTGGTTGAGCGTGGCCTTGGCGTAGTCGAGGCCCTTGTCGCTGATCGTGACGAGCCGGATCTGCTCGGGCGCGAGCCAGAGCGGGAAGTCGCCGCCGAAGTGTTCGATGAGCACGCCGCAGAAACGCTCCATCGAGCCGAAGGGCGCGCGGTGGATCATCACGGGACGGTGCGAGGTGTTGTCGGCGCCGATGTAGGAGAGGTTGAAGCGGACGGGCAGGTTGTAGTCCACCTGCACGGTGCCGAGCTGCCACTCGCGGCCGATCACGTCCTTGATGACGAAGTCGATCTTCGGGCCGTAGAACGCGGCCTCGCCGGGCTCCTCGGTGAAAGGAACGCCGAGCGTCTTGGCGGCTTCGCGGCAGGCGTTCTCGGCCTTGTCCCAGTTGGCGGCTTCGCCGGTGTATTTGTTGGAATCCGGATCACGCAGGCCGACGCGTACGCGGTAGTCGGCCATGCCGAGGGTGGTGAGCACGGTCTTCACGAGCGAGAGACAGCCGATGATTTCCTGCGGCACCTGTTCCTCCGTGCAGAAAAGGTGGGCGTCGTCCTGCGTGAAGCCGCGGACGCGTGTCATGCCGTTGAGCTCGCCGGACTGTTCCCAGCGGTAAACGGTGCCGAACTCGGCGAGGCGCACCGGCAGATCGCGGTACGAGTGCGGCTGCGAGGCGAAAATTTTGATGTGGTGCGGGCAGTTCATCGGCTTCAGCAGGAAGCCGTCGATGAGCTGGTCCTCGGGCAGAATGCGGTCCTTCGTGATGGTTTCCTTGCCGGTGCGGGTGTTGACGTCGTGGGCGAACTTCGCGGAAACCGCCTCGATGCGGTTGGCCATCTCGGCGCAGGAGCAGCCGGAAGCGGTGAGCTGATCGAGGAATTCTTTCTCCACGATCGGGGCGAACTGGGATTCCTTGTAGTAAGGGAAATGGCCCGAGGTCTTGTACAGCGCTAGGCTGCCGATGTGCGGGGTGAAGACTTGGGAGTAGCCCTGTTTTTTCAACTCGCCGGAAATGAAGTCCTGCAACTGCTGGCGGAGAATGGAGCCGTTCGGTGTCCAGAGGATGAGGCCTTGGCCGACTTCTTCGTCGATGTGGAAAAGTTTCAACTCCTTGCCGAGCTTGCGGTGATCACGGAGCTTTGCTTGTTCGAGCTGGGTGAGGTAATTCGCGAGTTCGTCCTTCGTGGCGAAAGCGGTGCCGTAGATGCGTTGGAGCTGCTTGTTCGTTTCATCGCCGCGGTGATACGCGCCGGCGATGGAGAGCAGCTTGAAGGCTTTGATCTTGGAAGTGTAGCGGACGTGGGTACCGGCGCAGAGGTCGGAGAATTCGCCGTTCGTGTAGAAGGAAATCGCTTCACCAGCGGGGATGTCGGCGAGACGGCCGAGCTTGTAGCGTTCCTGGCCACGGGAGCGGATGATCTGTTCGGCCTCTTCGCGCGGAACTTCCTTCCGGGTGAAAGGCTGGTTCTCGTCGATGACTTCCTTCATCTTCGCCTCGATCTTGGCGAGGTCTTCCATCGTCAGCTTATGGTCAAGATCGATGTCGTAGTAGAAACCGGTGTCGGTGGGCGGACCGATGTCGAGTTTGGCATCTGGGTAGACGCGGAGGACGGCGGTCGCCAGGACGTGCGAGCACGAGTGGCGGAGTTCTTCGAGCGGAGACATCGACATGGGAGGATTTGGTTTTGGTCCTGCTTACGATGCAGGGCCGAACGGATATTTGGCCACAGGGTTTGGCCGGGTGTCAATGCCGGGATGGACTACGAGTGACCCAGCTCTTTTTTCACGAAGTACCCATGCACAGGATAAGAAAATGATTCATTCGCTGGGTCCTGACTTCACTGGGATTGAGTTCCGGGCTTTGATCTGCTCGCTACTGGCCATCACTCCGCGCGGAGCGCGATCATGGGATCGACCTTCATGGCGCGGCGCGCGGGGAGGTAGCAGGCGATGGCGGTTACGACGGCGAGGAGCACTGCGACACCGACCAAGGCGATCGGGTCGTTGGCTTTCACACCAAAGAGGAACGAGGACATCGTACCCGTGAGCAAGAGGGAGCCTGCCAAACCGGCGGAGAGTCCGATGATGGTCAGGCGGGCACCCTGGCCGAAGATCATTCGCAGCACGTCTTTTGGCTGCGCGCCAAGGGCCAGGCGTATGCCGAATTCGCTGGTGCGCTGCGCCACTGTGTACGACATGACACCATAGAGTCCGATCACGGCCAGCAACAGCGCCGTTACTGCAAAAATACCGGCGAGCAGCGCAGGAGAACGTCGACCGGCGAGACTGTCGGCAATGCGGACATCCATCGAACGGAGGTTGGTCAGCGGCAGCTCGGGATCGATTTCGCGAATAATTTTGGCAAGCGTGTTGGTTAATGCTTCGGGGGGAAGGCTCGTCCGGGCGACCAGAAAGTAGTCGCGAATCCAGACCTGGTTGTAGGCGAAATAAACAGTGCCTGCTGGGTTCGTCTCTGTGAGGCCGGACTGTTTCACGGCGCCCACCACGCCGACAATGGTGTAAGGTTTTTCGCCAGGCTCGATGCTGGAACCGCGGTACAACTGCTTGCCCACCGCTTCGCCTTCGGGCCAGTAGCGCCGGGCGAAATTCTCGTCGACCACGCAGTTGAAGACTTCGAATGATTCGTCGACGTGGTTTAGGAAGCGGCCGGCACGCAGCGGTATGCCCATGGCGGCGAAGTAATCGCCAGCCACTCCGAAACGGTCATGCACGGTTACCGATTCGCCCGGCTTCGGCGTGTAGCCGGGAATGATCATGACACTGCGTTGGCCCGTGCCACTCAGCGGCAGATCGGAAATCGCCCCCGCCGCGCTTATGCCGGGGAGGCCGAGCAATTTCTCACTCAACCGGTCAAAGAAGTGAGGGAAGCTGGTTCCGTCGTGATAACCGGACCACGGGAGTGTGAACCGCCCGGTGATCAAGTGATCGGTGCGGAAACCAGGCGACACGGACATCACGCGCCTCAGGCTGAGACCGAGGAGGCCGGCGCCGGACAGCAGCACGAAGGCCAGCGCAATCTGAGCGACAATGAAACCGTGGCGCAGCCGCTGGGTGCCGCGACTGGCGCTGCTTCCGCGCGATTCGCTTTGGAGTGCGACTGCGAGCCGGCTGCGCAGGTTGAACCAGACGACGGGTAGTCCGATAAAAATCCCGATGACAAAGGCCCCGAGCAGCGCGATCCCAACCTGTCGGCTGTCGAAGACCATAGAAGCCCCGAGTGGCAGATGGGCTGCGCCGAATTTGGCGAGAAGATCGATGCCAAATGCGCCGGCCAAAAGTCCCAGCATAGTACCAGCGACCGTCAGTAACATGGTTTCCGTCATCACCTCCTGCACGACGTGCCCCGGGTTGGCACCGAGCGACTGGCGGATGGCCAGTTCACGGGAGCGGCCGATGGCGCGGATCAGGAGCAGGTTGGCGAGGTTGACTCCACCGATTATCAAGAGAAACAACGCGGCGGCTTGCAGGAGGAGAAGGGTAGGCCGGATCGAGGCGACGTGATCCGCGTGGAGCGGCACTACAAAAATGCGGAAGCCGGCGTCGGCCACCATTTGTGCCTGAGGGTACTCGGCGGCGTGTGCCGCAGTGTAGGCGTCGATTTGCGATTGGGCGTCAGCGAGAGTTGCCTGCGGCGCAAGCCGGGCGATCTGAATGGGGCCGGTGGTGTGACGGGCCTGGAGATTGTGTTCGGATTCCTCGGAAGAAAGCGGCGAATATATCGGAGCCGTGAAAGAGAGAAAGCGGAAGTCCGGGGGCAGCACGCCGATGATTTGGCGTGCGAGTCCGCCGAGACGGATTGATTTTCCCAGCACGGCGGGATCGGAGTTGAAATGGCTGCGCCAGTATTCGTAGCTGATGATAGCGACGTTGTCTGTCTGGTAGGTCATCTCCGCGTCCCTGAACGTCCGGCCCATGAACGGCTCAATGCCGAGAGTGGCGAAGAACTCGGGCGAGACGCGGCCAACATTTTCGATCATAGTTGCACCGGTCTCGCCGACGACGGAAGTAGTCTGGCTGATGGCCGCGAGGGAAGAAAATGCCGGAATATTGCCCCGGCGCTCGTAGTAAGAAGTGATCGAAGGGTCGTTGCGGGGGATGTTGGCCTTGGGGTAGCTGTGATATATCGTGACGAGGCGGTTCGCATCCGGATAAGGGAGCGAGCGGAGAAGTATGGAATCGACTACGGCGAAAATCGTGAGATTCGCGCCGAGGCAGATAGCGAGTGTGGCAAGAGCTGTGGCGGTGAAGCTAGGTGATTTGCACAGATGGCGGATGGCATATCGCAAGTGAGAGAGCATGGGGATGGAAGAATGGGACAAGTAATGAGGATAAAGTGGCAGGCCCGGGTGGTTGAAAATGTTGGCGGGCTTTGACCGGTTTTGCTTATCGGCGCTTGTTGCTTCGCGGAGCTACTCCGCGCGCAGCGCGACCGTCGGATCGATCTTCGTGGCGCGTCGGGCGGGGAGGTAGCAGGCGAGAAGCATGGCGGCGGAGAGCACGGCGAGGTTGGCGGCAAGAAGCCACAGACCGGGGAATTCGATCGAGGGCATGACGGAGCGAAGCAAATGATTGAGGGCAAAAAATCCGGGTATCCCGAGGGCGAGCCCGATCGCCATGAGCTTGATGCCGCCGCCAAGAATGAGGCGCAGGATGTCGCCTCTCTGCGCGCCGAGTGCCATCCGGACGCCAATGTCCCGGGTGCGCTGCATCGTGAGCTGGGAGATCACGCCGAAGAGACCGATGCCCGCGATGAGCAGGCTCATGCCGGCGGAGATGCCGAGGTTGATGATGACGAGATTAACGTTGGAAAGCGCGCGCTCGATATTGGAGCGGGCGGTGCTTGGTTGCGCGACCGGGACGTCGGCGTCGAGTTCGGCCACGGCCTTTCGCATGCTTTGAGCCAGGGAATCCGGCGAAACGTTGGAGCGCAGGACGAGCGCGAGGTAACGGTTCGGCGCCTGGATGTGGGGCTGGTAAAGCTGGAGCCTTGTCTCGGGCGCTTCAAAGCGGCCGAGAAATTTCACATCACCCACGACACCGATAATCTGGACCCATTTTTCGTCGTCACCCAGACGCACGCGTCGGCCGATCGCACTTTCGCCGGGCCAGAATCGGCGGGCGAAGGATTCGTTGACGACGGCGACTGCGGGATCGGTCTCGGTCAGCGCTGCGGTAAAGACGGCCCCGGCTTTGACGTTGATGCGCAGGGCGGAGAAATAGTCGGGACTGACCGAGACGGTTTCCGTGAGCGGCTCGTGTCCGCGCTCGACGTCCGGCTGGCCTTCAATCCTGAGGGGACGGGTACCGCCACCGAGGTAAAACAACGGGAGATCGCCGCAAATCACCGCGTGTTCCACCCCGGGGATGACGGCGAGCTTCTCCAGCAGGGCGCGTTGAAAGGCGCGGTTCTTGGTGTTGTCGTTGTATTGGTTGTAGGGCAACGCGAGATAGCCGGCAAACAGGCCGTCGATGTCCCAGCCGACCTGACGATAGACGAAGGATTTTGCGCCAATGCCGAAAGACGAAGCCACGCCGACCAGGACGAGGGCGAGCGCGAGTTCGCAGATGATCAGTGAACTCTTGAGGCGTTGGTGCGAGCGGCCGGAGGTGGAACCGCGCGAGCCCTCCTTGAGTGCTTCGGCGGCAGAGGAACGGGCCGCGAGCCACGCGGGGGCGAGGCCGAAGGCGAAGCCGCTGAGGACGGAGGCAAGTGCCGAGAAAACCAGAACGCGACTGTCCAGGGGAATGATGTAGCCGGGTTCGTTGTTGATGCGAAGATAGTGGCCGATGATGTCATTGGACCACGAAGCGACGAAGAGACCGCCGATGCCGCCGAGGAGGGAGAGGACGAGGCTTTCCATCAGCAACGGGAGCATGAGTTCGCGCCGGCCGGCGCCCAGCGCGGCGCGAACAGCGTATTCGCGGCTGCGACCGAGGGCGCGGGCGATTTGGAGGCTCGCGAGATTCGCGCAGGCAATGAGCAGCATGGCGAGCGAGATGGCGGTCATCAGCCACAGGAGAGTGCGGCTGACATTGTCCATGTTGGAGTCATGAAGGCGTGCGAGGCGCAGGCCGGCACCCGCATTTTCCTTCGGGTGTTCCTTCACGAGGCGGGTGGCGAGCAGATCAAGTTCGGCGCGAGCTTGCGGCAGCGAACTACCGGGCTTGAGCCGGGCGACGAGGTTGAGCCAGGAGTCTTTGAAATCGGATTCGAATCCTTGGAAAATTGTCTGGGGGATAATGAAATCGACGGGGCCCCAGACAAGCGGCGCGTCAAAAGTTTGCGGCAGCACGCCGACGATCGTGTAGGATTCTGTGTTCAACCGGACGGTGCGGCCGATGACGGTGGGATCCGCCGCATACCGGCGAACCCAGGTCCGATGAGTGATGACGGCAATGTGGGTCTTATCCGGCAGATCGTCACCGGTAACAAAACCCCTGCCGAGGAAGGGCTGTACGCCGATGAGTTCGAAGAAGTTCGCGGTGGCGGTCATGCCTTGGACGCGTTCGGCGGGCTGGCCGGGTTCGCCGAGCGAATACGCATCGCGGGTGTAAATCGCCACGCTCTTGAGTGTCGTCGTGGCTTGGCGGAGAGCGTGTGCGTTGCCCGGGCTGAAGCGGCCCTCCGTGGTCTGCGGCCAAGTGACATAGAGGCGGACAAGTTGGTCGGGCTCAGGGTACGGGACATTGCGCAGGAGAAACGCATTCGCCATGCTGAAGGACGAGGCGCTCAGGCCGATGCCGAGAGCGAGCATAAGAATGGCGACGGTGGTGAAGCCGGGAGTCTTGCGCAGGGAGCGCAGGGCGAAGCGAAGGTCGGACATGGGAAGAAAGTAGCGAGCAGAGAGTAGCGGGTGGCGAGTAGGTGGCGGACGCAGGTCAGTGGTTCGATATGCTCACTACTCGTTACTCGATGCTCGATACTGGTTCGTCACTCCGCGCGCAGCGCGGCGATGGGATCGGCCGTGGTGGCGCGGCGGGCGGGGAACCAGGTGGCGAGGAAGGCGACGGCGAAGATCATGATGCAGGTGCCGATGAGGATTGAATTATTCTGGGCAATCATCAGGCCGAGACTGGGCCGAAGCGCCAGGCCAAGCAGGTAGGAACCGATGGCCCCGAACAGGAGACCGACCAGGGTCAGCCACAGGCTTTGGCGCAGCACGAGGTGCAGGACATCGGCCTGCCGCGCCCCGAGCGCGAGGCGGATGCCAAACTCGCCCATGCGCTGGCTCACGTTGTTGGCCACGATGCCGTAGAGTCCCACGCTGGCCAGCACGAGGCCGAGCACGGCAAAGGCAAACAGGACGCCATTGATCACGACGACATTGTGCAAATCCGAGTCGCGAATCTCGGCCACTGTCCGAACGAAACGGGCGGCGGCATCCGGGGATGCATTGGCAACGGCGCGGCGCAGGTCATTGGCGAAATGCTGGGGATTCCGGCCGCGAACCGCGATCTGGAACCACGACCACGGACTATGAATGATTGTGGTGTAGTATTGCAGGCGGGTGGTCGGTTCGGTGAAAGCGATGGCGTCTTCCACGTCAGCGACCACGCCGATCACCTCGCGCAGGGTGATTTTGCCATCTGCACTTTTCGTCCCGAGGCGTTGGCCGATGGCGCTTTCATTCGGCCAGAATTGCTTCGCCAACGACTCGTTGACGACGGTTTGCTCGACCGACGTCGCGGAAACATTGTCGGGGAAGGTCCGGCCTTCGATGAGACGAATGCCGAGCGTTTTGAAGTAGCCCGGTGTCACCAGATAGGTGTTGGCCTTAGGCAGGTTGGCGACGGATGAGTCCTGCCCCTCCTTGAAAACGTCCTCGCCGCGGCCACCGCCGTCGGTGGGCAGCGTAGAGGACAGGGCCTGCGCCTCGACCCCGGGGATGAGGGCGAGATGGCGGGACAATTCTTCATAAAAAGCCCGGCGTTTATCCGCATCAAAATATCTTTCATCCACCGAGACATTGGCGGTGAGGATCGAATCGCTGTCCCAACTGGGATGGGCGTTAAGCATTTTATTCAGCCCGTGGATCA
>CAZIQP010000090.1:0-16160 GCA_964541315.1 uncultured Opitutaceae bacterium
CGCCGCCGCCGGTGGCGCTGGCACCGTTGACGCCGGAAACTTCAAGGGTGCGGCCGACATCGAGGCACTTCGCACCCACACCACCGAGGAGGCCGAGCGTTACGTCAAATGGGCCCGCACTCGCGGCTACGGCTCGTCGCACTACACCGCCGTCGGCCATGACCTCATCGGAGAGGTGATGCATCTCGCCCGGAATTCGGCCAAGGATTTTCCGAACCATGTCTTCTTCGCGGGCCAATTGCTTTTCACCCGCGAAACCCGGCTCACCCGCTGGCTGCACAATCACACTGTCTTCACCCTGCAGCGCCGGTTCTTTCTCTCCAACCTGCCCTTCGTCATTCTGCCCATCCGGGTCGACGATGAATCGAACGGCTCAGTTGCAAAATAGATTTTCATCGCTCCTCCACAGTCGCCCGGTTGCCGGACGCCACTTATGGGCAATCAGCGCGACGGCGCCCGCCACCAGCGGCGCGCCGCGACCAAAGACCAAATGGCCTCGATCAACCCAAAGGGCCATGCCCCCTGCATAAAGCCGTAAACCGAGCCCAGCACACACGCACCCGCGAAAGCCAAAATAAACCACGGGCTGCGATCTTCCAGCGCGTAGCACACCAGCATGGCGGTGACGGCAAACAGGCCGAAGAGCGTGAGGCGGTCCATGGGCTATTCCTCGACAAACCGGTAGCCAATGCACGACTCGGTCTTCAAGTGACGCGGCCGATGCGGTTCGGCCTCGAGTTTTTGCCGCAAGTGGGTCATATGCACCCGGAGATAATGGGTGTTGCCCTCCGCCTTTGGTCCCCAGAGTTCGCGCAGGATCTGCTGGTGCGTCACCACCTTGCCGCGGTGCAGGACCAGCAGTCGAAAAAAATCGTACTCTCGTTCGGTCAGCTTCACCTCCACGCCACCGCGCCACACCAGATGGGCCGCAAAATCCACGGTGATGTCTCCGAAGGTCAGTTTCGCGGGTTCGTCCTCCTTTTTCACCCGGCGAAACAAGGCGCGCAATCGCGCCGCCAGCTCGGCGGCCCCGAATGGCTTGGTCAGATAATCATCCGCCCCCGCATCCAACGCCGCCACCTTGTCGCTCTCCGCCTTGAGCACGGTGAGCACCAGGACCGGCACCTGCGTCCACTCGCGCAACTGGCGCAGGACTTCCAAGCCGCTCAGATCGGGGAGCCCGAGATCAAGGATGATCGCGTCGGGCGCATGGGTCGCCACCTTGGTGAGACAAAGCCGTCCGTTGTCGGCTTCGTTCACCTCGTAGCCGGCGGCGTCCAGGCTCACGCGTAACAGCCGGCGGATCTGCGGCTCGTCATCGACAATCAAGATGGTGGGAGCAGGCGGGTTCATTCGACCGGCACATCACCGTGTGGTTTGTAGGGAAGGTAAATGGTAAACACCGCTCCGCCGCCGGGATTTTCCCCCACCATGATGTCACCGCCCTGCGCCACCACAAAGCCGCGTACGATTGACAGCCCGAGGCCGAGACCGCCGGCGCGCGCGGCGTCGCCGCGTTCGAACTTCTTGAAAAGCCGCTCGCGCATTTCGAGCGGAAAGCCCGGCCCGCGATCGGCCACGGTGAAAAATGCCCGCGTGCCCCCATGTTCAACACCAGCCGTCAGGAATACGGCGGTTCCTTCGGGCGTGTGCCGGGCCGCATTCAGCAGCAAATTGGCCAGCGCCTGTTCCATCAGCGCGAAATCGGCGCGAATGGGCGGCATGTCGTCGGGCACCACGGCATCGAGCGGATGCCCCGCCAGCGCGTCGCGCGTGCCTTCCAATGCGGCATTCACCAGATCGTGCGCGTCGCACCAGTCGAGATGGGGCTTGAGCGTGCCGCTCTCCAGCCGCGTCTGGTCAAGCAGGTTGCCGACCAGCCGGTTGAGCCGGCGCGCGGCGGCACGGCCTTCGGCGACAAGGTCGGCCTGCAATGCGGGGGTAGCGCCGGTCAGGTTCTCGAGCGAACCGGTGATCACCGCCAGGGGCGTCCGCAACTCGTGCGAGACGCTGTCGAGCAACACGCGATGGAGCTTGTCGGACTCAGCGAGGAGTTTTTCCCGTTCGCCGGCTTCGCGCAAGGATTCGCTCTCCACGTTAAGGGCGAGCTGCCGGGCAAACGCCTCCAGCAAATCCCGCTGGGCAAGGCTCAAGACTTGTGCCTCGGGCACCGCGATTCCGAGCACACCCAAGGACTTGTCCTCGCGCACCAGCGGCAGATAGTACGCTGCGCTGCCGGGCAACGTGTCGGTGAACCGGCCCGCCGGCCGCCGGTTGCGGAAAACCCAGTCGGCCACACCCCGCTCCTTGTCGTCGATGGGAAACGAACCGGCAAAGTGGGGTGTGACCCCGGTGCCATCGGCCAGCAGCAGCGCGGTCTTCGCCTGAAAGAGTTCGTCCGCCTGACGCAGGGCCGCAAAAATCGCGTCATCGAGCGTACGTGCGGTGGACAGCGCCCGCGTCAGCTCAAACAACGCCGTGGCGCGCTCTTCGCGCCGCCGCTCATTGTGCGACTGCGCCCGGATGCGCGACGTGAGGTGACCCGTCACGAGCGCCACCACAAAGTAGGTGAAGAACAAAGTGACGTCCTCGACCTTGCTGATATAAAAAGTAAAGCGTGGCGGGATAAAGAGGAAATTCCACGTCAGCGCGCTGAGCACGCCCACCGCCAGCACCGGACCACGCCCGATCCGCAGGCTGAGGATGATCACGGCCAGCAGGAAAACCAGGCCGATCGCCAGATAGGTATCTGCCGGCAGCAACAGCCCGAGCAGAGTGATGACGGCCACGGTCCCCGCCGCCAGACCGTATTCCTGAGGTGAGCTGCGCAGGCTCCGGTCGATGGTCAGCAACCGGCGCGGTCGCTGGTCCTTCTCGGCCGGCACCACATAGATGTCGATGTTGCCGCCCAGCCGGATCAACCGGTCCACCAAGGTGCCACCGCGCAACAGGTCGTTCAGGCGGCGCACGCGGGGTTTGCCGACGACAATCTGCGTCGCGTTGTGATGCAGCGCCACCCGCACGAGCGCAGCGGCAATATCGTCATCGTGCGTGACGGCGACTTCCGCGCCGAGCTCGCGGGCGAGCGCGAGGTTCTTGTCGAGCAACCGCTGCTCCTCGGCAGGCAGCGGCATCGAGCTTTCAATATGCACGGCAACCCACGGCGCGCCCAAGGCGGCGGCCATGCGGCGCGTCCAGCGGACCAACTGGGTGGAAAACGGACTGGGGCCCACGGCGACGAGCAGCCTCTCGCCGCTGCGCCAGACAATCCGCTTGCTGCTGCCGGCACGCAATTCGCGGAGCCGGCGATCGACGCGCTCGGCCGTGAAACGCAGGGCCAGCTCGCGCAAGGCGGTGATGTTGGACTCCTGGAAAAAATTTTCCTGCGCGGCCACGGCACGCGAGCCCAGGTAGACCTTGCCCTCGCGCAAACGCTCGCGCAGCGCGGCGGGCGTGAGGTCGATCAGTTCGATTTCGTCCGCCAGATCGATCACCGAATCGGGCACGGTTTCATGCACCTGCGCCCCGCTGATCTGCCGGACAGCATCCGCGCGTGATTCGACGTGCTGCACGTTGAGCGTCGTGAACACATTGATGCCGGCGTCGATCAGTTCGACCACGTCCTGCCAACGCTTCGTATGGCGAGAACCGGGAGCGTTGGTATGGGCGAGCTCGTCCATCAGCACAAGCCGGGGTTTAAGCGCCAGGATAGCTTCGAGATCGGTTTCGGTAAGCTGCGTGCCGCGATACTCGATGACCCGGCGTGGAACGACGGTCAGGCCGGCAAGGAGCGCCTCGGTTTCAATCCGGCCATGCGTTTCGACGATGCCCACGACCACGCCGGCTCCGTCCCGCAATTCCTCATGAGCGGCCCGGAGCATGGCGAAAGTCTTGCCTACGCCCGGACACATCCCGAGAAAAACTTTCAAATGGCCGCGCTTCGCCCGGGCTTCCTCGCGGTGCAACGAAGCGAGCAGGGCGTCTGGATCAGGGCGATGGTCGGGCATCTAAGGTCGGATCACAGGTGACGGAACCGACCCATGACAGCTAACCCACCTATAGAACGGGAGCGACGAAAAACCGACCGGGCAGGCTAACCCACAAAGAGCATACCCATCAGGAACAGCCAGACCATACCGCTGGCGGCGAAAAGCCGAAGCATGAAGCGCCGGGCGGTGGCGATGGCATAGGCGGGAATCACCAGCCACCGGTAATCGACCATCCACCGCACCCCAAGATAGGATTCCGGTCCGGCCGGCGAAAACCACCGGTAAAAATCCGCGATGAAACCCTCGGCCGCCAGTTCGCGCACGAAGCTGGCTTTGCGTTGCTCGTTGAAAGTATCTCGCGTGGCGCGCACGGTCACAACGTCGCCCGCCACTTCGACCCGCACCAGCGTGTCCTTTTCCGGAAAACAGAATTCGTAGCACACGGGTTTGGTCACAATGGAGTTCATGGGGGAAATTATCGGCACAGACATTGCACAATTTAGTCACGAATGAGCACGGCGCATGCAATGACAGCGGACGGGCAGCAGGGTTGCGTTTCATTGCTGGAGAAATTCGCCTGCTACGGGTTTGACCCCTGATTTACCTGACTCATGGAGCCAGCATTTGCATTCATGAGCGGGGACCATTCCTTTCCAACAAAGGCTCGATGGGAGGGGCAAAACGACCGACGTGGACCGACCGGATAAGCCCACCCGATGAACGGAACCATTCATGTCAGAAAAGCATCATGGTTTGGCCGGCTGGGCAACCGGCCACTCAGCGCGAGATTCGCCGTTTGGCTGGTGAGAGGGATCGGCGAACCAAAGAACCGCCATCAAGGCCGCGAGGACGATCAGCACGATCAGAACCCGAATATCCTTACCAAGCGGAGCCGGAGCCTTGGGATCAACGTCCAGACGAAAATCGTGATCATCGGCCTTCATGTTGATCCAGGGCGCGGTTGAGCTGCAGGACATTCACCCGTGGCTCGCCAAAGATCCCCCAGTCGCGATCCTCCGTGTGCGCAGTGATGAGAGCTTGGAGTTTTTCGAGGGACAAACTGCGCGCCTTTGCGATGCGCGCCGCCTGAAGCTGTGCGTTGGCCAGGCTGATGTGCGGATCGAGTCCGCTGCCGGAGGAGGTGACCGCATCAGCAGGAACAGCCGCATCGGTCGCGAGGCCGTTGGTGGTGCGGTAGGCGACAACGGCAGCCTTGATGCTATCGGCCAGTTTCTGGCTGGTCGGGCCAAGGTTGGTGCCCGAGGAACTGGTGGCATCGAAACCCGTGCCGGCGGCCGACGGACGCGGCTGGAAATATTTCTCACTCGAAAAATTCTGGGCGAGAAGCAGGGAGCCGCGCACGGTGCCATCCGGCTCCGCAATCAGACTGCCGTTGGCCTTGTCGGCGAACAGCGCCTGGCCGCCGGCCCAGACGGCGAGCGGATAGGCGCCGCAAAGCAGAATCGCAAACACCAGGGTCAGGAGGAGGGAGATTTTGATTTCAGTGAGAAACGTTTTCATGGGAAGATTGATTGCGAGCAGGAGAACGAGCGCGGTTTATCCAACGAGGTGAATGGCGTTGATCAGGACATCGATCACCTTGATGCCAATGAAGGGGATGATGATGCCGCCGAAGCCGTAGACGAAGAGGTTGCGGCGGAGCATGGCGGCGGCGCCGATCGGACGATACGCGACGCCTTTCAACGCGAGCGGAATGAGCGCGATGATGATGAGGGCGTTGAAGATCACCGCGCTGAGGATCGCACTCAGCGGCGAGGCCAGGTGCATGACATTGAGCGGCGCGATGGCCGGAAACACCCCGACCAGCATGGCGGGAATGATCGCGAAATACTTTGCGATGTCGTTCGCAATGCTGAAGGTCGTGAGCGCGCCGCGGGTGATGAGCATCTGTTTGCCGATCTCGACAATCTCGAGGAGCTTGGTCGGATTCGAGTCGAGATCGACCATGTTGCCGGCTTCCTTCGCGGCCTGCGTGCCGGTGTTCATGGCCACGCCGACATCGGCCTGTGCCAGAGCGGGCGCGTCGTTGGTGCCGTCACCCGTCATCGCCACAAGATGGCCCGCCGCCTGTTCTTCGCGGATCCGCGCCAGTTTCATCTCAGGCGTGGCCTGGGCAAGGAAATCGTCCACCCCGGCCTCGGCCGCGATCGCGGCGGCGGTGAGCGGATTGTCGCCGGTAATCATGACTGTACGGATGCCCATTGCCCGGAGCTGGGCGAAACGTTCCTTGATGCCACCCTTCACGACGTCCTTGAGAAAGATAACGCCCACCACCTCGCGGCCATCGGCGACCACGAGCGGAGTGCCGCCTTGGCGGGAAATATTGTCCACATTCTCGGTGACGGCAGCAGGGAACGCACCGCCTTGCGACTCGACCCACGCCTTGACGTTGGCGGCGGCGCCTTTCCGGATCGAACGGGCGGGCTGGCCGCCCACGGCGGAAAGATCAACGCCGCTCATGCGTGTCTGCGCCGTGAAAGGCACAAAGAGGGCGTGGGGTGGCCCCAGTTCACGGCCACGCAGCCCGAATTTTTCTTTGGCGAGGACCACAATGCTGCGGCCCTCGGGAGTTTCATCCGCCAGCGAGGCGAGTTGCGCGGCGTCGGCCAGCCGCTCCGGGGAAACACCGGGCGCAGGGATAAATTCGCTGGCCATGCGGTTGCCGAGCGTGATCGTGCCGGTTTTGTCGAGGAGCAGCACGTCGATGTCACCGGCGGCCTCGACGGCCCGGCCGGACATGGCGAGGACATTTCTCTGGAGCAGCCGGTCCATGCCCGCGATGCCGATGGCGCTGAGCAGGCCGCCGATCGTCGTGGGAATCAGGCAGACGAGCAGTGCGATCAGCGTCGTGATGGTGAACGCAACGTTGGCATAGATGCCGAACGGTTTCAGCGCGATAATGACGAGCAGGAAGATAAAAGTCAGCGCGGAGAGCAGAATGGTGAGTGCGATTTCGTTCGGAGTCTTCTGGCGCGTCGCACCCTCGACCAGGCTTATCATATGGTCGAGGAAACCCTCGCCGGGATTCGCGGTGATACGGATCGTAAGGGTGTCGGAAAGCACGGCGGTGCCGCCCGTGACAGCGCTGCGGTCGCCACCGGCTTCGCGGATGACGGGCGCAGATTCGCCCGTGATGGCTGATTCGTCCACCGAGGCGGCACCTTCGATCACCTCGCCATCGCCGGGAATCAATTCACCGGCTTTCACAAATACGACATCATCCTTCCGCAGTTGCGAGGCATCGGCGGGTTCGAGCGAGCCATCCTTCCGACGGCGCTGCGCCACGAGCTGTTTTCGCGACGAACGGAGTGCACGGGCCTGCGCCTTGCCCCGGCCCTCCGCCACGGCCTCGGCAAAGTTGGCAAAGACGACCGTGAAGAGCAGCCAGAGCGCCACCTGCAACACGTAGCCGAACGGTTCCTTCGAGGTGAAGAGTTGCTGAAAGGTGAGGATCGCGCCGAGCAGCGTGATGAACATCACCGGGTTTTTCAGTTGCAGGCGTGGATTGAGTTTCCGGAAGGAATCGACAATCGCCTTGAACAAGATGTCTCGATCGAAAAGGGAAATGGATTTGGTGGACATGGCGAGAAGGAGGAAAAGTGGAGTGGGAATTGAAAGTGTCGCCGATCAGAACAGAGTGCCCGCGCCCATCAGGTAGTGCTCGACAATCGGACCTACCGCCAGGGCCGGCAGAAAGGTCAGCGCGCCGACCAGCACAACGGTGCCGATGAGCAGCACCACGAAAGTGAATCCCTCGGTCTGGAACGTGCCGGCGCTGGCGGGGATGAGCTTCTTACCGGCCAGATTGCCGGCCAGGGCGAGAATCGGGACGATCATCAAAAAGCGACCGATGAGCATCGCGAGGCCGAGCGTCGTGTCCCAATGCGGTTCGTTCGCGGTCAGGCCGGCGAACGCACTGCCGTTGTTGCCCACGGCCGAACTGAAGGCGTAGAGAATTTCGCTGAACCCGTGCGGTCCGGCATTATTGAGCCCGGCCTGTCCCCAGGCGCTGACACTCGCCCACGCGGTGCCGCCGAGAATGGTTGCGGAAAGCACCATCAGCACGAGCATGACCAGCTTCACATCGTAGGCCTCGATTTTTTTGCCGAGATATTCCGGCGTGCGCCCGACCATGAGGCCCGCAATGAACACGGCGAGCACGACAAAGATCAGCATGCCGTAGAGTCCGGCCCCGACGCCGCCAAAGATGACCTCACCCGTCTCGATATTGAAAAGCGGCACAAGTCCGCCCAGCGGCGTGAAGGAGTCGTGCATCGCGTTGACCGCGCCGCAGGAGGCATCGGTCGTGACCGTGGCAAAAAGGGCCGAGTTGAAAATGCCGAAACGGATTTCTTTCCCCTCCATGTTGCCATCGGCGGCAGCGAGACCGAGTTTCTGGTGGATGGGATTGCCGGCGGCTTCCGCGTTCCAGCAGACGAGCACGCCGGCGACAAACATCGCGAACATCGCGCCCCACACCGCCCAGCCATGGCGCTGATTTTTGACCATGCGGCCGAGGTAATACGTGAGCGCGCTCGGAATCGCAAAGATCGAGAGCATCTGGAAAAAATTCGAAAGCGGCGTGGGATTCTCAAACGGATGCGCGGCGTTCGCATTGACGTAGCCGCCGCCGTTCGTGCCGAGCATTTTGATCGCGATCTGGGACGCCATCGGACCCTGTACGATGGTCTGCGTATCGACCGACTGGTCGACCATCACCGGCTTGCCGTCCGCACCATTGACCGGCTGACCCTTGTCGTCGGTTTTCGGGACCTGAATCGTATAAGGCTCGTACGTCTTCGCCGTCGTGTAGGGTTTGAAGTTCTGGATGATGCCCTGCGAGACGAGAAACAGGGCAAAAACCAGACAGACCGGCACGAGCAGGTAGTAAGTCACCCGCACGGTATCCGCCCAGAAATTACCGATCGTCCGGGCGGTCTGACGAGCGATGCCGCGAACGAGCGCGGCGGCGATCGCGATGCCAGCGGCAGCGGACGTGAAGTTGTGGATCGTCAGCGCCACCATCTGCGAAAAATACGACATCGTCGATTCGCCGCCGTAACTCTGCCAGTTGGTGTTGGTCGTGAAACTCGCCGCGGTGTTGAACGCAAGGTGCGGGGAAAGTCCGGCCAAACCCTGCGGGTTGAGCGGCAGGTGATCCTGATAGCGCAAAATGAAATAGGTGAAGAGCAGCCCCACGAGACTGAAGGCGAGCAGCGAAAACGTGTAGCCGATCCAGCCCTGCTCCTTCGTGGGATCGACGCCGCACAAGCGGTAGGTCAGCCGCTCGAACGGTCGCACGAGCGGGTCGAGCCAAGTCTTACCGCGGGTGTCGAGCACCTGCACGAGGTAGAGTCCGAGCGGCTTGGTGATGAGCAGCAGGGCGCCGACATAGAGGGCGAATTGGAACCAGGCGTTGGGATTGTTCATGTCAGAGGGAACCGATTAGAATTTTTCCGGGCAGAGCACGGCCACGACGAGGTAGACGAGGCAGGCGAGGGCGATGAAACCGATGAGGATAATTTCCATGGGAGAAATGGGCAGAGGAGGAATCAGCGCACCAGTTCGCAGAAATGGGCGTAGGCGGCGGCGATGGCGAAGAATGCCAGGGAGAGACCAATAAATAGAAGATCGTTCATGGTGAGAAAGTCCGTTGAGGACACCCCCAGCATACCGTGCAACCGGCCATCCGGCTAATTAAGATGCCCCCGACAGGCATTAAGAAAACATTAAGGGCGGACTCGTCCACCCTGCGTTACGCCCGACCACACCGGGCCAAAGCGCTCACAGCGAGTTGTCGAATTTCAACTGCTCGTCCTTCTGTTTCTTCGCGGGCTGGCCGAAATTGTAGACGAATCCGAGGTAGATGATCCGCGCACTGCGCCGGCGGACGGTTTCTTCGCGCAGGACGGGCGTGTCGATCACCGTGGATTCTTTCAGAGAGTTGAAGAGGTCGGAAACGGTGAGAACCAGCGCCATTTTCTTATGACGGAAATCATGTCGCAGACCGGCGTTGGCCACGAACGAGGGCCGGCGGTAACCCTGCGGAGTCAGCCGGGTGGCGGTGTAGTTCGTGTTGAACTGCAACAGGGTGTTCGCCGGCAAATGCAGGGTCGCGCCGAGTTTGGCCGTCCAGGAGATGTCCGACTTGGTCGGGGTGAAACCCAGGTTGGAGGCGTCGATCGTGTTGAAAAAAGTATTGGAGCTGAAATTGAGCGACAGCAGCTTCCCCACTTCGGTATCCGCCGTGAGTTCCAGTCCGGTGGCGCGGTTGACCGAGAGATTTTCACGCGTGGTCAGCAGCACGCCGCCGCCGATGTCGCGCGTGAAAGTCGTGAACCCGTGATAGGTGTAGCGGTGGTAAACCGTGGATGTGATGCTGGTGTCGCCTTGTCGGAAACTGTAACCGGCCTCGACGGAATGAATCTCCTCCGGCTTCAGGTAGGGGTTACCGGCACGCACGTTGAACGGATCCTGGTATTCGGGAAACGGGTTGAGATCGTCGATCTCGGGCCGATGGATGCGATGACTGTAATTCAACTGAAATTCGTGCCGGTCGGTGGCCTGATAGGCGAGATGCAAGGTGGGATGGACACGGTTATAGCCGTTGGGAATGACCTGGCCGGTATTAACCAGCGTCGAAGTCAGTTTGGTCAGCTCGGGGCGCAGTCCGGCGAGCAAGCCGAATTTTCCGAACGTCTGTCCGTACGTCGCGTAGAAGGCGTCGATGGCGCTGTCCACCATGAAGCGGTTGGATTTTTGCGCGTCTTTCACCCAAAGCCCGCTCGTGGGATCCAACGCCTCGCCATAGAAATCCGCGTCCAGCCGGTCGGTTGTTCGCGTGTAGCCGGCCTCGAGCTTGGCCGTTTCTCCGAGCGGGCGCTTGTATTCGATCATCGTCTCGGAACCGCGCTCCGACGGTCTGATCAGCGTGTTGTCATAGGTTGGCGCGATCGCCGGCAGCCGGTAGATATCGGCATAATGGTTGTTCTCCTCCTCATCGGTGCGGGAAGATTTGAATTCCACATTCAGCTCATGGTCGTCTCCGGGAAAAGTGTGCTGCCAATTGGCCCCCCACTCCAGACTACGTTCGAATTCGGGATCGTAGCGGGTGCGGTCGTACGCGGTCGTCACGAGGCCGGAGCCGTCGCTCAGGATATTGTGATCGGTGGCGTGACGCAGGAAGGTGCGATCATTAAAGCTGCTCGTGAGCCCGACCTTGTCGTGTTCGCCGGCGTTGTATCCGGCCCCAAGACGCGCGATCCGGGTGAGCGGCCGGGAATGCTCGAGCGTGGTCTTGGCCACCGTGCTCGCGATGCCGGTCACGGGATCAACGCTCGTGCGCGTATCGGATGCGCGACGCAACCGGTCATCCTGCCGGACACTGACCGTACCCGACAATTGATAGGGACCGGAATTGTAGCCTGCATTGACGCCGGCGTTGGCGCGGTCCTCGTTCCCATAAGCGGTGTTGAAACTGCCGGAAAAACCGGCGGCGTGCTTTTTCTTGAGCAAGATGTTGATGATGCCGGCCGTGCCGTCGGGTTTGAATTTCGCCGACGGATTGGTGATGATCTCGATCCGGTCGATCGAATCCGCCGGCAGTTGCTGCAACGCTTCGGCACGGCTCTTGCCCATGAGCGTCGAGGTCCGGCCATCGATGAGAATCAGGACATTTTCCGAACCGCGCAGGCTGACGTTGCCATCGATGTCGACCTGGACCGAGGGCAGATTCTGCAACAGATCGCTCGCGGAGCCGGTGGTGCTCTGGATCTCCTTGCCGACATTGTAGGTTTTGCGGTCGATGGTGTTCAGGAAAGCCTGCTGTTTCTCCTTCACCTGGAAATCTTCCAACCTCACGGCCGGACCGGCCACGGTCAGCCCGCTGAAATCCTGCCGCGGATGCTGTGCGTCCACCGTAAACGGAGCCGTGACCTGGGCGTCTGCGCCGGTCAAATGGTAGACGAGCGTGTATTCACCCGCCGGCACCGCCGTGAAAGCAAACCGCCCCGTCTTGTCGGAGAGGGTGCTCTGCACCGCCGCGCCGTCCGCCCGCTTGAGCGTCACGGACACCAACTCCACCGGAGCATTCACCCCCGGGTCGGTCATCGTGCCCGTGACCTCGCCCCCGACCTGGGCGGTCGTCCGTTCGATTTGCCGGGTGGCAGGGGGGGCCGAAGATTTTTCCGCAACCTCGGCGCGAGCCAGCGCCACCAGTGCGCTGCAACAGAATAGATAGCGGGAAAATGTATTCGGCATTCCGTGAGATCCTAACCCAAGAGTGATTACGGGAAGATGACAACCGGACGCCGCGAATTATTTTTCCGCCACCCCGAGCATGAAGGCCAGCCGGCCATTTTCCAGCCGCGCCGTCAACTCCCAGCCCATCGCCACGGCGAAAGCGCGGGCGAGGTTCAGCCCAAGGCCGACATGCTCGCGCCCGGTACGCGCCGCCTCTTTTCGCCAGAAACGGTCGAAAATCCTCGCCATGTCCTCCGGCGCGAAATCGGCCGCCACCGAGTTGGCCACGCGTAATTTTCCCTCGGCGCTGCCGGTGACGGCAATTTCCCCGCCCGTCGGTGTGTAGTCCACGGCATTGTCGAAAAGGTTGGCCAGAATCGAACGAAGCAAAACCGGATCGGCCATCGGCGTGGCCGGTGCAACCGTCAGATCGACCCGCAGCCCGCGCTCCGCCGCCCGCTTGGCAAACGGCCGCCATACGCCCGCCACCAAAGGCGCAAGCTCCACCGGTGCGCATTGCGCCGCGAGCCGGCTGCGTTCGCCACGCGCCAGCGTGAGCAGCCGCGTGACCAGCGCTTCCATCTGCAGCGCGATCACGAGCGTGTCGCGGTCCGTCTCGGGGTCGCGCGCCTCGGGCCACTTTAGCGCGCACTCCGCCAGACTGCGCAGCTCGGCCAGCGGGGTGCGCAATTCGTGCGCGAGATCCGCACTGTAGCGCCGCTCGCGTTCAAAGGAAGCCTCCAGCCGGGCCAGCAGGTCGTTCAACCGCCCGGCAATGATCTGGAGTTCGACCGGCAGGTCCGCCGCCGGAAAGCGCGCCGCCAGCGAACCGGCATCAATCGTCGCCGCCTGCGCCCCGAGCCGCTCCAGCGGGGCCAGCCCGCGTCGCAAGACGCGCGGCACCACAAAAAAAACCGCGCCAAGCAGCAGCCCGCCGCAACCGGCCACGGCGGCCAGCAACCAGCCCAGCGTCTCGTCGAGCTCATCGCGGTCGACGGCCACCACCAGTTCCGCCATCACCGTCGCCGACTCGGGGCGGTCGTCGGCGGGCTTCGGTTTGAACAGAAAACCGACCGCGCGACCGGGCCGCCCGTTCGGCAATTTAAAATCCCAATAGGCGGCTTTTTCCGCGGCGCCTCCCGGTGGCCGGGGAAGCGCGTTCTCCTTCAGCGAGAGTGAACGCGCCACCACCGTACCGTTCGTGCCGCGCAGTTCAAAATAGTTGCGCGCCTTGCCGGCGGAGAATCCCCGCATGATCTTTTCGGAGAAGTCCACTTCCACCTGGCCGTTCTGCTGCTCGGCCAAGGCAGTGACACCGAGCGCCCGGGCTTCGAGCGCCACGTCGAACGACCTCGTGAGCTTTTGATACATCACCAGGTAGAGCCCGAGCAACGACACCCCGAACAGAACGGCGAGCACGGCCGACAATTCACGCGTCAACTGGCGGCGCAGCGATTTCACGGCGTAGCCTCCAGCACATAACCGAGGCCGCGCCGCGTGTGGATGAGCGGCGCGGCCGAATCGCTCACCGCGATTTTTTTGCGCAGGCTGCACACGGCGGAATCAACCACGTTGCTCATCGGATCGATCTGTCCGTCGTAGATGTGCGCCTCGATGTCGGTGCGGGAGACGACTTCGCCGCGACGGCGCGCGAGATATTCGA
This sequence comes from uncultured Opitutaceae bacterium, assembly GCA_964541315.1. Lineage (GTDB taxonomy): Bacteria > Verrucomicrobiota > Verrucomicrobiia > Opitutales > Opitutaceae > Didemnitutus. Next base: position 13,915 of record CAZIQP010000090.1, read on the forward strand.
GCAATTGCAGTTCGCGGGCGGTCAGGCCGACCGGCCGGCCCGCCCGCGTCACGGTGCGAGCCGAGGCGTCGATCTCCAGATCGGCGATCACCACCCGCGGCTGTTTTGCGCCGTAAGCGCGGCGGCACAGCGCCTGCACCCGGGCCAGCAATTCGTCGAGCGCAAAGGGTTTCACCAGATAATCATCCGCCCCGGCCTGCAGGCCCGTGACCCGGTCCGCCACGGTGTCGCGCGCGGTCAAAAGCAAAATATGCACCTTGCGGCCACGCGACCGCAAGGTGCGCAGCACGTCCAGACCATCGCGTTTCGGCAGCATGATATCCAGCACGATGGCGTCATACTCGTGCGATTCCGCCAGCCAGAGACCTTCCTCTCCGTCAGCCGCCGTATCCACCGCATAGCCGGAACGGCGGAGTGCCGTGGCGATGTTGCGCAGGAGGCGCGGAGAATCTTCAACAAGGAGAATGCGCATGACGGACGGTGCGGACGGGGAACCGAAGATGCCAAGGTAACAGGGAGAACATTATGTCAACATGACCGGAGGTACGGCGCGCCGCTTAACCGGCCGCGGATCTGACGGAAGTTCCACGCAACTCCGCCAGAAGATCGAGAAAGCCCACGGGCCTTCCCCTCCTCACCGGGATGGCGCTGTCTTCATCTGCTTGGTCTGGCGTTCTTTCAGTCACAAGCAGGCTTTAGAAACAGCTTTGCTCCCGCTCGGCAATAACCGTGTTGCCCGAAGATTCCGCCGGCCCCGGCAGGTCGCGCCACGCGACCGCCTCACGTCCAGACCATCCGCGTATGAGCAACTTTTCCCCAATCCGAGAGCCTCCGCCGTTGACACTCCCCCACCCGTCCATTCCGATGTCCCCTCTTATTTTTATCAACCATGGCTAAAAAAACCTCCCCCAAGAAGCCCGCCAAAAAGGCGGCCGCTCACAAGAAAACGTCCGCTCCCGCGGCCAAGTCGCTCAAATACGTTTACACGTGGGGCGCAGCTAAAGCCGATGGCAACGGCTCAATGAAGAATCTCCTCGGCGGCAAGGGCGCCAACCTCGCCGAGATGACCCGCATCGGCCTGCCTGTGCCTCCCGGCTTCACGATCACGACGGAGGTTTGCACCTATTTCTACGCCAACAAGCGCACCTATCCCGCCTCCCTCCAAGCCCAGATGGATGCCGGCGTGAAAAACATGGAGAAGATCATGGGCTACAAGTTCGGTGATGCCACGGGCTTTCCCCTCCTTGTCGCCGTCCGCTCGGGCGCCCGCGACTCGATGCCCGGCATGATGGACACCATTCTCAATCTCGGCCTCAACGACCAGACCGTCCTCTCCCTCGCCGCCGCCACCAAGAACGAGCGTTTCGCCTGGGATTGCTACCGCCGCTTCATCCAGATGTACGGCGACGTCGTGCTCGGCGTGCAGAAGAAAGAAGGCGAGGATCATGAGCCGTTCGAGACCGTCATCGAAGGCTACAAACACGAAACTTACCACGGCAACATCGAGGATTCCAAGCTCACCGCCACCGACCAGCAGGAACTCGTGAAACGCTTCAAGGCCCTCGTTCTCGAGCGCACCGGCAAAGGCTTCCCAAACGACCCGTGGGAACAGCTCCGCGGCGCCGCCGGCGCCGTTTTCGGCAGTTGGATGAATGACCGCGCGATCGTCTATCGCCGCAAATACAACATTCCCTCCGAGTGGGGCACCGCCGTCAACGTCCAGGCCATGGTCTACGGCAACACCGGCGAGACCTCCGGCTCCGGCGTCGCGTTCACCCGCAACCCCGCCAACGGCCAGAACGAATTTTACGGCGAGTTCCTGATCAACGCCCAGGGCGAAGACGTCGTCGCCGGCGTCCGCACCCCCGAGCCCGTCGCCGATTTGAAGGCGCAGATGCCACAGTCGTTTGCCGAGCTCATGAAAGTCCGCGCCATCCTCGAAAAACATTTCAAGGACGTGCAGGACATCGAATTCACGATCCAGGAAGGCAAGCTGTTCATGCTGCAAACGCGCAATGGCAAACGCACCGCCATGGCCGCGCTGAAGTTTTCCATCGATATGGTGAAGGAGCAGCTCATCGACTGGCAGACCGCCATCCTCCGCAATCCCGCCGACCAGCTCGAGCAGCTCCTCGCTCCTGTGTTCGATCTCGGCGAGGTCAAGAAGGCCACCGTCATCGCCAATGGTCTTCCCGCCGGCCCCGGCGCCGCCACCGGCAAGATCTACTTCAACGCCGATCGCGCCG
>CAZIQP010000091.1:0-15045 GCA_964541315.1 uncultured Opitutaceae bacterium
ATCTGCGCATCCGCCACCTCTACCACGACCGGGAGGAATTCACAGTCGTCGGTACCACCAAGCTATGAAACCCAACTTTAATTCCAAGACCAAGGAACTGAACATCTGCGGGTGGCAGGCGGTTTCGATGCTGTTCGCCCGGCATCCAGGTGAAATCAAACGCCTGTTCTTCGACGCGGCTACCGGCAAACGTGCGGGCAGTTTGTGCAGTTATCTGGCGGCCCGCAAAAAAATTTACCGGCAGGTATCATCGGAGGAGATGGCGAAAGTCGCGGGTTCAGTGCACCACGGCGGGATCGTGGCGGTGATCGATGAACGGCGGCTCAAGAAAGTGACGCGAGAAGTTTTCGAAAGCTGGGCCAAGATGCGGACGCCATTGCTGCTTCTTGATCGTGTGGGCAACGCCAACAATCTCGGTGCCATTGTGCGGACCGCCGCATTTTTCGGGGTGAAGGCGATCGTGCTGCCCGATCATCCGGCGCAGGCGCTGCCTGGCGAAGCGGCATGGCGCGTGGCGGAAGGTGGCATGGAGTTTGTGGAATTCTACCGGGTGCCGGCGCTGCTGGAATTCTGCACGCAGTTGCGGCGACATTATTTCGTGATCGGCACGAGTCTCACCGGCAGCCAGCTCTCACCGACCGACGCGAAGGCGCGTGGGTTGCCGCGACCTGCGGCGATTATTCTGGGCAACGAGGAAAAAGGCATCGCCCCAAATCTCGCCGCCGTGTGCGACCGTTTGGTCAAAATTCCCGGTGCGGATTCCGTGGAGTCGCTCAACGTGTCTGCTGCTGCCGCCGTGCTTTGCTGGGAATTTTTCGGGAAGGGTCGATGAGGGGGATAACTTGGCGTTGTCGCCAGGGTAGAGTCGGACCGCTGGGCCGACCGCGAATGTCTTTACGGCGCGCCCAGCGGTCGCGCCCTACCTTCCGACAAGTTTTCCTAACCAACTGGATTGTTTGGTTATTATCTGCGCGGGCGTTTTCAACTCCGGTACGCCCAGCACGGGCTCATAGTGGCCGGCTTTTTTGTAGAGGATGATGACATCCTGCATGCCCCAGGCCTCCTCAAGGTAGGCGCGAATGATGATGTTCGGATAGCGTTGCAAAATACGCATGAGCCAGTCGGGCGAGGTCAGGGCGAGTCCGTAGTCCTCCTCCGCGTTGCTCTCGAAATAGCGCTGGTAGGCAAAACCGGTGCGGGCGAATTCCGCGAGCAGGGCGGACTTGTCGATGTTTTCCGCAACATCCTTTCGGCCGCGCGCGAGCAGACTGGCGACAGTGCGGCCCTGCGTGGTGAGCACGATGACGCCGCATTCGTTGGTCCATTTGATCAGGCAATCGAGCGTGGCCAGCCAGCGATCCAGACGCAGATGGGTGACGAGCGAGCCGACCCAGATGAGATCGAACTGGGTGGAGAAAGGGAGCAGGCGCAGGTCGGGTTGCGAATAAACCGGCGTGGCGCCGAATAGTTTCGCACAAAAATCCACTCCGTCGCGGTCGAGGTCGCACGCGGTGATCTGCGCGTAGCTGTAGTGGGCGCGCAGCCAGCGCAACACCCGGCCGTGACCGCAGGGCAGATCGAGAATGGCCGGGTAGTGGGGCTTGTCGCAGAGGACGGAGGAGAAATGAATCAGTTCAAGCGCCCGCCGCCCGAGATCGAAATATTGCTCCGGCTTGTCGGCCGCGACCATGCCGTCCTTGGGGGCAAGCGTGCGGTCGGCTTGGAGCTGGCTGAAATCGTAGAGGGACATGCGCTGGGAGGAAGCGAGGATTTTAGTAGGCATGACCGGAGAACTTGTCGAGCTGCCAGCCGGCCCGCCAGCGGGTCGAAAAATCGGACTGACCGGATCGGGCCGAAACTATTTGCGGCGGTTTTTTCTCGGCAGGGATGGGTTGATCCGGTTCGATTGGGTCATGCGTCCATTGCGGATTCTATTTGCTGCTCCCGAAGTCGAACCGTTTGTGAAAGCCGGCGGCCTGGGCGATATGGTTGGCGCCTTGCCCAAGGATCTCGTGGCGATGGGGCACGACGTGCGGATTGTCTGCCCGCTCTATGGATCGGTGAAGCGGCTGGGTGCGTGGCGCGAGCTTGCCGCTCCCTTGGGCGTCGATGTCGGCGATGAGATCCATTGGGCCAAGGTCTGGGAAACCACCTTGCCGGGCGCGGCGGTGCCGGTTTATTTCATCGAACACGAGTGGCTGTTTGGCCGCAAGGAGGTCTACAGCACCGCGCCGGACAATCCTCACCGTTTTGCTTTTTTTTCGCGGGCGGCCCTGGCGGTTTGCGAGCAACTGAAATGGCTGCCGGAGGTGATTCACGGCCATGACTGGACGGTCGGGCTGCTGCCGGTGATGCTGAACACGATTTTGCGGGGCAAACCGGTCGCGCGCGCGGCGACGGTGTTCACGATCCACAATCTCGAGTATCAGGGCTACGGCCCCAAGAATGTGATGGAATACGCGCATCTGCCACCGAGCGAATTTCGCGCCGACAGCATCGAGAGCCACGGTCAGGTGAACATGATGAAGGCCGGTCTCTATCATTCGACCAAACTCACCACGGTCAGTCCGACCTATGCGCAGGAAGTCCGCACGCCGGCGGGCGGCTGCGGGCTCGACCCGGTGTTGCGCTACCGTGGCGCGGATCTGCTCGGCATTGTGAACGGCATCGATACCGGCACCTGGAATCCCGCCACCGACCCGGTGTTACCGGCCAATTATTCTCCTGCGGCCATGGAGGGAAAGGCGGTTTGCAAACGCGCCTTGCAGGAGAAGCTCGGTCTTGCGGTGGAAGCGCATACGCCGGTCTTTGGCGTGGTTTCCCGTTTTGCCGGCCAGAAAGGACTCGATATTCTCGCCGCCGCCTTGCCGCGGGTTTTGGAAACGATGCATGTGCAGTTCGCCATTCTCGGGAGCGGCGAGCCGGCGTTGGAGGAAGCCTACCGCTCCATCGCCGCGCGGTATCCCGGCCGGGTCGGGGCGCATATTGGTTTCGACGCCAATCTCGCGCGACTCATCCAGGCCGGAGCGGATATTTTTGTCATGCCCAGTCGCACGGAGCCGTGCGGGCTGACCCAGATGTACTCGATGCGCTATGGCACGCCTCCGCTGGTGCGCGCCACCGGCGGATTGGTTGATACCGTGGAAAATTATGCCGAGGGTCAGAACCGGGGCACGGGTTTTGTTTTCAAGGACGCCACGGCCAACGCGCTCCACGACACGATCGGCTGGGCCTGCGCGACCTATTACGACCGACCGGCGGAGTTTGCGGCGATGCAGCGACGCGGGATGGCGAAGGATTTCGCGTGGCGGATCAGCGCGGAGCAGTACGTCAACGTCTACCGCTGGGCGATCGGCGCGCGCGAGAGCGCGGGCACCTGAGCAACGGGGCGGAGTCCTGCGGTGGCATGGCGGTTTGATTTCACTGGGAAACGTTCTCAGGCGCCTGGCTGTTGCGCGGCACGACGCTGATCGCGCCGGTGTTTTCCAGCACCGCCATGTGCACGTCCGACGCGCAGGCGCACCCGGCATCGCGCAGGGCCGCGTTCAGTTCGTGGTGCGTCAGCTTCGCCTGTTTCAGCACCTCCTCGAAAATTTTTCCGTTGTGAATCAGGACTTGCGGCCGGCCTTCGATCAGTGCTTCCAGTTTTTTGCTGCGATAGGTCATAAATCCAATGAAGGCGTTGAGCCCCACCAGGGTCGCGGCGGAAATCAGGCCGCCCACGAGCGAATTATCGCCGGCGTTCATGGAATTCTGCACCGAATTTGACAGCACGAGAAGGAGGACGAGATCAAACGGCGCGAGCTGGCCGATCTGCCGCTTGCCGCTGATCCGCAGGAGCGCGATCAGAAAAGTATAGACGATGACACAACGGAGAACCAATTCCCACCAAGGTACGGCGATATTCCACATGAATGATTTGGGGTTGCCGCAACCTAGCGGTGCTTTTTCCCGAGTCGAGCGCTACTTCCAGCGGGTTGTGATCCCGACGGCTTTGCCGATGCGACCACTGTCCTGCGGCAGGGCAAAAAAACAACGCGGACGTGCCGAGAAAAAAACTTCTATTCATGGGGAACTCCGTCATACATTCTCGCTTTTGATCCGTTCGCGGCACCCCTCCGCCAACCTTAATCCGTCTGTTTCCGTTGTTTTTACCCCATGAAAAAACCGATCCGTTCGTTCTTCCTCGTGGGCTTCTTCCTCGTGGGCGCGATGTTCGTCGCGTCCACTGCGTTTGCAGCCGTTGATAGCTACCTGAGAATCGAAGGCGGCAAAGGTGATTTCAAAAAAGTAGTGAAATGCGTCAACGGCGCGTGCACCTTTGCCGACCTCGCACCGGGTGAATACACCGTCGTCGCCTGTGCGGCGGACGGCAAAGCCCTGCCGCCCGCCGATGTGGCAAGTCACACGATTACCAGCCCGCGCGATCTCGTCACGGGGCAGGATTCGGGCAAACGCCAGCATCAGCCGTTTCGCATCACCAAGGAATGGTCCGCCTCCAGTCCGACGCTGCGCATCGCCATCGACGAGCCGGGCGTGCAGGTTGCGCTGCAATGCATCATCAACACTTCCCGCTCCAATATTAAGCAATAACCGGGCGGAGCCGATGGCTGGCTCCAATGGCTTTCCCGCTTTTTTTGCGAAAACAGGGAATCGCGCCGGCCGAGATTTTGCAGCAACCGCGCCAAAAAAAACGACCGCGGGTGGCGCGGTCGTTGTGAGGGTGGGACGGATTCGTTTCGCTTAGAAATTCATCGTGACGCCGAACGAGACCCAAACGTTGTCGGTGGGCGTGGGCAGGTTGGAGACATCCGTCCAATGCACGCCGAACTTGGCCGTGGCCTTGGCGCAGAGCTTGTAGCTTACGCTGGCATCCAGGCCATAGTATTGGTAGTGGTCTCCGCCGGTGCCGGGCAGACCGCCGTTGGAATCACCGATGCTGGTGCTGCCATAATAGCCGCCGAAGTCGACCGAACCTTCCTTGCTGGGCAGGGGAATGCTGTAGCCCAGGTCAATTTGGAAGGTGTCGGACTGTAATTTGAAATCATGGAAACCGGTGATCTTGCCGGCGAGCGGTCCCACCGGACCGGCCAGAGCGAGACTCAGTTCGTAGGTGTCTTTGGGTTCGTCATGCGACGGGCGGGCCGAAGGATAATAATAATAGGTGCCGCCGGCGGTGAGGGAGTAATCCTTGTCAAGCGCGTGGACGTAGCTGCCAACGAAATCGATTTCGCGGCCCTGGGCCCAGGAGGCCTTCTTCTTGTTCAAAGCCTGGCTGGCCCAGACGCCCGTTGACCAACTGCCCGACGTCAGCGTGACGGAGGGCTGGAGCGCCTGTTCCTGGTTCTTCACGCCGCGGAAGAAATATTGGGTGGTGTAGGTGAAGTCGCTGGAGACGGAATAAGCGGACACGGGTTCATCGGCCTTCAGCGTGAGGCCGAGCGCGATGAGCGCGGTAACGAATATGATTTTTTTCATGGTTTGGTTTGATGTTTGGTTTGCCTGGCCGCCCGCCCGGGTCAGGGGCAGACAACCATGGATGGACAGGATTGTACGCCGCCGAGGTTTATCAAAAGGAAATTTTCCCCAGGCCGACCCGGGTGATGGCGCATGACGGGATTGACCGAAACCCCGGCGTTGACAGGAGGTGGCGGAGTGTGCTTCCTGCGGGCAATGATTCGCGCCATCCATTTCTTTTTCGAGTACTTTGGCTTTTATCTGCCCAAGGTCATGGGTGGCTGTCCCGACGCTTAAACTGAATCATCAGACTTAAAGCCCAGGAGCCGCCCACACCGGGCGGCTTTTCCATTTTCAAATCCCGTCATTGCCATGATCCTGCCGAAATCCCCCCAACTCACGTCCGAACAAATCACCGAGATCACCGCCATCGTGGGCGAATTCGGCTGCAAGCTTCAGCCCATCGTCGGCACCGTGCGCACCATCTACGCGATCGTGGGTGACGAGCGCGATGAGCTGATGATCAACCGGCTCGAAGGGCTCGCTTATGTTGACCGCATCGACCGCATCCAGTCGCCTTTCAAACTGATGGACCGCCGCTCCGATCTGGCCAATCACCGCGTTAAGGTCGGGGGCATCACGCTCGGACGCGAACTGCTGGTCATTGCCGGGCAATGCACCATCGACCCGAAAAATCCCGGCTACTTCCTTGAAACAGCCCAGGCGGTGAAGGAAGCCGGCGCGCAGGCCCTGCGGGGCGGAGTCTGGAAACCGCGCACCAATCCCTACAGTTTCCAAGGCGACAACAAATCGCTGGAAATTCTCATGGACGCCTCGCGCCGCACCGGCCTGCCGGCGGTGACGGAGGTGATGGAGCCCGAACACATCCAGCTCGCCCTCGATGCCGGTGTGGCCGTGCTCCAGATCGGCGCGCGCAATGCGCTCAACTATTCCCTGCTGCGCCAGGTGGGCCGCACCATTGCCGGTCGCGACACCGTGGTGCTCCTCAAGCGCAGCATCCACATGGGGCCGCTCGCCGAGTTCATTTCCGCCGGGGAATACATCGCGGCGTTTGGCAATCCGAATGTCATCCTCTGTCCGCGGGGCACCACGCCGACCATGGATGGCTACCGCAACCATCCCGACGAAAGCATCACGCCGCTGCTGAAGGAAAAAACCTGGGCACCGGTCGTGGTCGATCCTTCCCATTCCGTCGGCAAGGCCGTTTATGTGCCCGCCTGCGCATTGGCCGCCGTGGCCTACGGCGCGGACGGCCTGGTGATCGAGGCCCATGTCAGCCCGAGCCACGGGATCGGCGATGACCCCAAGCAGGCGCTCACGCCTGCGGTGCTGGCTGGACTTGTGACCCAGGCCCGTGCCATTCATTCCTTACGCCAGACGCCGACCGCCCCATGAAAAAACAACTCGCAAAAATTCGCGCCGAAATCGACCGCCTCGACCAGAAGGTCGTGAAACTGCTGAACGCCCGGTTGAAACTAGCCCAGCAGATCGGCGAACTGAAGCGCGGCAATCGTGGACGCATTTATGTGGCCGAGCGCGAAGCCGACGTGTTGCGCCGCGTGCAGGCCGCCAACCAAGGCCCGCTCAAGCCCGCCGCCGTTCAGGCGATCTACCGCGAGATCATGTCGGCGGCCCTCGCCTTGGAAAAACCGCTCGTGATCGCCTACCTCGGGCCCGAGGCGACGAACACCCACCAGGCCGCGCTCAAGAAATTCGGCGCCAGCGTGGATTACCGTCCGATGCAGTCCGTCGCGGATGTGTTCGCCGCCGTGGAAAAAGGCGAGGCCGACTACGGCGTGGTGCCGCTGGAGAATTCCACCGAAGGCTCCGTGCGTGATTCGCTGGATTTGTTTGTCGAGACACCGCTGAAGATCGTCGCCGAGGTGCAGACCGCCATCGACCACACGCTCATTTCGAATGAGCCGCTGGAGAAGATCAAAAAAGTCTACTCCAAGGACCAGGCGCTTGCCCAGTGCCGGCACTGGCTGCAGCGCCATTTGCCGCACGCCCAGCTCATCGACGTGGACAGCACCGCCCTCGGGGTCCAGCGCGCCGCGCAGGAGAAGGGCGCTGCCGCCGTCGCGCCGCGTCTGGCTGCGGAACGTTACGGCGTGCCGGTGCAGGCCGAACACATTCAGGACCAGAAAAACAATACCTCACGTTTCGGCATCCTCGGCCGCGAAGGTTCCGGCGTGGTCGGCAACGGCCAGGACAAGACCAGTCTGCTCGTCTCATTGCACCACGAACCCGGCGCGCTGCTGCGGGCCTTGCAGCCGTTCGACAAACGGAAGCTCAACCTGACCCGGATCGAATCCCGCCCCAGCCGGTTGCGTCCGTGGGATTATATTTTCTTCCTCGATGTGACCGGTCACGAGCAGGAACCCGCGATGCAGTCCGCGCTCAAGCAACTCTACCGCACCTGTCCCCTGGTGAAAGTCCTCGGCAGCTACCCGACGGCGAAGGCGTGAACGAGCGGTTCTTGACGCGGCAATGCATTTACTTTTCTGGAGCGCCCGTCTCCCGACGGGCCGCGGTCTGGTTCAATGCAAAATCTGGGAGTGCCGTCGCAGGCCCTCAGTAATTTCCTTCGTCAATGACCCCTTGCGGGCGAAGAATTGTTTGCGAATCCCTCTGACACCATTCGCCGAAATATGCGCTTCTGGCTGCCATTTCTATTGATTGGATTATTGGTCGGCTGCCGCAAGCAACCGCGAACGATCGGATATTGGAGTGGCGAGGGTTACGAGACGGTGCGAATTCGTGTGATCGACCACAACACGGAGAAGCCAATAACCGGCGCTCGCGTGTGGCTCCTTACCTCTGAAGCTGCGATGGCTTATGAAGGATATTTGAGCTCTCCCGAAAGTTTCAAAAAGGCCAATGGTGCGATTGAGCGCTTCGGGAGCAGGGTGTTTACCGATCGCAATGGTGACGTCTCTATCTCTTCACCGTTCAAAGCTGATGGAGGCATCATGGCTGATGGACCGAACACATCTTATCGGAGAGTTCGTGGGTATTTGATCGTTGAGGACTGGGACCATGAACGTCTCGAGATGAAGCTTGAATCACTCTTGCCTAATAATTTTGGACAGAAGGATGCGATTTCTGTCGTTGTACGATTAGAAAAGAAGGCGGTCCAATCACCCGCAGCGCAACGCCCTTGAGACCACCCAGATTGGCGATGATGCCCTGCATGGAGTAATCTCCCGGAATTCGTCGCTCAATGGCTCTCGTAGATGCAGGCGTATTCGACTTTCTGGCGACCGCCGCAGGTCGACAGATTGAGATCGGTGTGGAAATTCTTGGGCTTGGCGGCCGGGACGCGGGCCATCCAGCAATGCGGGATAGCCCTTGGTGGCGGAATCTTCCCCAAGCCCACTCACTCCACCGTCCGCAGTTGGATGCTGTCGAAGCGGGTGTTGGAGGGCGTGAACAGGTCGGAGATGATCACGAGTTTGTCGCCCTTTTTGATGCGGCCGGCCTTGAGGAGAATCGCGATGGCGCGACCGATGGTTTTCTCCGGATCGCCAAAGGGACTGAGAAAGTACGGCTCGACCGAGCGGACAATTTTGAGATGCCGCTGGGTATTGACCGAATCCGAGAAGGCGAGGACGGGCGCGTGCGCGGGGCGGTGCGCGGCGAGACCGGCGGCGGTGACGCCCTTCCGGGTGAAGCAGAGCAGCACGGCGTGGGGCAGCTCGTTGGCCATGATGACGGCGGAACGCAGGAGTTTCATGCGCTCATCGATGAACACCGCCGGCTCGGGAAAATCGGTGGCGATTTCCTCCTCGATGCGGCGGGTGATGAGATCGAGCGCGGCGATGCACTCCAGCGGATATTTGCCGACAGTGGTCTCGCCGGAAAGCATGACGCAGTCGGCCTGCTCGTAGGCGGCGTTGGCGACGTCGGTGATCTCGGCGCGGGTGGGCATGGGCTGGCCGATCATCGATTCCAGCATGTGCGTGGCGATGATGACGGGCCGGCCGATGGAAAGGCAGGTGCGGACGGCGCGGCGTTGGATGACGGGCAGCTCCTGCATCGGCACCTCGATGCCCAGATCCCCGCGGGCGACCATCAGCACATCGGTGGCGCGGATGATCTCGTCGAGATTGGCAATGGCGGTCTGATCCTCGATTTTGGCGATGATCCGGGCGGACGATTTGTGCTCGCGGAGGAAACCGCGGAGCTGGGTGATGTCGGCGGCCTCGCGCACGAAGGAGAGGGCCACAAAGTCGATGCCTTCCTCGATGCCGACGAGGGTGTCGCCGCGGTCTTTTTCCGTGAAGGAGGGCAGGTTGACATGGACGCCGGGCAGGTTTATGTGCCGGCGGGAGGAGAGGTGGCCGGGCGTGAGCACGCGGCAGCGGAAATGGGCCTGGTGTTTTTCGAGCACTTCCAGGCGAATGAGGCCGTTGTCCACGAGGACGGTGTCGCCCACATGGATGTCGTTGATCAGATTCTGGTAATTCACATCGACGGAGCGGACCTCGACGGCGTTTTCGCGGTCGGCACCGGGCTTGACGGTGAAGTCGAAAATTTCTCCCGGCTGAAGATCGAGCGGGGTCTCCAGATCGCCGGTGCGGATTTCGGGACCCTTGATGTCCATCATGATCGCCACCTCTTGATCGGCCTTCTTGGCGGCATCGCGGATGCGCCGGATGATCATGCGGGTCCAGTCGTGCTTCGCGTGGGCCATGTTCAATCGGACGACGTCGACTCCGCCCAAAATGAGTTTCACGAGCATTTCCTCGCTTTCCGTGGCGGGTCCGAGCGTGGCGATGATTTTGGTGCGGCGAAAGGGATTCGGTGACATGCGGGCTTAACTGAGCAGTATTCTGGCCGGGTCGCAAAACAAAAGCCGAGCCGGCCAGCGAGCCGGCTGGGTCAGAATTCCACCGACGCGGAGCCGCCGCCTGCGGTCACGACCGAAAACTGGCAGCGGAGCGAGGCGAGCGCCGGTCCGCAGAGGGCGGCGACGGCTTCGGGTGAATTGCAATCGCGCGAGAGATGGGTGAGGTACACATGGCGCCAGCTTGGACTCGCGACCGAGGTGAGCAATTCGCAGACGGCGGCGTTGGAGAGGTGCCCGTGCCGGCCGCTGATGCGCTGTTTCGTGCTCCACGGGCGTTTGGTGTCCGCCTGCAGCATCGCCGAACAGTGGTTGGCTTCCACGACCAGGATGTCGACCTCCCGGATGTGCTCGCGCACATGAGTGGGCGCGTGGCCGAGGTCGGTGAGCCAGGCGAGACTGCGGCGCGGGGAGAGCAGATCGCCGTGGCCGTGTGCGATCAGGAAACCCACGGGGTCCTGCGCGTCGTGCGGCACGGCAAAGGTGCGGATCTCAAAATCGCGGAAACGAAACGTCGAGCCGGTTTCGAACAGTTGCCAGTTCACGCGGTGCTTGAGACTGCGCTGGACCGCCTGCGCGGTGGGACGGTTGGCGAAAACCTGGATGCGTGGATGCTTGGCCAGCCCGGTGAGCGCGGCGGCATGATCGCCGTGTTCGTGGGTGAGAAAGATCGCGTCGATCTGCTCCAGCGAATTGCCGGACTCCGCCAGGAGTTCCCCCAGTTTTTTGGCGGAGAATCCCGCATCGACGAGCACCCGGGTGTCGTCGGACTGAAGCAGCGCGGCGTTGCCGGAGCTGCCACTGCCAAGGATGCGGAATCGAAGGGCCATTGGGGAGATTGAAGAACCGGGTTGCTGGCGCGCGCAACGTAATATTCTGCTATGTTCGGGTCCGTTCTCATTCTCCTGATCGTAATCATTCTCTTTTTATAATTCCAGTCGGGAGCGAGAAGGAGTCGAAGAACGAAAACGACCTGCTGGCTCTTCCCCTTGGCGGGAAAACACTCTCCCGACGGGCCGTTGTCTTTTGTGAGAGCGGTTACACTAAAATCTCCTGCCTGCGGCCAAAGGTTTGACCCCGCTGGGAAACTGGCTTCGCTGGGCGCTTCATGCCGAAACAGGTTTCCAGTCGAAAACGCTCCACCAAGAAAATCCGCCCCCTCACGGGCATCGTGTACATCACCCGCCAGGTGCACTTCAACTCGGCGCACCGGCTCTACAATCCGACCAAGAGCCTCGCCTGGAACCGGAAACAATATGGCCTGTGCACCAACCCGCACTGGCATGGTCATAATTATGTGCTCGAAGTCACGCTCAGGGGACAGCCCGACCCGGTGACCGGCTATATTATGGATCTGGCGGAGTTGAAACGCATCTTGCACCGCGCCGTTGTCGACAAATGCGACCACCACAATCTCAACGACGAGGTGGATTTCCTGCGCGGCATCATTCCTTCCACGGAAAATCTCGTGATCGCCTTCTGGGAGCAGATCGCTCCGCATATCAAACACGGGCAACTGCACTGCGTCCGCCTCTACGAAACGCCGCGGAATTTTGCGGAGTTTTTCGGCCCGGCCCATTCCTGACGTGGCATCTTTTGCCATATTTGCCATCGGAAATCATTTTTCACGGTTGTTATCGTAACCCAGCCGTATCCCCCCGCATCCAACAAAAACGACCATGAAACAAATGTATCTTCACCGCTCCAGTTGCGGCCAGCAGCCCCCGATCAAACGCGGTTACGACAAAAAATTCAAACCCACCGACGCCTACCGTGCCACGATGCCCGACATGATGGAGGTCGCGCATGAAGCCATCCAAGGGGCCAACGTGCCGATCCAGCAGGTGGGTATCCACAATTTCAAACTGCCGCTGAAATATCGCACGAAGGCCGGCAAGATTCTCACGCTTGAGACCAGTGTCACCGGCACCGTCTCGCTCGAAGCCGAGCTGAAGGGCATCAACATGAGCCGGATCATGCGCTCGTTCTACGAGCACAAGGGCGGGGCCATCACGGGCGAGTGGATGGGCAAAATCCTCAAAAGTTACCTGCGCAACGTCGACACCAAGGACGCGCGGCTGAAAATCTCCTTCTCCTATCCCATGGTGCGGCAAAGCTTGCGCAGCGGTCTCGAAGGCTATCAGTTCTATAATGTCGCCTTCGAAGGCGTGATGACCCGCGACGGCCGCTACCGGCGTTTCATTCATTTTGACTTTGTCTACTCCTCGGCCTGCCCCTGTTCGGCCGAACTGACGGAGCATGCCCGCAGCAAACGCGGCGCTTATGGCGTACCGCACTCCCAGCGCAGCAAAGCCCGCGTGACCTTGGAGGAGGCCGAGGGCAAAAAAATCTGGATTGAGGATGTCCACGCCATCTGCCTCCAGGCGCTGCAAACCGAGACGCAGGTGATGGTGAAGCGCGAGGACGAGCAGGCCTTCGCCGAGCTCAATGGCGCGTACCTGAAATTCGTCGAGGATGCCGCCCGGCTGCTCTACAAGGAGTTCGACGCCGAAAAACGCATCAAGGATTTCCGCATTGCATGCTCGCATCTCGAATCGCTGCACTCGCACGACGCCGTGAGTGTGATCTGCAAAGGCGTCCCCGGCGGCTTCACCGCCGAGTTCATGGACTTCGGCTCATTGCTTTGTTGAAGAATTGATCACCACGAAACACACCAAACACACGAAAATAAACCAAACTCCATCAACGAGTCCTTCTTTCGTGTGTTGGGTGGTGGCTAAATGATCAGAATGAAATCTGCGAAAATATCTTCTCCTGTAATCCTTGTCACCGGTGCCTCACAGGGGATCGGGGCGGCGATCGCCCGGGCCTTCGCGGCGGAAGTGCCCGGGGCGCAACTCGCGCTCGTGGCGCGGAACGAAAAGAATCTTCGCCGCACGGCCGGCACCTGCATCAAGGCCGGCGCCAGTGTCGAGATCTTTCCCTGTGACGTGAGCGACGAAGTTTCCGTGGCGAAGATGGCCAAGGCGGTGACGAAATACTTCGGGCGCGTCGATGTGCTCGTCAACAACGCCGGTGCGTTTGAATCCGCTCCGCTCCTGGAGACCAAGGTCGCGCTGTTCGACCGGATGATCGCCGTCAATCTGCGCAGCACTTTCCTTGTTTCGCAGGCTTTTCTCCCCGGCATGGTCAAGCGGGGGAAGGGCGACGTATTCAATATGAGTTCAATCGCCGGTCTGCAGGCTTACCCGAGCGGCGCGGCGTATTGTGCGGCGAAGCATGGTGTCACCGGACTCACCGCCGTGATGCGCGCCGAGATGAAAGGGAAAGGCGTGCGGGTTTGCTGCGTCCATCCGGGCGCGACATGGACGCCCTCGTGGCAAAAATCCGGCGTGAAGCCCGAGCGCATTATGCCCGCCGAGGATATCGCCCGGGCGATACTCGATGTTTATCGCCTGGGCCGGTGCACCGTGGTCGAATCGATTGTGCTCCGTCCACAATTGGGCGACATTTGAGCGGAGCGGTATTCAAACCGACGTAGTGGAACCGGCCACCCGCCGGGCCAGCCGCCCAATGGTGAGGCCTTGCACGAGAATTGAAAACACGACCAGCACGTAGGTCATGGCGACCACGATTTCACGCTGTGGACTGGCCGGGAGGGAAAGCGCCAGCGCCACCGAGATGCCGCCGCGCAGGCCGCCCCACGTCAGAATGGATACCGTGCCCCGGCTGAATTTCTGCCGGCGGCTCAGTACCAGGACGGGCAGGCCGACACTGACCCAGCGCGCAAACAACAACACCGGGATTGCGAGCAGTCCGGCCAGCAGCAGATGGCGCGAAAAGGTCAGCACGAGCACCTCAAAGCCGATGAGCACAAAAAGTACCGCGTTGAAAATCTCATCCACCAGTTCCCAAAACATGTCGAGGTGCGCGCGGGTCGTCTCGCTCATCGCGTAACGTCGCCCGTGGTTGCCGATGAGAACGCCCGCACAAACGATGGCGATGGGGCCGCTGGTGTGGGCGGCACTCGCCAGCGCATAGCCGCCGGTCACCAGCGCGAGTGTCAGCAGCACTTCGACCTGATAATTATCGACGCTTTTCAGCAGCCGGAAGGCGACCCAGCCAAGCCCGAGGCCGATCAGCGCGCCGCCCCCCGCTTCCCGGAGAAAAACGAGGCTGATGTGGCCGAAGGACGGCTGCTGTTCGCCCGCCAGAATGCCGAGCAGCACGAGAAAAACCACCACGCCGATTCCGTCATTGAAGAGCGATTCGCCGGCGATCTGGATCTCGAGTTCTTTCGGCACCTTGGCGTGCTTGAGAATGCCGAGGACCGCGATGGGATCGGTCGGCGAAATCAACGCGCCAAACAGCAGACACCAGAGGTAACCGAGCGGCACATCCAGCCAGCCCAGGCCAATATAAATCGCAGTGCCAAAAACGAAGGTCGAGATCGCCACGCCGGCGACGGACAGCACCGCGATGCTCCATTTTTGTTTTTCCAAATCGGCCAGGTTGATGTGGAGCCCGCCGGCGAAAAGCAGAAAGCTCAGCATGCCCTGGAGCAGGGTGGAGTCGAAATCGATCCGCTGGAGCACTTCGGTGGCCTTGGCTCCGACCGGCAGCCCCAGGTGTTGCAGGCCGGCGAGCGCAAACGAGCCGACCAACGCAATCAGCATCACGCCGATGGTGGTTGGCAGTTTGATAAACCGGTGGTTCAGGTAGCTGAACAGCGCGGTCAGCGTGATCAGCAGCGAGAA
>CAZIQP010000092.1:0-13427 GCA_964541315.1 uncultured Opitutaceae bacterium
GGGTGATCCCGAGGGAAAACGAAGCCGAGGAGGAAAGGCCGGCGCCGACCGGTACATCCGTGGCGATCACGGCATCGAAGCCGCGCAGCGCGAGTTTTTCGCCGAGCAACTTTTCCGCAGCACCCTTGGCATATTCCGCCCATTTCGGCTGGTTGCTTTTCAGATCGGCGAGGGAGAATTCGGCGCTTTCCTTGAAGTCGGTCGAGTAGAGGCGGACGCGGTTGTCGGGGCGGGGGTTCACGGCCAGCCAAGTCGAGCGATCGATGGCCAGCGGGAGCACGAAGCCGTCATTATAGTCCGTGTGCTCGCCGATGAGATTCACCCGCCCGGGCGACCGGACGATGAGGCTGGGTTTCGCCCCGAAATGGCGGACAAATTCTCGCTGGGCAAGTTGGCTGATCAGATTGCTGGCTACAGGTGACGGCATGAGGTATAAAGACGAAGCCGCCCATGCAAACAATCACGGTGAAATTATCCAGACTTTCCTGAGGGAATGAGTGGCTGCGCTCATCTAAACTCACTGCACATCAAACGTGTGGCTGCTTTTCTTGTTTCGGAATCTCTTGGATGATGAGGCGATATTTCAGCCACACATTATCTTCAGCCCCATTTTTCAGCCGCTTTAGGCACCAAGTGACAGGGAAGGTTGTGTGACCTTGCCAATAGAGTGGCATCGACCCTTCGCCGATCTGTGGGTGATCGCGCTCCCATCGTCCTTCGCCAACTTGTTTTTTTATGACTTCGCCGATATAGACACCAAAGGCCAATGCGAGCCCTCGCTGACCTTCGGTCGTCTTCCGCTTTTCATAGTCATCGTGTAACTTCCCGAGGATAATTTCTACCTTTTCGACTGACGCCGGACTATAGTCGAGCGTGATACCGTACTCTTCTTTTGCTATCGAAATGGCTTCTTTCGGAAGAAAGACGATGAGTTCGTCGAAAGGCATCACTGCAGACTTCTTTTGTTTGTGTACGAAGAAGGTCACCACACCTGCGGTTACGACTACAACGATCAGGATGAAAGCAAATTTCATTTGTCGACAATCTTGATAGAAGGGTTCACCCCTTTCGAGTCGCGACCTCGATCACATCATGCGGAGCGGCTTCTTTCTGGCCGGAGGACGTGACGCGGACGTAGCGGGCTTTTTTGCGGAGCTCGGTGAGATCCTTGGCTCCCAGATAACCCATGCCACTTTGGACGCCACCGATGAGGTTGCTGAGCACGTCGTCGACGGAGCCGGAGACTTCCTTGAGCGCCTCGATGCCTTCGGCGGCGACTTTGCGGACGGAGTCGTTTTTGTCGTGGCCGTAGCGGGCGGCGGAGCCGGATTTCATCGCGGCGTGCGAGCCCATGCCGCGGTATTGTTTGTAGAGCTTGCCGGAAATTTCCATGATTTCACCTGGCGCCTCGCGGCAACCGGCGAGCAGACCGCCGAGGATGACGGCGTCGGAGAGGGTGAGGGCTTTCACGATGTCGCCGGATTTGGTGATGCCACCATCGGCGATGATGTGGACACCCTTCTTCGCCGCACCCTGACTGGCGATGTAGAGCGCGGTGAGTTGCGGAATGCCGACGCCGGCGACGATGCGTGTGGTGCAGATGGAACCGGGACCCTGGCCAATCTTGACGGCGCTGGCCCCGCAATCGGCGAGATACTCGACACCGGAGGCGCTGGTGACATTGCCGGCGATGATAGTGAGATCCTTGAAGGCGCCGCGGATCATCTTGACCATGTCGCCGACGCCGGCGGTGTGGCCATGGGCGGTGGACACGGCGACGGCGTCAACGGCTTCGTCGACCAGATCGCCGACGTGGGCGATGATTTTCTTGCGATCGAGTTCCCCCGTTTCAGTGCGCAGCGGCGAGATGGCGGCGCCGGCGATGAGGCGGAAATGTTCGTCACGGGCGGGCTTGCGCCGGCTCTTGGCCTCGGTGGTGATGCGTTCGACGTCGGAGATGGTGATGAGGCCGCGAAGGTTGTCCTTGGCGTCGACCACGAGCATTTTGTGGATGCCGACGTGCTCGGTGAAAAATTTGTCGGCTTCCTTGATCGGATCGGACGCGAGACGTTTCTCGAGGACCGTCATGAGCTGTTTCCGGGGCGTCATCACTGCGGAGATCTTGCGCGCCTTGTAGCGTTCGCGGACGAGATTGCCCGGCAGGAGACCGACGAGCCGGCCTTGGTCAACGACGGGGAAAGTGCGGAAATCGAAACGACGCTGCTCGATCAGGCCGAGTACGTCGCCGATGGTCGATTCGGGAGAGACGGTGATAGGGTCTTGGATGAGACCGTGGATGTGGCGTTTGACGCGGGCGACTTCCTTGACCTGGTCCTTGGCCGGAAGGTTGTAGTGGATGAGGCCGAGACCACCGTTGAGCGCCATGGCGATGGCCATGCCGGACTCGGTGACGGTGTCCATGTCCGACGAGATGATCGGAATCTGCAAACGCAGCGAATCGGAGAGCGAGGTGGCGACCTCGGCGTTCTTGGGCAGAATCTCGCTGTAGAGGGTGGCGAGCGAGACGTCGTCGTACGTCAGGGCCGTCGGTTGGCTGGCCGGGAAAAAGCGTCCGGCCGGCAGATAGAACTCGGTATCGGTGGCAACAGTCTTGGTCATGTTGCCATGAACGAAGTAGTCCCCGGTTGAGAAATCTCAACGATAATTTGCCAAGAAGTTCAGACCCCGTAAAACTCGGGGCATGGTCTATCGTTTTGCCGTCAAAACCTACCGGCTGCCGCTGCGTTCCCCGTTGCGGACGGCCCACGGGGTCTGGGCGGTGCGCGAGGGGCTGATCATCCGGCTGGAAGCGGAAACAGGAACGGTGAGCTACGGGGAAGTGGCCCCGCTGGCGCAATTCGGCACCGAAACACTGGCCGAGTCTTTGGAACAATGTTGCTGTTTCAGCGATAAAACGGATGACGCTACTCTCGATGCCGTGCCCGCGCGGTTTGGCTGCGTGCGTTTTGCGCTGGCGGTGGCGCGGAGTCAGAATCTTGCGGTCGACAAAGCAAAACGCTTGCCGGTCACCGCACTCTTGCCGGCGGGTAAGGCGGCGTTGCAGGTGCTGCCCGGCAAGCTGGAACAAGGCTTTCTGTCTTTTAAATGGAAAGTCGGGGTGAATCGCCCGGAAGAAGAGCTCGGCGTGCTCGATGATTTGCTGGGCCTGCTGCCCGCGTATACCAAGCTGCGGCTGGATGCCAATGGGGCGTGGGATCGGCGCGCGGCGGAGAAATGGCTGGCGCGTTGCGCGGAGCGACCGGTCGAATTCATCGAGCAGCCCGCTGCGGCCGACGATGTGGATACTTTGCTGGGCTTGGCGGAAGATTATCCGGTGACGCTGGCGTTGGACGAGTCGGTGGCAGGTCTGGCAGCGGCGCGCGAATGGCAGGGACGGGGCTGGCGCGGAGTCTTCGTGATCAAGCCCGCGCTGGCCGGCCCGCTCGACGAACTCGCGGCGTGGGCACGCGAGAGCAAGGCCGACATCGTGCTCTCCAGTGCGATCGAGACCGCACTTGGGCGCGCCGCGATCGTGCGCTTTGCACTGGCACAGGATCTGACGAAACGGGCGCTCGGTTTTGGCGTGGGGGGAATTTTTGGCGACCGGCTGTGGGACGGGCCGATCATCGGACCCTTGCTCGATGCCGGATATTGTGATGGAGTCGAAGCAGACCCACTATGGAACGCGCTCAACTAGCCAGATTGCTCGGCGGGCACGCCACGCGAGCCACCCGCATGGTGATAGCCGAGGCGGACGCGGTGGTGTTTTGTGCGCAATTTGCCAATGCCGTGGCGGGCACCGGTGATGTATTCCTCGGCAATCCCAAATGGGTTGAAACCGAACGAGAAAAATTCCATAGCTTGCTGGCCGGTGCCGATTTTCTCACCGCCGCGCCCTTTGGCCAGGGTGAAACGGGATGGCTGATGATTCCCACCGGCGGGACCTCCGGCTCGCAACGCTTTGCCCGGCACGACAGCGGGACGGTCGGCGCAGCCGTCGCCGGTTTCAAAAAGCACTTTGACCTTCAGCAGGTGAATGCCGTGGGGGTGTTGCCGCTGCACCATGTGAGCGGACTGATGGCCTGGTTGCGCTGCGTGATAACGGGCGGAAGTTATCGGCATGCCGGCTGGAAGGAGCTGGAGGCGGGAAAAAGACCGAAGCTGCCGCCGACGTCGGATGGTTGGGTGCTGTCGCTCGTGCCGACGCAACTGGAACGGTTGTTGCGTGACTCTGCCGCCGTGGAGTGGCTGAAGGGTTTTCGAATCATTCTCGTCGGAGGCGGACCGGCCTGGCCGGAATTGTTGGAGAGAGCCGCCGCCGCGAAGCTGCCGCTCTCGTTGTGCTATGGCATGACCGAGACCGCTGCACTGGTGACGGCGCTGAAACCGGAGGAATTTCTTGCGGGCGCACGCAACTGCGGGGCCGGGTTGCCCCATGCCCTGCTGGGAATTGATGCCGACGGGGCCATAACGGTGGCCGGACAATCCTTGTTTCGGGGTTACTATCCCGGCTGGCGCGATACCGGGGTGTTTGTCACCGAGGATCTCGGCGCGCTGGATGTGAATCGGCGACTGACCGTTTTCGGCCGGCGCGACGGTGCGATTATCACCGGAGGGGAAAAAGTGAACCCGGCGGAAATTGAAGTGGTCTTGCGTGGCACCGGAGAGTTCACCGATTTGGCCGTGGTGGGAGTGCCGCATGCCGAATGGGGGAGCCAGGTGGTGGCCGCTTATCCGCAGGGCGGTGAACCCGATCTCGGCAAAGTGCGCGAGGCCCTGACCGCACAGCTCGCCCGTTACAAGCATCCCGCGCGTTTCATCGCCCTGCCATCATGGCCGCGGAATGAGCAGGGGAAACTCAACCGGGCGGAAGTGGCGCGGCTGGTGGGGCTTTCCCTTTGATCAGTTGCTGAAGGAATGAACGGTCTTCCGTATCTTTGCTCCTCCATCCCTGCTTCATTTTCAGCATCAATTCAGCCCCGGCAAAAGGAATGCTGACGCCGTCGATTTCAACCTGATCGATGCCACCGGCAGTATCTTCGTAGGAAACCCCGCACGCCGAAGTCATCAAATCAACAGTGATGTCATCATTGACCCGAACCACGATCCACTCTGCGAGATCGTCATTTTCGAGTTCACGCGATGCTTTGTCGGGAAGAATCTCGAGCGCTTTTTTCACCAAGGCTTGATTGGCCTTGTCACGGGCGATGAGCAGGTCGATGTCGTCGGTTGCACGCACAAAGCCAAGACGATTGATGGCAAAACCACCTACGACCACATAGGCGACACCCAGTCGGTTGAACTCGCGCGCGATCTTAATCAAATCGCCCTGATTCGGAACCCGAGTCAGCTCGCCCTCTGCTTCATGGTCCATTGGGCACATTCCTCGTGGGTGGAAAAGCGATAGACCCCTTTGGGTTGCCCTTTGCCCTTCGTCAGCAAGGCGGTGGTTGCCTGGAGCCGAACAAAACGCTCCCAAGGCGTATGGCGCAGATGGCCGACGGTTTTCATGTTCGCGGTCTTCACGGGTGAAATCATTGCTTTATCGTGGCGCAAGGTCAAGTGCCGTGCTGGAGGTTATTGGCGGAGCTTAGAATATAGCGGAAGTTTTTCCGTGTTCTCCATGTGATTCTTGGTAATTTCCTTTCCATGACCAAAGCCGACATCGCCACCATTCTGACCGACATCGGGACGCTGCTCGAATTGAAGGGCGAGAATCCTTTCAAGATTCGCGCGTACCAATCGGGAGCGCGCGTGCTGGAATCGCTGGCGGAGGAGGAGCTGGCGCACCGCGTCACGGCCGGTACGCTCGGCGAGGTGAAAGGACTGGGCGAGGCGCTGGTGCAGAAGATCACCGAACTGCACCAGACCGGAAAGCTGGAATTTCATGAGAAGCTGAAAGCCTCGATTCCGCCGGGATTGGTTGAGATGCTGGGCATTCCCGGCGTGGGACCGAAGAAGGTAAAGACGCTGCACGAGAAGCTGGGCATCGATTCGATCGCGGCGCTGCAGAAGGCCTGCCTGGAGGGGAAGGTGGCGGCGCTGGCCGGCTTCGGTGAGAAAACCCAGGACAAGATTCTCGAAGGCATCCGCAACCGCGAGGCCTATGGCAAACGCCACCTTTGGGCGGAAGCGAGGGAAGTGGCCGATCCCATTCTCGCCGGTTTGCGGAAACTGCCGGAGGTGTTGCAAGCCGAGGCATGCGGCAGTTTGCGCCGGCGGATGGAGACGGTGGGAGATTTGGATTTTCTCGTGGCGACGAACACGCCGGCTCCGGTGGTGGACTGGTTTATCAAACATCCTTACGTCAAGGAAGTGACGGCGCAGGGTGAGACCAAGGTCAGCATCAGGACCGAGGCGGGCATTCAGGCGGATCTGCGTTTGGTGCCGCCGGAGCAATTCGTGTTCGCGCTGCATCATTTCACCGGCTCGAAGGATCACAACGTCCAGATGCGTCATCGGGCGCTCCAACGCGGACTCTCGATGAGCGAGTGGGGTCTTGTGCCGGCGGAAGGCGAAGGAACGGCCAAGGAAAAGGCGGCGAAGCTCGGACCGCAAAGTGACATCAAGACGGAGGCGCAACTGTTCAAACATCTCGGACTTGCCTTCGTGCCGCCCGAATTGCGCGAAGGGCTGGGGGAGATCGAGGCCGCCGAGAGCGGGATGTTGCCGCGTCTGCTGGAGGTTTCCGATATCCGCGGCGTATTTCACAACCACACGACGGAGTCCGACGGGCACAACACGCTCAAGGAAATGACGGCGGCGGCGCAGGCGTTGGGCCTTGCCTATCTCGGCATCGCGGATCACTCGAAATCGAGCGTGCAGGCGCGCGGCCTCGACGAGAAACGGCTCGCGACGCAGGTGGCGGAAATCCGGGAGCTGAACGACTCGGGCAAGTTTGCCACCCACGTTTTCAGCGGCACCGAGTGCGATATTCTGCCGGATGGCCGGTTGGATTTTGCCGACGAGGTGCTGGCGGAGTTGGATTATGTCGTGGTTTCGGTGCATTCGGTTTTCAAGCAAAGCCGCGAGGACATGACACGGCGCATCATCCGTGCGCTTGAGCATCACCGCGTGACGATGCTCGGGCATCTTACGGGACGCCTGTTGCTGGAGCGGGAAGGCTACGCGGTGGACACGGAAAAAATCATCGACGCCGCCATCGCGAATCGCGTCATCATCGAGCTCAACGCGAACCCGCTCCGACTCGACATGGACTGGCGGCACTGGCGCAAGGCGGCGGAAAAAGGGCTGCTCTGTTCCATCAATCCCGATGCGCATCGGATGGCCCAGCTTGAGTACTTTCAACTCGGGGTGGGGGTGGCCCGCAAAGGCTGGCTGACCCGGGAAAACGTGGTGAATACTTATTCGCTGGCGGAAATGAAAAAGTATCTTGCAGCGAAACGCCGGTAGTCGTTGGGAAAACCGTCCAATGCGCGCGAGCTTTGAAAAATCAGCCGGCCGGGTCATCAAGTCGCATCGCTATGAATGGTTGTGGGAGCCGCTGGAAACCGATCCGGGCTTCGCATTGCGGGCGATGTTCGGGGCCAAGATGGTTTATCTCGAGGGGAAGCTGATGTGTGGCTTCATCGCCAGAAAGGAACCGTGGCGGGGTATGCTCGTTTGCACCGAACATGCCCATCACGCTTCTCTCGTGGCGGATTTTACCGAGCTCGTGCCGCATCCCGTTCTGCCGAAATGGCTGTATTTGCCGGAAAGCGCCGACAGCTTCGAACGAAGTGCAGCGCGGCTGGTGGAACTGGCGCGGAGGCGTGATCTGCGCATCGGAGTGACACCCAAGCCGAAAAAGAGACGTAAGCGCGATTCTGCAAAAGCGGCGGTGAGGATCAGGCCAGACCGAAAGTCTCGAGCGCGATAAGCAAGACCCCGAGCAGGCAGAACATTGTGCCCAGCAAGGCGGCTTCATAGCGTTCGAATTTCTGCACCGGGACTTTTGCCAGTCCCACGAGGGTCAGCCAGGTGAACACGAGCATGCCGGCAAAAGTTCCCCCGGCCAGAATGAGGCTCAGGACAAGAAATCCGCGCCAGCCGAATTGTACACCGGAGAGATAAACCGGCAGAAATCCCTCGCAGGGAGAAAGGGTGAGCATCATGAAGAGACCGCTGATGGCCGCCCAGTCGCCGGCTTTTTTTGAAACGAGATGGCTGTCTTTCAACTCGTCCTCGAAGTGGCTGTGGTCGTGTTCATGGCCGCATTCCTCACTGGCTTGGTGGTGTCCACCCGGAGGGTGATGGTGCAGCACGCCTCGTCCGCTCCATTGGCGCCAGAGGTAGAATCCGCCAATGGCCAGCAACACACCGCCCGCGATCCACGGAAACAGCCGGCCGGTGCGCTCATCCAGTTTGAAACCAAACCAGGCGATCACGAGACCGAGCAGGCTGGTCAGCGCCACATGGCCCAGTCCGGCGAAAGCCGACACGGCGAGGGTCTTGCTCCGGTTCCAGCCGCGGGCGCGGGACACGAGGACGAAAGGCAGCCAGTGGGTCGGGATAGCCGCATGAAAAAACGCCACGGTGAATCCGGTGGTGGCGATGGTGGCGAGGACGGCTGAATTCATGGGCAACGGGTGGGAGGAGAAAAGACGGGGTGGAGGACCCTGTCGATTGAGAACACTAGCAAAGTCGTCAAGAGGGGTGGAGAGATAACCGCGATGGGTTGTTCATATCGCGGCATTCATCTTGCACCAAGGCTTCGGATGACACGAAAGCCGCTCCTCCAAACCTCCGTAACTCGGCGGAAGCTGAATCCAGTTCATCATCTCTTTGGCTGGCTTGCCGAGTCGTAGCTCGAAGAGCGAAGGCTGGTGGACGATGAGGGACTCGAACCCCCGACACCCTCGGTGTAAGCGAGGTGCTCTAACCAACTGAGCTAATCGTCCCAAGAGAGGTCACTAAAGCGGGTATTTTCCCCATCCGGCAAGGACAAAGCCAAAGATCCTGAACAACGCATTTTCCTGAAAATTAGTGTTCATTAGTGTTCATTAGTGGTTTCACTCGTTTGGCCGTATGAAATTGATCTTAGCCACAAGAAAAAGTCCGCTCGCTCTCACGCAGACCGAGACCGTGGCGGCGTGGTTGCGCCAAAGGCTGCCCGGGACAGAATGCGAGCTGCTCAAGATCGTCACGACCGGCGACAAACAGGCGGAGTGGTCGCTGGCCAAACAGGGCGGCAAGGGTTTGTTCACCGCCGAACTCGAACAGGCGCTCCTGCGCGGCGAGGCGCACGCGGCGGTGCATAGCTGCAAAGATTTGCCCGGCGACAATCCGCCCGGCCTGGCGGTGGCGGGCTTCTTGCCGCGTGAGTTGACGAACGACGTGCTGGTACTGCGCGAAGGGGTGACCCGGCCCGCGACCATTGCCACGAGCAGTCCGCGCCGGCAAATGCAGGTCGCCAAACTTTTTCCCGAAGCAAAGTTCACGGAGATCCGTGGCAACGTGGACACGCGCCTCAAGAAAATCGCCGCCGGTGCCGCCGATGCCACCATTCTCGCTGCGGCCGGCATGAAGCGCCTCGGCATTACCGGCTGGCCGGGCGTGGTGTTTCGTCCGTTGAGTTTTTCGGAAAGCGTACCCGCGGTCGGGCAGGGGGCGATTGCGATCCAGTGCCGGGCGGCTGACGTCGCGATTTTTGCGCCCGCGATGGATGCGGCCACAGGACTCACTGTCACGCTGGAGCGCGCGTTTCAGTCGGCCATCGGCGGCGGTTGTCAGGTCGCATTCGCGGCCCACGCCACGACCGACAAGCTCCATTTCTTCCACGAAAAAACCGGCATTCACACCTTTCCGCTCACGGCGGCCGACTTTGCCCAGCCGGTGGCGACGGCGGCACGCATTCTCAAGGAGCTGAACTTTCATGGCTAATCCGAAATCCACTTTGTCCCTCTCGGGCCGACGTATTGTCATCACCCGTCCGCGTGGACAGGCCGCCGACTGGCGAGCCCGGCTCGAAGCCCTCGGTGCCAATGTGCTGGAGATGCCGCTGATCCAGGTGACCAAGGAATACGACAAGAACACACTCGTCGAAGTTTTTGCCGAGCTTGCGCAGTATGAGTGGATTATTTTTACCAGCGCGAACGGTGTGCGGTTTTTCTTCGAGGAGTTTTTCAAGGCATACGATGATATCCGATCCCTCGGACTGGTGCAGATCGCCGTCGTGGGCGAAGCGACCGCCGAAGTGGTGCGTGAGCATCATCTGCGCGTGGAGTTGCAGCCGAAGAAAGCCAACGCCGAAGAGCTGGCCCAACTGTTGATGGAGCGCGAATCGCTCGACAGCGCCAAGGTCCTCGTGGTCACCGGCAATCTCAACCGTGACACCCTCGTCGACAAGCTGAGCGATGCCCGTGCGATCGTGGATCGGTTGCCAATCTACAAAACGGAAGAGACCAATTTGACCAACGATCCGGTGGCGGGAGATTTCCGGCAAAACGGGGCCGATGCCATCTTGTTTGCAAGTCCCTCGGCCGCGCAATCGTTTTTCGATCAGGCCGCTGCGCTCAAGCTCAACGCGAAGGCGAAGAAGCCGCTCGCCGGGAGCATTGGGGCGACCACCACGGCGGGAATGAAGCAGCTCGGGCTGCCGGTGGATTTCGAGGCGGCGGAAGCGACGTTGGAATCGCTGGTGGAAGCTCTTCTTAAAAAGATTTAACCACGAAACACACCAAACACACGTAAATCAGACCTTTCGTGTGTTTGGTGTGTTTCGTGGTGACAAAAAAGTCGGGATTGAATTGGTGGCCAATTAGTGTGGATTAGTGGTTTCTCCCGTATGAAAGTCCCGTTTCTCGATCTCAAGCTCCAGCATCAGCCGCTTCGCGCCGAGGTGCTGGCGGCGCTCGCCGACACCTATGACGCCACTCGTTTTTGCCTGGGCAAGGATGTGGAGGATTTCGAGAAAAGTTTTAGTTCGGCGTTCGGCTATAGTCGCACTCTGGGCATGAACAGCGGCACTTCGCCGCTGCACGTCGCTTCGATCTGCGGCGGGTTTGGTCCGGGCGATGAGATCATCACCACGCCGTTTACCTTTGCCTCCAGTTGCTGGGGCATCAGCTACGTCGGCGCGAAGCCGGTGTTTGTGGATATCGAGGCTGACACCTGGTGCATCAGCCCGGAGGCCATTGCCAAGGCGATCACGCCGAAGACCAAGGGCATCGTGGTCGTACATATTTTTGGTCAGCCGGCGCGGATGGATGAAATCATGGCGCTGGCGAAGCAGCATAAGCTGTTCGTTGTGGAAGACTGTGCCCAGGCCGTAGGTGCCAAATACCGCGGTACTCCGGTCGGCGCGATTGGTGACTGTGGCACATTCAGCTTTTATCCTACAAAAAATCTCGGCGCGTGCGGCGAGGGCGGGGCGTTTGTCTCGAAGCACGCGGCGGTGATGGATCAGGCGCAGTTGCTCCGTGTGCACGGCTCGCCCAAGCGCTACACGCATACGGAGGTCGGATTCAATTTTCGCATGGATGGTTTTCAGGGTGCGATTCTGAACATCAAGCTGAAGCACATTGCCAGGTGGACGGAGCGCCGACGCGCCATCGCGGCAAAGTATCGGGCGGGGATCAAGCGGGCTGATGCACAACTCCCGGTGGTCCCAAGTTACGGCGAGTCGGTGTGGCATCAATTCACGCTGTTGCATCCCCGGCGCGATGACCTGCGCGCGCATTTGGAGAAATGCGGTGTGGGGACCGAGATTATTTATCCGGGGCCGATGCATCGGCAGCCCTGTTACACGTCGCTCGGCTATGCGGCCGGCAGCCTCCCCATAGTGGAAAAAGCCAGCGCGACGTGCGTGAGCCTGCCGATCTTCCCCGAGCTGACCGACGAGCAGGTGGCGCACATAATCAAATCAGTCAATTCCTTCTGATTGAACAGGAGGTAACAGAGGAAACAGAGTTGGCTTTTCTCCGTTCCCTCCGTTTTCTCCTGTAAATAGAATGATCAACGGCATTTCAGTCAAAGTATGCGGGATCACCTCGGCGGCTGATGCGCGGGCGGCGGTAGGGATCGGCGCGGATTATCTGGGTTTTATTTTTTATCCCAATTCGCCGCGCTGTGTTTCGGCGGCGAACTTTGACGCCATGAAATCGCAGTTGCCGGTGGTGAAAAAGGTGGCCGTGCTCGTGGATCCATCGATGGTCGATCTGGCGGCGTTGCGGGTGATGGGCTTCGATTTTTTCCAGATCCACTTCAAACTGAACACACCGATCGTCCGGGTGCAGGAATGGAGCGAGGTGGTGAAACCCGCCACGCTGTGGCTGGTGCCGCAATTGCCGCCGGATCTCGATGTGCCCGCCGAACTGATTCCGCTGGCCGACACTTTTTTGCTCGATACCTACCACGCCGGGAAATTTGGCGGTACGGGCGAAACGGGCGACTGGGCAAAGTTCCGGCGTCATCAGGCCGCCTATCCGCAGAAAAACTGGATTCTCTCCGGCGGCCTGAAGCCGGAGAATGTCACCGCGGCGATCAAGGCCACCGGTGCAAAGTTCATCGACGTGAACAGCGGCGTGGAGTCATCGCCGGGAGTAAAGGATCACGCGAAGCTGCAGGAGCTCTCGCTGGTGCTGCGCTCTGGGACGGAATAAATCGGTGAGGACTCGCGTGGCTGGTATCAGATGCGTGACCAATGCTTGAGTGGAGCACGCCGGGCATACCGGACGTAAAGAATTCGGATCGCGTCAGTGCACACGCGATAGGTGACGTGGTATTTGAAGCGTTTGAGGTAGCCGCTGCGGATGCCTGGTGCGATCTCCGGGCAGGAGTTCGGGAATCGCTTCACCTGTATTTCCCAAGCCCCGTATTCGTCAAGTAAGGCATGGCCAAGTTTTATCTTCAGATCCAGCTGGCGTGCGGCAGTGATCAGCTCATCCATAGCCAGCCGGTTGAAAGTGACTTTCACCGCAAGGCTTGGCGGGCTTTCTTTAAAACTTCAGATGACGGTATGCCTTCGTCGCCCTCGATGTCCATTTGGAGCGCCCGCAGTGAGCTGACGGTGGCGAGTTCGATCTGCGCCAGACGGTCATGAATTTCCGAACCAGCGAGTTTGCCGGTGGACTTCACCCGATGGGAGGAGCGGCGTGGAGGCTTGGCGGAGAGGGCGGAAGACATGGTGTTTAGATAGCCGCTTTTGAGGTTAGGGCAAGAATCCTCTTCGTGCTCGTTGGGTTCAGATGCCCCAAAAGATTGTCTTTGACCGTGAGCCAGTCGAACGGCTTCGGCTTGGTTTGGTGTAGGAGCGACCTTATGCCGCGATAGTTTTTTAATCGCGGAAAAAAGCCGCTCTCGTGTTCTGCCCGGCGCATGACAAACTGCTGACAAAGTTTGACCTGCACCTGACAATTTGGATCGGCAAATGGGCTAGACTGTAGCTTCTCAGCCTAATCGTTCACCTATTTCGTACCCCAATGAAA
>CAZIQP010000092.1:13527-14980 GCA_964541315.1 uncultured Opitutaceae bacterium
AGAAGCCCGGCATGCCGCCGCGGGATTTCATCTGTTCCATCTGGCGCATCATCTTCTTCTGGTTGCCGCCTTTCATCATCTTCATGAGCTTCTGCATTTGCTCGAATTGTTTCATGAGCTGGTTCACTTCGAGTACCTTCACTCCGGCGCCTTTCGCGATGCGGATGCGGCGGTTGCCGTTTAAAATGGCGGGCTTGCGGCGTTCCTGAAGCGTCATCGAGTAAATGATGGCTTCGGTGCGCTTCATCTGGGCGTCGGCGTTGTCGGGGAGCTGCATGCCGCTCATGCCGGGCATCATGCCGATTATCGACTGCATTGAGCCCATCTTCTTCACTTGCTGCATCTGCGAGAGGAAGTCCTCGAGGTTGAAGTCCGCCTTGCGCATCTTTTCTGCCATGCGTTCGGCTTCCTTTTGGTCGATATTTTCCTGGGCTCGTTCAACGAGCGAGACAACGTCGCCCATGCCAAGAATACGCGAGGCGAGGCGGTCGGGATGGAATACCTCGAAGTCGCCGGTCTTTTCACCGGTGCCGGTGAACTTGATGGGGACGCCGGTGACGGACTTGATGGAGAGCGCCGCGCCACCGCGGGCGTCTCCGTCCATTTTGGTGAGAATGAGGCCGGTGAGTTGAAGGGCGTCGTGGAAGGCTTTGGAGACGTTGACCGCCTCCTGGCCGAGCGCGCCGTCGGCGACGAGGAGGATTTCGTCGGGCTGCACGACGGCGCTGAGACGTTTCACTTCCTCAATCAGATCCTGGTCGATCTGGAGACGGCCGGCGGTGTCGAAGATGATGACGTCGGCATTGGCCTCGGTCGCGACGTCCAGCGCCTTCTTGGCGATCGCGGGGACATCCTTGGACACGCGGTCGCAGTAGAAACCGAGTTCTTCCTGCTTGGCGAGGATCTCAAGCTGGTCGATGGCGGCGGGACGATAAACGTCGCACGCGGCGACGAAGGGGCGGCTGCCACGCTTCTTGAGCAGCTTGCCGAGTTTGGCGGTGGAGGTGGTTTTGCCCGAACCATGCAGACCGACCATGAGAATTTTGAGCGGGCGCTTGGCATTGAGTTCGGTGGTGCCTTCGCCGAGGAGGGTGACCAGTTCGTCGTGGATGATTTTGACGATCTGCTGGCCGGGCGTGATGGATTTCAGGACGGCCTGGCCGTTGCACGCGGTTTGGACGCGCTCGATGAATTCACGGGCGACCTTGAAATGAACGTCGGCGGCGAGGAGGGCGGCGCGCACTTCCTTGAGGGCGTCGGCCATGTTGGCCTCGGACAGTTGGCCGACCCCGCGCAGATTGCGGAGGGCGGAGGAGAGTTTTTCGGTCAGGGATTCAAACATGCGAAGCAAACCCTTGAATGATTTTTTGGCGCGAAGCAATCACGCGTGGAAGGCGATTTATTCCCTTTGGGTCTAATACCCCGGGGCTTGCCCCGGCTTGGTTGGTTGGGA
>CAZIQP010000093.1:0-6663 GCA_964541315.1 uncultured Opitutaceae bacterium
AACCAGGCGCTACAGCACAACGATCATGTCCGTCACGGATCGTGCTGCGCACGCTCCGCGCCAGCCATGATCGTGGCTGATCTTTAACGTTCGGCAGACGAAGACGCAGGATTGCAATGTGGGTGCCCGAAAAGTCGAAACTCGTAAAAGTGCGGCTGCACAATCATGGGGAGGACGTCGAGACAGCCTGGGCTGAGGATCTAGGACCGATCGATGAGACCAGCCCTACGCGAAGAGTGCGGCTGGGGAATGTGCCCTTTCTCCACGCCAAGCCAACTTACGGCGATGTCATTGAGGTTCGACCGGACGACGCTGACGGAATGCTGGACTGGGACAGCCAAGGGATCGAGTTCGAGCACATTGGTCGTCGTATTCACGACGACGGCGGTCGCTGGGCGATGATCATCGACTACAAGGCGTCGTCCGGCTCTGACCTAAACGCCACCTTCAAAGCGCTGGACGTTGCGGGCGAGAAGGCCGACATCGCCGTCGAGGGTGCATTCGTCAAGAAGGACGGCGTCAGTGGCCGCGCCTACCTCGCGGTGCCACGTTCCCAGAGCGTAGCGGATGTGTTGGCCTGGCTCCGCTCGTCGGAGGTGGCCCTGGCTTTCACACTGGTCCACCCTCGGGACGATGAGTAGAGGACGGGGGGAAGTGAAGACGTCACGTCTTGACTTTTGACAGGGACGATCAAAAGACGTCATGTCTTGACTCTTGACAAGCCGATGCCGAATTCTGCCTTCTGTCAAAACTCAAGACGTGACGTTTTCACTTTGGTATCTTGCACCGAGGACTTTCACCCCGTCAGTTCACTCCCATGCCGGGCACACACCGGACGGCGGAACCGCGCTCGCCAAGCCGGGCCGGTTCACCATAACGTTCGCCCACGGAAATGGAATCGCCAAGCTTCCTTGGATTTCTTCATCGACCGAGACGCACACGGGCACGCACACAAATGTGCGCTCAGGCGTGGTTTTTCGTAAAATCATCGACATCGTGACTGAGCTGGTCACCGCCGTTAAGTCCTCAGCAGTTATTCAAGATACGCAAGCAGAGCCAGCGTTAGACCTGGCTGCCCGACATGGATTCGAACCATGACTAGGCGAGTCAAAGTCGCCTGTGCTACCATTACACCATCAGGCAAAGGAGCGCCGAAAGAAGCCCGCTCGCGAGGGCGGGTCAAGGGTGGAATATCAACCTTTTGGTGGTGGATTGACTTGGTCATCCTGGCATCGAAGCTGCCAGAGCATGCTCTTCCTGAACAAGCTCCTGCCCATTTTTTTCCTGCCCCTGGGGTGGGTGATGCTGCTAATGATCTTTGCGCTGGTGCGGAAGAAAGGGTGGCCGGTGGCGGTGGCGCTGCTGATTCTGCTGGGGGCCAGTCTGCCGGCGACGGGGAATCGTCTGATCGGCTGGTTGGAATCGTTCTATCCCGCGCTTCCGGTGGCGCAGGCCGGACCGGCGGATGCCATCGTGGTTTTGGGCGGGATACTCGGGCCGAAGCCGGCACCGGGTTGTCTGACGAATTGGAATGAATCTTCGGAACGTTTCGACGGTGGGCTGGCCTTGTTGCGGGCGGGTCGGGCCAGGCTGCTTGTCTTCACCGGCGCGCGCATGCCATGGGAAAAGCAGATCAAGACATCGGAAGGCGACGATCTGCGGGCGATTGCGATTCAGATGGGAATTCCGGCGGAGCAAATTCTTGTCACCGGTGAAGTCGGCAACACCCGCGATGAAGCCCGTGTGGTGGCCGAGATGGCGAAGACCTGCGGTTGGAAAAAAGTAATCGTGGTGACCACGGCCTGGCACATGCCGCGGGCCGCCCGCTTGTTTCGGAACGCGGGGGTGGATTTTATTCCTTTCCCCGTCGATTTCCGCAGCGACGGGATACGGGCGTTGGCGGGGGTGGATTTTTTACCGAAAGCGGAATCCTTACAAATGACAGAGACGGCGTTGCGTGAATGTTACGGCATTGCGTTTTACGCGGTAACTGGTCGGTAGACAGGAAAATATAATTTGATGGCGTGCCGGGTTGTCCGGGAAGTTTTTTAATAAAATGCTCCGGGTTTGCGCCGATGTATTTTCTTGGCGTGCAAATTTTGAAAAAATCGACCACGTTGGATGCATCAAAATGAACGCTCGATTCAATCACATGAACACGCCTGATCCAGTCATTCAGCATCAATTGTTTATGATTCACCAGATCATCCACGATGAGACGTGGCTGGAGGGTGAGCGGCGGGGATGCTATGTTCCGTCGCATGATCGGGTGGTCAGGGAAAATGTCTGCGGGGTGGTCATGCGTATCGGGCAGCAGATGCGCGATTCATTGACGCAGGTGCATTGGGAAGCTCAGGGCACAAGCCGGTAAAAGTCTTGGCGCGTTTGACCGGAGCTTTTTGCTGCTCGCTCGCGCGTCCAGTTTGGTCAGGACGGTTTTTTCGGCTAATCGGCTTTGAGGCGGATGTCGGCTACCAGGGTATGCCCATCGCATTTGAACTCGAAGACGTGACAGATGGTGGACTTGTTTGCCGCGATGGCCAATTGTGTTCCACGCATGATCGAGGGCAGAGTCAACATGCAGGGGAAACCAATATCGCAGAGCTGGTTCTTGAAAGCACCCACGGTCATGTTGGTGAGTTCGCCGATCGCATCTTTTACGACATCGGGGCCGCCCAGCTCAACCTCACGCTGTGTCATGCCCAGCATCAGTCCGATGGCATGAATGGCAAATTTTTCGGAGAGACAGAGATAGACTGAACCGTTGATATCGCCCGCAAATCCGACGGTGTCGATGATTTCATAGGTGGCACCCGCTGTGGGTTCATGGCCTTGGCTGACCAGAGTGATATCACGACTCAACATCGTCTGACTGACGTTTCGGACAGCCTGAAAAATGGATTTTTGGATGATGGCGTCGGTGATTTGCTGGGTGGCGGCCATGCGATAAGCTTTGGTAAAGATATGATGATCGGCCCTTATTGGCAGGTATTGAGGGAGAACCTGAGAGGGTAGCCTAACCAAAGAATGACTTACAAAAGTGGGTTGATGATTAACTTACACTCTAGCTTTGACTTGTGGATGATTGCGTTAGGCCATACAGGGGTTTCCCCAATGAAGCTCTCGGGCCGAATTTGCCCTGTTTTGCCCGCTGATGCGCAATGGTTTGCTTGTAGCCAGCACAGTCAGGCCCAAGTACGGTTCCTTCAATTGCCCTTTTCGCCTATGTCTCATCCTCGGTTTGTTCCTGCTTCCGGAGTGCCTTTTCGCTTTGAGGGTCGTTTTGACTTTTCAGATCCACTCCGCCCCGTGGTGGTGTGGCAGGGCAGCCGTATCAGCCTGGATTTTGAAGGCCCAATGTTGCGGGTATGCTTCGGTGGGTCTGTCGAACAAAATGTATTTGATCTGACGGTCGATGAACAGAGCGAGATCATCGTGGTGCCGGCCGGCCAGGAGTGGTGTTTTGCGTGGCCACACGAACTGGGAAACGCACGACATCAACTGACTCTTTGCAAACGCAGCGAAGCGGCGGCGGGGCAGGTGCGTTTTGCCGGAGTGGAGATCGGAGCGAACGCGAAGGCATGGTTGCCGCCGGTCATTCCCTGCAAGTTGCGGATGGAATTTTTCGGCGACTCAATCACGGTCGGCGCATGCAATGAAGATCAGGCCACCGACCAGTGGGAAGACCGGCGCACGCACAATCACGCGCTCAGTTACTCATCGCTCACGGCCGCAGCCTTTCACGCCGACTATCGCTGCATGGCAGTGAGCGGCATGGGCATCGTGATCGGATATGTGGACGTGAAGGCCGGAGAGGTCTGGGACAAAGTTTATCCCCGGGCTGATTCACCCCGGGCCGATTTAAAGGCCTGGCAGCCCGACGTCGTGCTCGTGAATCTGGGCGAGAACGACGATTCCTTTTCCGGGTCGATCAACCGACCCTTTCCGTCCGAATTCACGCCCGGTTATGCAGCCTTGATAAAGGCGATCCGGGCCGCGTATGCGCAGGCGCATCTCGTGCTGCTGCGTGGCGGCATGTATGGCGGGGCGAAAAGCCCGGAGCTGCGCGCGGCTTGGGAAGCTGCGGTCGAGAAGGCCGGGACTGGCGATCCGGGGATCAGTCATTTTGTTTTTGCGCATTGGTCGTCGGATCATCCTCGGGTCAGCGATCACCGCGCGATGGCGAACGAGTTGACCTCGTGGCTGAAAGCGCAGCCTTTCATGTCACCGTTCCTTTGACGACAGACCGGGACAGACGGACCTCGATGGATTTATGGCCTGAGGTTTGACCGATTGCTTCCCTGGTTTTTCTGCGCTCAATTTGTATTCCGCTTTTGCCCGATATCCTTCGTTGGCTCTGGCGCGACCGGCCGAAGGAATAATAAATACGGCCATGCTGAAACCGGATTTGCCATGCAGCCCGGTTTGCGCAGTAATTGTTTCTTACCCCATGAAAATTCGCATTTGGTTGGTTGCCGTCTTTTTTCTGTTCAACCTGCTGGCCTCATCGCTGCTTGCGGCGACGGACTCCGCACTGAAACTGGCTTCGCCCAACGGCTTGATTGTGGTGGATATCCGCCTCGGCGAACGCCTCCGTTATGATGTGACGGTCGGCGATAGCGTCGTGCTGAAGAATTCCACGCTTTCGCTGACGGTTGATACCGCCACGCTGGGTGTGGCCCCGCGCCTGAAAGCGGCGACACCGCGCAGTTACGACGGTGTGCTCAAGCCGGTGGTGCGACAGAAGGCCGCTGAGTTGCGCGAGCACTACAACGAGCTGCGCCTCGACCTCGACGGCGGTTACGCCGTGGTCTTCCGCGCCTACAACGAAGGAGTGGCGTATCGCTGGGAAACCGCTCTGCCTGCCGCCGCAGTGAAGGTGTTCGGTGAGGAAGTGGCGCTGAACTTTGCCGACAACTACATCGCCTATTATCCGGAGGAGGAAAGTTTCTTCTCGCATCAGGAGCGGATTTTCCTGCCGCGCGCCCTCGGTGATCTCGCGGCGAAGAATCTCGCGAGCCTGCCGGCGGTGGTGGATGCGAATGGGATCAAGATTGCAGTCGCCGAGTCAGATGTGGCCGATTACCCGGGCCTGTGGCTGCACGGCACGAGCGGCAGCGGGCTGGCCGGGACGTTTCCGCCCTATCCATTGGAGGAGAAACTCAGCCGTGACCGCGATTTCCGTGTGACCAAGACCGCCGACTACATCGCCCTCACCAAAGGCACGCGCACCTATCCTTGGCGGCTGCTCGGTGTCGCGCAGAAGGACGGCGACCTCATCACCAACCCGCTCGTCTATCTGCTGGCGAGCCCCACGACGCTGACGGACACTTCCTGGATCAAACCCGGCAAGGTCGCGTGGGATTGGTGGAACGCCAACAATATTGGCGGCGTGGATTTCAAGGCCGGCGTGAACACCGCGACCTACAAATACTTCATCGATTTCGCCGCGGAGCACGGCATCGAGTACGTGGTGCTCGACGAGGGCTGGTACGTCCTGGGTGATCTGATGAAGGTCGCGCCGGGCATGGATGTGGAGGAGATCATCGCTTACGGAAAAAAGAAAAATGTCGGCATCATCCTCTGGGTTGTGTGGAAGACGCTCGACGACCAGCTCATCCCCGCGCTTGACCTGTTCGCGCGCTGGGGGGCGCAGGGCATCAAGGTTGATTTCATGCAGCGCGACGACCAGCCGGTGACGGCCTTTTATCACCGGGTCTCGGCCGAGGCGGCCAGACGCAAAATGCTGGTTGATTTCCACGGTTCCAACCGCCCGGCGCTGCTCACGCGCACCTGGCCCAACCTGATTTCAACCGAGGGCGTGCGTGGCAACGAATGGAACAAGTGGAGCGCCCACATCACCCCCGAGCACACGCTCACCCTCCCGTTCACCCGCATGTTTCTCGGGCCGATGGATTTCACTCCCGGCGCGATGCAGAACGCCACCCGGGTGGGTTTCGCCAAAAACTTCGAGCGGCCCATGAGCCAGGGGACGCGCTGCCACCAGCTCGCGATGTACGTCGTCTATGAGAGCCCGTTGCAGATGCTGTGTGACTCGCCGACCAATTATCTCCGCGAGCCGGAGTGCCTGGAATTTTTGTCCGCTGTGCCGACCGTATGGGATGAAACCCGGGTGCTCGACGCCCGGATCGCGAACTACGTGCTGCTGGCCCGGCGCAGCGGCCGGGAGTGGTACTGCGGCGCGATGACAGACTGGAACCCGCGCGAACTCATCCTTGATTTTTCGTTTCTGCCGGCAGGAAATTTCCAGTTGGTGGAGTATCGCGACGGAGTCAACGCCGACCGCCGCGCCGATGACTACAAGAAAACCATCCGCACCGTGACCAACGCCAGCAAGCTCACGCTCAAGCTCGCCGAAGGCGGCGGCTGGGCCGCGCGCCTCCGGCCGGAATGAGTCGAAGTTGCTTTTTGCCGAGAACCCGTCCGCCGACGGGCCGCGATCCCGCATAAAACGGACCTTCGCCGGATATCAGTCACCGCCCAATTGGCTAATGACTCAGTTTTTTGTCGGACAAGATGACAAGCATGCTTGACAGATGACAAGTATGATTTACATCACTTCGGCATGGAAAAACCAAATTTGATGGAGTCAGTACAACCTTGTTCGGGGCAATATTCGGTGAGGCAAGATCTGCGACTTAA
>CAZIQP010000093.1:6763-14798 GCA_964541315.1 uncultured Opitutaceae bacterium
CTCGCACTGGCACCACTGGTGCCGGGTTTGCTCTATGTTCGAAGCTGCATGCGGTTCGTTCGCGGTTTGGATGAGTTGCAACGACGCATCCAGCTCGACGCATTGATCTTTGCCGCCATGGGAACCGTGATTGTGGGAATGGCCGTCAACACCCTCAACGCCCATGAAGTCCCGTTGGGGATGCTGAGGCGCGGGTTGGACATCGGCGAGAGTTTTGTCCTGATGTTCGTTCTTTGGATAGTTGGCAGCGCCATCGCCAACCGTCGCTACAAGTGAAAAACAGCCTCAGAGAATTGCGTGCCGCGAAAGCCTGGTCGCAGGGCGACCTCGCCGAGAAACTGGCGGTGTCGCGCCAGACGATCAACGCGATTGAAACGGAGAGATACGATCCGAGCCTCCCGCTGGCGCTGAAGATCGCCCGACTGTTCAAGCAGCCGGTGGAGGAGATCTTTGAGGCCTAAGGCGTGGCGGTGCTGGGGATTGGCTGGGAGCGGCGGCGCTGCTGCTGGGCTGCTTGCTGCTGTTGATAGAGTTCCTGCAACGCCTGGAGTTGCACGGGAGAGAGAAATCCCGATGAGCTGGCCTCGGCGATGATTTTAACCGTGAGGTGCCCGACGTTATTTTGATCGAGCAACTGCTGGAGCTGGTCCATCTGGGAACTGCTGAGGGGCTCGGTGCCGCTGAGGGAGTCGTTAAGCCGCACGAGGGTGCCGGACTGGCCGAGGGTGAGTTCCTGCTGGCGGTAGTCCGCGTAATTGGCGTCGCCCAGCAAGCCACGCAGTTGGTTGTTGGTTTCATCTATGGAGTCGGCCGTCGCACTGGCAATGGCTGCAGGATCATTCGGCCCGTTGCCGTTCTGCGCCAGACTGGCGATGGTCGCGTCGGTCGTGGCCAGCCGCTTGTCGACGAGCAACTGCATGAATTGCTCGGACTGCTGGGGGGTGAGACCGTATTTTTTTGCGAGATTGCCGTAGCGGGATTCGACCTGCCGGCGGACACGGGCGGCCTGCGCCTGGAGTATTTCCGGATCTTTGGCCGTCGCCAGCCAGTCTTTTGCCGGGGCGGTTGCGGAAGGCTGGACGGTGTTGCTGACCACCATGTCGGGCTTGGGTTTCGCGATGCTCTGCTGGGCGGCGGCAAGTTTTTCTTCCAGTTCATGCACCCTGGCGGTTCCCTCGCTGACAAGTTGCCCGAGTTCACGGGCGTGTTTGTCGTGGGCGAGCAACTCGGCTTCAAGCCGGGTCTGGTTTTGGGCGGCGGCGAGAATTTTTGACTGCAGATCCGCGGTGATGGCGCGCTGCTGCCAAAGGAGCGTGCTGACCGCGATCAAGGCCACGCAGAGAAATCCGATGACAATAACCTTTATATTTTTCATTGAGGGGAGGCGGGTGTGGCCGAATCAGGGTTTGACGGCGGGCGCGGAAGCCGGCGGGTCGGGAAGAAGATAGTCGCCTGCCCAGTCCAGGCTTTCAATCAGGGTGCCCAGCCTGCGACCGTCAGGCCCGCCTTCCGGCCGGCCGGGAAACTCCCAGACGGGTTTGGACACATCCGGCGGTGAAATCAGCCGCGGCTTCAAATCGAAACGGACGCCGAATGCGCCCGGGCGGATCTCATGCGGTTGCGCGGCCTCGACCAGGGTTTGCGCCGCCTTGCGGCCAAGTTCGGCATCCTTGGTCGCGTAGGCGGCGTAGGCCATGGGATTGCCGGGCGTGTGGGCGGCGTAGTAATGCCACGCTTCCCAATATTGGGGATGATCCACCACTCGTTCCATCTCCGCCATGATCTCGATGGTGCCAAACAACAGGTCGAAACCGGTGGGACCGCCCACTTCACCGCCGCGATTGCGGCCGGGAGCCGGAGGGGGCCGGCTGCCGCCGGGAGCGGATGGCGGGGTGGCCTCGCCGGTCGAGGCTTCCTGAGTGGCAAATCTTTCGGACCGGCCCATGAATCGCCCGGTGGCCGGATCGTATCGGCCGGCGCCGAGCAACTGTCCGGGCACCGCGGCCAGCGCGAGCTGCGTGTCCATGCCGGTTTTGATCCGGTTGAGCCATTGCGGATCAAGGGTGCGCTCGTACTCGGTAAGCCAGTTGGCGCAATACGCCGCCCAATCTGTGCCGAAGCTGGCGGTGGTGAATTCGCCGCGATTGTCGGGATGCAGCGGATCGGTGCGTTTCACCTCGGCATAGGTCGCATCCGCCGTGAGCTGCTCATGCATCAGGTCGCCGGTGCGCTCGTCGGTGGTCAGGAAAAAATAAAAGCGTTTGAGTCCCGCCTGGCTGATGCGCGGCTGCTTGGCGCCATCGCCCCAGTGGTTGACGTTGTGGCGCGAACCCAGCGGGGCGAAACGCCCGAGATGATGCACGACCACCTCGCTCGTGTTCCGGGTCATGGCTTCGGCCAGCCGGAAAAGATCCGCCCGCCCCGTGCGGAGAAAACTGTACCAGAACCAGTAGTCCGGGAGCAGTTCGGTTTCATTCCAGGCCTGGCCGCCGATGTCGTAGCGCCACTCGTGGCGGACCTCGTCGAACATGCGTCCGATGTCGCCGTAGTCCCACAGGCCGTACCACGAGCGCTGGTCCACCTCGTCGCGGTAAAAATTGATCGAGGTTTCTAACTGGTCCTCAAGCGAGCGGCGGACCGCGTTCGAACGGTCCGGCAGGCTCCAGAAACCGAAGGCCCGCTGCGCGTGATAATAGTGCGGCGTGCAGACCAGCATCGCGGGTTCCGCACCGGCCCGGGCCATGGTCACGAGGTTGGAGTTGGTGGGGACGCCGGGGCAGGCCCAGAGCGTCAGCTCGGTCGTGTTGGCCACGCCTAGCGGCGAGTCCCAGCCTTCCTTCCAGTCTTCATAGGCCATGTCCAGTCCGTGTCCGCGGATGTCGTAGTGCCGCATGTCCATCGCCGGGGCGTCGGGCGACCAGAGCCAGACGCGCAATTCGCCCAGCGGCGAAGTCGCTCCGAGGATTTCCAACTGCGCCGGATTTTTCTGCCAGAATTTTTTCACGTCCACGGCAAGGCCGCCGCTGACATCGCCGAGAAACGCGAGGCCGAGCGCGCGTTTGCCCTCGAGGGCGTGCAGCCACGAGCTTTTCGCCTGCGTGCGTTTTTCGATCACAAAACCGTGGGCGTTGGCCTGCGTGAGCTTGTAGTCGTCCCAGTCGGCGATCTCGCGGAGGTATTGCTGTTCGCGCGGGCCGTAGGTGTCCGCATTGGGCACGCGCCGGCCGGCCACCTGGTCAGGAAAGACCGGCTTCCGGCCGGCATCCTCGATGATCCGCCGTCCGACCATCGGCTTCACGGGCTCGGCCCACATGCCTTCGTCGCCGCCGAAACGGACGTGGCGGTTGATGATCTCCTCGCGCAGCGGCACGCCGAACACGATCCCCAGGCCCTTGATGAAGTCCTGCCGGCCATCGCTGTCGAAGACGAAGCTGTGGACCATCCGGATCGAGTCGAGGCCGGCGGTGAAATACAGCCGGACAGTGAATGGCAGCCACGCGCGGCCGGAGGCGGCGGATTGGTGGTCGCCCTCAATCCTGACCACCGCCCGGACGGGGCCGGACTGCTCGAGGGTGACGTGTTTGATCCGGCTGGTGAATTCCTCCAGGCGCGTCGTCGTGTTGTCTTCGCGGTGTTCCAGCCGGCAGATAAGCCGTCCGTCCTGGGCAATCCGGCGGTCGCCGATCGTGATGGACTCGATGAGGCTGGAGCCTTGTTTTGGCAGGCGCACGCGGATGGCACCGGTGTCGATCGCGATGGTCTGGCCGTCTTCCGTGCAGGCGATTTTCACGGCCGGTTCTGCGGCGGTGCCGGGTGCGAGTTGCAGCGGACCGGCCAGGTCCGGCGTGGCGGCGACGGCGAGCCCGCTCCACATGACCGAGCCGTCCGGCCAGTACGCGAGCGGCCACGTCTGCGTCGGGATGATCGCGCCGGTTGCAGTCCGGAGCACCAGCGCTTCACCTTTTTGCAATCGGCCCCTGGGCCAGGGCACGCCCCAACTCACACCTTGCGCGAGGTCGGGGGCATGGCCATCGAGCCAGTTGAGGGTGACCGATTCGACCGGCGGGACGGAATCGGCGGCGCGGAGCAGGGCGGGCGCGAGACCGGCGGGGAACAGCAAAACGCAACGGAACAACAGGGACGAAACACGGGGAGGAATCATGGATGGGGTGGGTTGACCGAAGGCCGACAGGGGGACGGAGATTCAATCGGCAGCGGGGCAACAGGGAAAGACGAAACGATGACCGGTCAGATTACATAGAAAAACTTCCCCGCACGGCGGCAGGCTTCGCGGCGGGATTTTCCGTTGTGGTCGGCTGGCCGGCGGGAATACATTCCATCCACCCATGAGAAATCCAATCCGGGTTTTCCGCGTCGCGACCATCGTTGGCTTCCTGTTTCCCGGTGTGTCCGGCGTGGCGCAAACCGCTCCCACCGCACTCCCGGCCACGCCAGCCCCGGCGGCTGCGGGCGCGGAGCTCAAGGATGCGGAAGGCCGCCCGCTCCGTCGCGCCTCGACCGGTCACATCACGAATTACTATGAGGACAAAGTCGGCGCTTACACCTTGCCCGATCCGCTCGTGCTGCGCGATGGCCGGCCGGTGCGCGACGCCACGACGTGGTTTGACCAACGCCGTCCGGAAATCCTGAAACTCTACGAAACGGAAATCTTTGGCCATGTGCCCGCCACCGCGCCGAAAGTGCGGTGGGAAGTCGTGGAGAAAAATGCGCCGGCGCTGGGCGGTGCCGCCATGCGCCAGCATGTCGTGGGCCATTTCGGCGGCGCACCGGAAAGCCCCGCCGTGAACGTCATGCTTTATTTTCCTGCACGGGCCGCCGGTCCGGTGCCGCTGGTGCTGCACATCACGTTTGGTGGCGATCCGTTGCTCGCACCACCGCCCGCTCCGGTCGCAGCGGGAGCGGCGTCTCCGAAGAAATCCAGCGACATGGGTCCGGTCGCCGATGTGCTGGCGCGCGGTTACGCCTATGCCGTGCTGCGCTACACCGAAATCCAGCCTGACAAGGCGGCCGGGCTGACGAGTGGCGTCATCGGTCAGGCCCGCGGGTCCGATCCGGCGGCCCCGGCGGCGGACGCCTGGGGCACCATCGGCGCGTGGGCCTGGGGCCTGAGCCGGATCATGGATTATTTGGAAACAGATCCGGCGATAGATGCGAAGCGTGTCGCGCTCGTGGGGCATTCGCGACTGGGCAAGACCGTGCTGTGGGCCGGGGCGGCGGACCCGCGTTTCGCCCTGATCTTTTCCAGTTGTGCCGGAGAAATGGGTTCGGCGCTTTCGCGGCGCGACTTTGGCGAGACGGTGGACGACATGGCGGCGGGGCTCAGCTACCAGTTCGCGGGCAATTTCAAAAAATATGCCGGCCACTGGAACGAAATGCCGGTGGACGCGCACCTGCTCATCGCGCTCTGCGCCCCCCGCCCGGTGCTGGTCACCGCCGGCAGCGACGACCTGTGGGCCGATCCCCGCGGGGAATTTCTTGCGCTGGTTGCCGCCGGTCCGGTCTGGCGACTGCTCGGCCAGCCTGATCTCGGCACCACGGAGATGCCGGCGCTGGATAGGCCTGTTGCCAGCGGCACGCTTGCCTACCTGGAGCACACCGGCCCGCACGCCATCACATCCCTCGACTGGGAAACATTCTTCGCCTTTGCGGGCCGATACCTGCGGCCGAGGAAATAACTACCAAGGCCCGGCGGATACGGAGACTGAACCGGAGGAAGGGGCGCCCCCTGTGATTAAAAGCACGGTTTCGGATTCTGGAGTGGCCGGAGTTTATTCTTTCCTTCCCATTCGTGTTCCCCGGATGCGGAGCACTTCCCATCCTTTGACGCGGAGAAGGCGGTTGAGGGCGATCTTGTCGTGTCAGAATTTCGCGTTGGTCTTGGGTGCGGTTCCGTGTCTGGGGCAGCCGTGCCAGAAGCGCCATCAACAAACA
Organism: uncultured Opitutaceae bacterium; assembly: GCA_964541315.1. Classification (GTDB taxonomy): domain Bacteria; phylum Verrucomicrobiota; class Verrucomicrobiia; order Opitutales; family Opitutaceae; genus Didemnitutus. The sequence continues at coordinate 12,716 of CAZIQP010000093.1, forward strand.
CAGTCGATTTAGATTTGGAAAAAACAAAGTCCGGTTTGCCCGGCAGTGCAGACCCCCCGCCGCCAGCCGGTGATCCCATTCGCCCGGAGTATCTGGATCAAGCGCAACTCGGTGCCTTTGTTGGAGGGCCGGGCACACCGCGCGTGGTTACCGGGCGAAGGGGCGGGTTTGTTTCGCCGGAGATTGCTCCGGGAGTGGCGCGGGCGGGAGGGCAGGGTTCAATTCCTCCAGATTGCCGGGGTGGATTTTGAGTCGGGCAAGGCCCGGCAGTTCCTGCGTCGTTTCCATCTCGCACTGGTTTCCGGGACGGTGCGAAATCGCCTGGACGGCGAGGTGTTCGGGGCGGCTCAGGATTTCGCAGTTTTGGTTGCCGTAGCATGGAATCCCATTTCCTTCGCCGGAATTTCCGGACCTTCAGGTGGATCGAGCAAGAGCATGATGCGCTGAAGTACGTCCACGATGGCGGATTCGTGCGTATCGAGCCGTGATTTCAGTTCGGTTTCGAGCGACGCCAGTTTCTTTGCCAATTCGCGGGTGTCAGTGAGCAGGCTGCGCATTTTGATGAACGCCCGGATTACGAACACGCTCATCTGGCTCGCTTGCGGGCTATTCAAAATATTGGCGGCCATGAGGGCGCCGTGTTCGGTGAAAGCGAAGGGCGAATACTTTACGTTTTGCCCACGCTTCAAGGTCACAATTTGTGACCTTGAACGCCTAAGTGACTCAGCTTCAACGGCGGTAAGCTCCAGCAGAAAGTCCGGAGGAAACCGATCGCGGTTGCGACGGACGGCTTGGTTGAAGACCTTTGTGGTAACGCCGTAGATTTTTGCGAGATCGGCATCGAGGATCACGCGTTCACCACGAACGGTGTGAATGACGCCATCAATCGGGGCGGTGTCGGATTTTGCCGGAAGGGACAATTTGCGAACGGGTTTTTTCATGAGAGTGGCGCCCGTGCCTGCGACGATGCAGAAACCGTGCGGTGGGTAAAGACTGAGGTGCGACGCTACTCACCAAGCCGGGTGTTGCCGAGCAACCGGCGGCCGTGGATGACGGCGAGGATCTGCACGGTGTGACCATCGATCCGGTAGATGATCCGGTATTCGTGGACGAACACTTCGCGGTGGTCCTCGAGTCCAAGCTCCGGCACGACGCGGCCTCGATTCGGTAGAAATTCCAGAGCACGACCCGCAGCGAGGATTCGGCTGATGACCGTGGAGGCGTAACGCGGGGAATCCTTCGCGATGTAAGCGGCGACGTCATTCAGGTCATCGCGGACCTGAGGCGACCAGGTTACGACAAAGTCCATCGGGCCATGTCCTGCTCCATCGTGGCCTGCGGGATGCCACCTTCGGAGACGAGACGTTGTTGGCCCTGTTTGATCTTCTCGAGCACGTACAGATGATGTTGGATGTCTTCCAGCGTCGCATCGTCGGGGAGCTTTTTGATCAGCTCGACGGCTTCTGTTTTAGCGTTGCTCACGATCAAAACCTTAGCCGAGGAAAGTCCGGGCGCAAGCCTGAGATTGGCCGCGTAATGCTGCGCCACGCACCTGTTGATCTATATCCTACCAAAACAGCCAACGTCTCTTTTTGAGCTTCAGGAGTTCGACGAGAGGCAATGCCTCACCCCACAGTGTCATGCGATTTTCGACGAAAGCGGGAACGGACACCGCTCTAATCCAGTCCGTCTTGATGCCCTGAAACCTGCGCGGCAATTCATCGAGAAGCGCCTGGTAGCCGGTGTAACTCTCGCCGACCCACCAAGAGGTGCCGGCATCGTCGACGCGAAAACCGAGACAGATCTCATCGTAGGAGAATAAATCGATCTTGTAGGCGAAAACTTCACGGACGCTAACCCAGTCGCAGCGCACCTCCGCAGGATCCTTCGCATCGATGACGACAAAGCCTGTGTCATCGATCTTGAGCACCCGATCCGGCCAACCGGGCCCGTCCTGTTTGGGTGGGTTAAACAGTGAGCTGATGATTTTTCGGAAAGGGTTGTACATGGCAACATGCTCGGACCGAGGTAAGCGTCGTCGCGGGTACCCCGTAGTTACGGGACTTACGATGTGATAAAGTGG
>CAZIQP010000094.1:0-14769 GCA_964541315.1 uncultured Opitutaceae bacterium
AGGCGGAGGAGGCCGACGTCGTGTTCGAGCTGGCTGATCGAGGCGCCGAGCATCCGGCGGGCGGATTCGTCGCCGGCGGCGAGACGTTCGCGGGCGAACAGGCTGGTGGCGCGTTCGAGCTCGGCGAAGAGCTTGAAGCGGATTCCGTTGGTGATGCCGGTCTGGATGGCGTCGATCTCGTCGTCGTCTAGATCGGGCGGGACTTTTTCCTTCTGCTGTTTCCACACCTGCTCGGTGGCGGCGGAGAGCACGGCGTTGAAGCGGGTGATCAGACCGTAGACGGTAAGCACTTGGGCGGCGACACCACCTTTTTCCACTTTGCCGCTGGAAAGCTGGGCGAGCCAGCCGGTGTAGCTGGTGATGGTTTCCTTCCATTTCGTGCGGGTGGATTCGTCGGCATCGGCCAGAGCCTCGTGGCCGGAATCGGTGAAACGGAAATGCAGGCAGCGGCTGCGGATGGTGGGGAGCAGCGCGTAGGGGCGGGTGGTAAGCAGCAAGATCGTGGTGCTGCCCGGCGGTTCTTCGAGCGTCTTGAGGAAAATGTTGGCCGCAGAGATGTGCATGCGGTCGGCCTCGTAGATGACGGCGACCTTGCGGTGCGACACCTGTGGGGAAACCTGGATGGAGCCGATCAGATCGCGGGTTACCTCGGCGGAGATCTGCCGCATCTTGCCGGCGGGTCGGAGAGCGAAAAAATCGGGATGCTGCTTCGGCGGGAAATATTGTTGGGTGGCGGTGTTGGGCGAGGCGGCCTGATCCAGGCGGAAATCTTCACCGGCGGTAAAACAATGGGAGTTGAGCAGGCGGTCGGCGATCCCATGGGCGACGTTGGCGAGGGTGCCGAGGTTTTCGCCGTGGAGAATCAGGCTGTTGGCCAGACGCTGGCGGGCGATGGCGCGCTCGATGACGGTGACGGCGGGAGTGCCGGCCAAGGCGTCCGGCCAGGGAGTGGGGGCAGCGGGCATGGGTCAGCGGGCGCAGGACTGAGACGGACTCAGCCTAGGCGCTTCTGCACTTCGGCCCAGATTTTTTTATCGATGGCATCGGGAGTGTGCGTGCCGTCGATCACGACGACGCGTTGGGGCCATTCCTTGGCGAGGAGAAGGTAGCCTTCGCGGACTTTGTTATAGAAAGTGATATTCTGGCGTTCCATGCGGTCGGGCAGGTCGGAGGCACGCTGGCGGATGCGCTGGAGGCCGACTTCGGTGGGGACGTCGATGACGATGGTGAGATCGGGCATGACGTTGCCCACGGCGAAACGGTTGATTTCGTTGACGGGGCCGGGGGCAAGATTGCGGGCGATGCCTTGGTAAACCGTGGAAGAATCGAGAAAGCGGTCGCTCAGGACGATGTCGCCGCGGGCCAGAGCCGGGACGATAACTTCGCGGACGAGTTGGGCGCGCGCGGCGGTGAAAAGGAGGAGTTCCGTCTCGGGGCACATCTCGTCGCCTTTGGAATTATGGACGATGATATTGCGGATCTGCTCACCGATTTCGGTGCCGCCCGGCTCGCGGGTGGCGATGACTTCGCGGCCAATTTTCTGGCAGTGCTCGGCCAGGCGGGCGATCTGGGTAGATTTGCCGCTGCCTTCGGAGCCTTCGAAGGAGATGAGTTTACCGACGGGCTTGGTCTTGATGGGCATGAGGAGAAAAGGACTGGCCTGACGAAATCCGCCGCAGAGATAATCGGCAACCAGATTTGTGCGCCTTGGCCTCAATTCCCCGTTGATTCCGACGCGAAACGCGCCAACACCATTCCCTCATGCTCGGTCTCACCATAGTTCCACTCTATTTTGCCACCACGAACATCGTCACCGTCTTCCTGCGCTGCGATCCTGTCGGCCAGGTCATCACGGTGATGCTGGCCATTTTCAGCGTCTTTGCCTGGTCGGTCATGCTCGGGAAAAATGCCGAGCTGAACAAGCTGCGCAAATTGAACCACACCTATGAGCGCCGGCTCCGGGACGAGCGCAAGGTACTGGATCTGCCGGAATCGCTCCGCAACATGCGGAATATTCCCTATGGCGATTTGCTGTTCGATGCCATCGAGGCCTATTGGCGCGCCGAATCCATCGGTAAGGAAAAAGGGCAGGACAGCCTGCGCGCCCGATTGGAACACGCCGAAAACGCCCTAGCCCGCGCGCTCGCCCACCAAACGCTCCGTTACGAGGAAAACATGATCTGGCTCGCCACCATGGTCACAGTGGCGCCTTTCATGGGACTGCTCGGCACGGTGTGGGGTGTGATGGAGGCATTCAGCGCCGTGTCGTTGCAGGCCACGGCCAGCATCCAGACCCTGGCACCCGGCGTATCGGCCGCGCTTCTGACCACCATCTCCGGCCTGGTGGTGGCGATTCCGTCGGTTGTCGGCTATAATGTATTGTTGAACAAAACCAAGACCCTCACCACGGAACTTGAAAACTATGCCAGCTCGCTGGCCGATCGCATCGAGCTGGAGATGGACAAGAAAGTGGACACCGCAGCCGACTTGTAACTCGCAATCGATTTTCTCATGGCCCGCACTTTCCGCCGACCGCGCTCTTCGCATCCGATTGCTGACCTCAACGTCACCAACCTGATCGACGTGGCGTTTACGCTTCTGATTATTTTTATGATCGCCACTCCGTTGATTCAGCAGGAACAGACGATTCCGGTCAACCTGCCCAGCGAGTCGGTGAAATCCCAGTCCAAGCCGCCACCTGACACGGAATTTCAAGCGATCGCCATCGATCGCACCGGAAATTTTTATGTCGGCACACGGCGGGTCACTTTCGCGGAGCTTTCAAGTTCCCTGGCCGGCATGGCCGCAAAGGCCAAACCTCCGGTCATCCGTATCCGGGCCGATCTCACGCTCCAATGGCAGCAGGTGGTTCGTCTCATGGATGAGATCAAGAAACACAACCTGACCAAGATCACTTTTGATACCCAGACACCGCAGTGACGTGACGGTGCATGCGTGCTAATTCACCCAGTGCTTTTTTTCTCTCGCTGACGCTGCACAGTGTCGTGGCGGGACTGATTATTTTTTTAACTTACTACAGCGTCTGGCAGCAAGGCCCGCCGCCGGTGATCTTTGAATTGGTGGCCGGTCCGCCCACCGCACCCGATGAACTGGTCGCCCCGGCGCTCGGCAACTCAGCGACTCCGGTGAAACTGGAAGTCCCGCAACCGAAAGTTGAACCTGTGCAGGAAAAACCCGAGCCCAAGGTGGAGGAAGTCGTACCGAAGGTAAAAGCGGTCGAAACGCCGCCGGCGAGTGAAGTTATCCCGCCACCGCCGAAACCGAAATCCGACAATTCCTTGCTGAAGGAGATGAAGAAAACCCAAAAGATGTCGTACCGTGATTATCTGAAAAAGCATCCGACGCCGAAACCGGTGGCGTCTGCCCAGCCCCGCACGGGCAATGTCCCGAAAATCGACACCCAAGGTATTGCCGAAGGCGTCAAAGGGGGCTCGACGGCCAACAAGCGCGGCGGCGGCGGGGGCAAGGCACTCACGAGGGAGGAGCAAAACGAATTCAACACCTACATTTCATTTCTGATCGCCGCCCTGAAAGAAGCGCATGTGCCCCCGCCGGGAGTAAGCGACAAACTGGAAGCGAGGGTCACTTTCGATATCACTGGCAGCGGACACATTCTCAATCCCCGTATCTCGCGTTCATCCGGCGACCGTGACTTCGACGAATCCGTCCTCGAAGCTTTCCGCAAGGTTCGCAGCATAGGACCTACGCCGGACGGCAAGTCGGATACTTGGACAGTGACGTTCCGAATGAGAGACGAATAGGCAAACAAGCACTGCCATTCCGGGAAAATACGCATGCCCGATTCCTTTCAGATTTCTTGAGCTGATTTTTCCCGGGCTCAAAAGCAGAAAGGCTCCGTATATCTTCCGGCTATGCCATGGAGATAACGTAAGCAGAAACACTAATGCATAGTATTAGGCAATTACGACACAGCTCTATTTCGATAAAATAGCGACTTACGACTAGACATGTAAACATGGGGTCACAGTGGCTCAAATGCATATGATTTGTAAAAATATTCAAACTTTACATAGGTAAATATACCTATACTTGTTTTGGCCCATGAAACAACTCCACGCTCTCTTCGCGGTTATCTTGATAACTAGTTTTGGGTCCTTGGCGTTAGCTTCTGATCGGTGGGAGACCCTGCGGGCCATTAATATGGTCGAAAATCCAACCAACCAAACGGGCTATGGCTCCAAGGGTGAACTTGGGCCATATCAGTTTCGTTCAAGTACTTGGCACATGTATTCCAATAAGCCGTTTCGGATGGCCAATGATCGTGAATCGGCCGACCAAGTGGCTGTCATGCATTATGAATGGATCAAAGAGCATCTAAAGGCGGCAGGTATTGATGCCAACGGATTCAACATCGCGCTTGCCTGGAATTGCGGCATCACGGCCGTGATCAACGGACGGGTGCCGATGCAGACCTATCAATATGCTGAGCGAGTCAGCAACTTGGCGGAGAACTATCATCGGCCTCAGGCCGAGGAAACGGCACCAGTGGTGATGACCGTTAAATCAAACCCTCCGGTGGGTGGGTTGCAGATTGCTTTGGGTGGTACTGGCGCACCCGATTTCAGAATCGTTTCGAATCCGTTCATATTCCGGGCGGGTGGCGAAGCTCCCCGCTTTGTGCTCACTCCGCCGCAGCCTCGTTTTGTCCTGGTTTCCAACTAAGCGTCCCGGAAGCGGAAGCCTACAGGAACGTTGATTGCCGGGCGTGAGGCTCATTTTTCCGAATGGCCTGATCCTCGGTGGAGGCATTCAAGTGACGCGGCGGTCGGGAAACGCGGGAAGCCACCGATGATTCGCGCTCGGCGATTATCCGGTCGCCTATTTTCTCCATGTGCAAATGCAGCCAGTTAACGGTGGCGCTGCCATCAGAATAATCAGCCGGGCCGTAATGATCGATGCGTCCGGCTTGGCGCAGCCGGTCGTTTTGTTCAAATTCGGCCCGGTTGGCGGGATTATAGACGGCGTAGGTTTTTCCGCCCCCTTTGCTGACCACAGAAAAACTGGGGATGTCGCTCGGGCCGTCGGCAATGTAGATCATGTTTTGCATCGGGATCCGCCGATCCTCGGGAGCAATCATCGCATTCACATCGATGGCGGCGTTTTTGTTGGTGCCTTTGTTGATTTCGAATATGGCCCGGGTCTTGGTTGTGTTGTCGATCATCATGCCGATTTGCGCGATTTCGGCCGCCGCATCAAGGCCCAGTTCCTTTTGTCTCAGGAATCCTGGTTGAAGGGGATTCTCAATGAATTCACAGCCCCAGACACCATCGACGAATGGGGCGATGGCGCTCCCGCGAACCATCTCGGCCAGTCCGGTGCTGACGATGTAATGCTCCAGCTCAATGTCGTGTCTGGCGTATTCCGGCTTTGCTTTCAACCACGCGCGGGATTTTTCGAGAAAATTGGGCAGCCCCGGGTAGAACCGGATTTCAGCGCCACATTCGCGGAGGATTTTATTGTTCAGGCCGGCCATCTTGCCGGCGAGCACATGAGTCAGCAGGTGGTTGAGGTAGCTGATTTCAGGGGAAATATTATGACCGCGACGCCGGTAGTGTTCCGCCAAGGCGTTGGTTTCGCTCCAGAAGTTCGCCTCGTCCACGCCGTAACGACGGAAAAGAGGCAATTGCATGTAGTCAGGAATCAGAGTCTTGTCAAAATCCCAGATACACGCGATGATGTTTTGATTGAAGAGCGTGGATGCCATCGCGAATAAATTTTACTAGGCGAGTGCTGTCGCCGTGTATTGGCTGTGATAAAGCCGCCTGCTGCGACTGAAGCAATTCACAATTTCCCGTCCCTTCCCGTCCGCATGGATCAATTACCTGAAATCTATTCCTTTGAACGCCGCCTTGATGAGCTCAATGCGCAGATGGCTGACCCTTCGTTTTATGCGAATCCCCGTCGGGCGGCGGATGTCACCAGAGAGCAACAGCGATTGCGGCAGTTGGTGGATAATTACCGGGCGCACGAACGGATCGTGGCCGAGGTGGCGGAGCATGCGGCGTTGTGCAAGGATGCCGCCGCAGATGAAGAACTGCGCGGCCTCGCCCAGCTTGAACTGCCTGACTTGGAGCGGAAACGTCTCGCTCTGCACAAAACCGTGCTCGAAGCCATGATTCCGCCCGAACCTTCGGATTCGCGCAACACCGTCATGGAAATTCGCGCGGGTACGGGTGGCGACGAGGCGAGCCTGTTTGCGGCGGATTTGCACCGCATGTATGTCCGGTATGCGGAGGGTCGCGGTTGGAAAGTGCAGCCGATCAGTTCCAGCGGTTCCGATCGCGGCGGCTACAAGGAGGTGATCTTTCTGATCACGGGCGATCAGGTCTACAAGCAGCTCAAATACGAAAGCGGCGTGCATCGGGTCCAGCGCATCCCTGTGACCGAGGCCAACGGACGGGTCCATACCTCGACGGTGACCGTGGCCGTGTTGCCCGAGGCGGAGGAGGTCGATATCCAGATCGATCCGCAGGATCTCGACATCACGGTGCAGCGCGCCAGCGGCCCCGGTGGGCAGGGTGTGAACACCACGGATTCGGCGGTGCGGATTATTCACCGGCCGACCGGCCTCATCGTTTATTGCGCGGACGACCGTTCGCAGATCAAAAACAAGGCCCGCGCCATGGCTGTGCTGCGTTCGCGCCTGCTCCAGAAAAAGGAAGATGATGAGCGCGCCAAATACGCGGCCAACCGCCGCAGCCAGATCGGCACCGGCGACCGGAGCGAGCGCATCCGCACCTACAGTTTTCCACAAAACCGGGTGACGGACCATCGTATCGGACTGACGCTCTACAGTCTGCCGTCGGTCTTGGAAGGCAACCTCAGCCAATTGCTCGAAGCGCTGCAAAGGGCGGAATTCGAAGAAAAGCTAGCGGAGCTGACCGGCGGACCCCTGCCGGTGCGACGCATGATGGCGGAAGATCAGGAATGACCATGCTCACCATCCTGGAGATCATCAAAAAATCGACCGAGTTCTTCGAGAAACGCGGAGTGGAGAGCGCCCGTTTGAATGCCGAATTGCTGGTCGGCCATGCGCTCGGTTTGAAACGCATGCAGCTCTACATCCAGTTTGAACGGCTGCTGGCCGAGTCGGAACTGGAAAAAATCCGGCCGCTCGTGAAGCGGCGCGGCAATCGCGAGCCCTTGCAGCACATCCTCGGCACGATGGAGTTTGCCGGACTCAGCCTGAAGGTGGATCGGCGCGCGCTGATTCCCCGGCCCGAGACAGAATATCTTGTTGAGCTGCTCGTGCGGCGCTTCTCGACCATGCCGGCGCGCGTCCTCGATCTCGGCACGGGCACCGGAGCCATCGCGCTGGCACTGGCCAAAGCCTGGCCGGAAGCAAAAATCGTGGCGGTTGAGCAGAGCGAAGAGGCTCTGGCCTTGGCCCGGGAGAATGCCGTTTCGAGCGGCTTGACCGCGACGGTTGATTTTCTCAGATCGAACTGGTTCGAACATGTCTCCAAGGATGAAAAATTTGATCTGATCGTTTCCAATCCGCCGTATTTATCCGACGAGGAAACCGACACGGCCCAGCCGGAGGTGAGAGATTTTGAGCCACGGCAGGCTTTAGCGGCGGGAGCGGACAGCGCGGTTGCCCTCGAGAAAATTATCGGCGAAGCGCCTGCTCGTCTGACTCCGGGCGGCACACTGGCGTTGGAGACGGGCATTGCCCAGCACGCTCGCTTGTCGGCGTTGCTGCAGGCACAGGGCTACGGCCGGACCGAATCGCTGAAAGATCTGACAGGACGCGACCGCTTCCTCTTAGCCACGCTTTGATCCGGCTGGTGCCAGCGGGGCGTCGCCCTTGACCCAGTATTGCGGGTCCTTGGCAAGCGTGGCGGCATCGATCACGACCCGGAGAGCCTCGCGCAGATGAATATCCAGCTTCGCGGCGGTTTCCGCGTCAACACCGTCGGTGTCGCCATCGTTCACGGCGGGAGCCGGTTTTTGGCCGGAAGCCTCGGCGGCGATGACGGAGTCAAGCTTGACCTCTTTATGGACGTAATCGTTTTTGGCCAGCCGGGCCAGTTCGTGATCGAGATGTTTCCTGAACTCTTCGTCGGTCTTTTTCTGGGCCCGACGTTCCTCCAGGTTAAGCGAGACGGTCTTCGCCTCGACCTGCTCCTTGAACCGGTTGACGTTTTCCATCAGCAGGGAAAATTCTTCCAGTGATTTCTGCCGCTCCTGGCTGGCTTGGTTCAGCGGCTTGACGAATAGGGGTGCGAGCGGTTTGCCCTCAAATTTGGCCGAACGGATCTCATCCCAAGCCAGGGCGTGCGGCAGGTTGGATTCGCCGATGTGCGGCAGGTAGTCTTCGATGGAGGGCAGGGTGACATCCGGAATCACGCCTTTGTTCTGCGTCGAGGCTCCGCTGGGGAGATAATATTTCTGGACGGTGAGTTTGGCCGCTCCGGTCCGGTTTTCCTTGGTCTTGTTGAAACGGGGAATGTAATCCTTCATCTCGTAAACCTGCTGCACGCTGCCCTTGCCGTGGGTGGAGCTGTCACCGATGATCACGGCCCGGCCGTAATTCTGCAGCGCGCCCGCAAAGATCTCGGAAGCCGAGGCGCTGAAACGCGAGGTCAGCACGGCGAGCGGGCCGTCGTAGGCGAGGGGCGTTTCGGTGTTATTGTCGACCATCAGGCGGCCTTGGGAATCCTTGACCTGGACAACCGGACCCTTGCCGATGAACAGGCCGGTCAAACTGACGGCCTCGGAAAGAAATCCTCCGCCATTGTGCCGCAGATCTATGACCAGCGCCTTGACGCCGGATTTCTGGAGCTTGCCAATGAGTTCGGCGACGTCACTGGTCAGACTGCTCTGGGCCGCGGTGCTTTCCGTCGAGTCATCCGACGGGCCGTAGAAAGAATTGAAGCTGATTACGCCCACGGGAGTGATGACGCCATCAGTTGCCGGCACTTCATAGATCGAGGCCGAGGCCCGGGCGGAATTCAGTTTGATGACATCGCGCACGATGGTGATCTGTTTGGTTTTGGGGGTGCCGCCGGGTTCGGGAGTCTGAATGGTGAGGAGGACCTGCGTGTCCTTTTTCCCGCGGATCATTTCGACGATCCGGCGGAGCTTCATGCCGACAATATCCACGGGCTCGGCCTTGGGCTGCTGCACGACGATGATCTTGTCGTTGGCCTTGATTTGTCCGCTCAGATCGGCGGGACCGCCGGGCACCACTTCCTTGATCACGCAAAAACCATCGTCGTCAATGCCGAGCACCGCGCCGATGCCGACGAGGGAAAGGCGCATCTGGATGCTGAAATCCTCCAGGGTGTCGGCGGAAAAGAAGGAGGAATGCGGATCGTACATCTTGGTCAGGCTCGTGAGGTAGGTTTCCTGGATGTCGCTGGCGTCAAACTCGGCGGTGTTTTTCAGGTTTCGCTCATAACGTTTGCGCGAAAACGCCTTGGCTTCGTCGATCGTTTTCCCATCGAGGATATGGGAGAGCATCTCGTATTTCAAACGCTTGCGCCAGAGATCGTCGGCGGCCTCCGTGTTGATGGGCCAGGGGCTGGTGCTGCGATCGGGCGTGAATTGCTCCTTGGCGGTGAAATCGAAATCCTTGCCGAGCTCGTTGAAAATCCAGGCCGTGCGGGTTTGCACGCGCTGTTCGTAGAGATTGAAAATGGCGAAAGCGGCGTCGATGTTTCCGAGATAGGCCAGGTCGGTCATCACTCGTGGACCATATTGCTGGCGCAGGGCCTGTTCGTCCTGCGCGGTAAAAAACAGGTGGACCGGATCGAGATCCGCCATGAATTCGGAGATGAGCTGGGTGTAGTCGGACTGGGTGAGGGCTTCCTTGTTATAGTGATACAAGTCCAGCATCTGGACGAGGGCGCGCGCCTCGTTGCTCATCACCGGGGTGGTGGTGTAATTGCGGTCGGTCGCGGCAAAGCAACTCAGGACCAGCGCAAGGGAGAGCAGGGTGGAACGAAATATCTGGCGGATGATCACGGTGAAAATTGATTTGGGCCTGGCAAAGAGGCGTTGTAAGCGGCGATTGTTGCGGGTGAAATTCAGCGGGCAATCAGGAAAGGGGGAATCGGGTGAACGGATTTTTGCTCGGGTGTGTCAGTGCCGGCTCAACATATCCTTGGCTTCATCAAGCAGCCGTTTCTCCTCTTCGGTCAGGGCGCCAAATCCTGAACTGTTGATTTTATCCAGAATGCGGTCCACTTCGGTTTTTAAATCGCTGGGCGAGGTGATGTTGACCTTGTAGCCGGTCGCTTGTTGCCCGCTTTTTTTGCGTTTTATCCAGGCGGGGAGTTCAATCACCGGCCCCGGGGCGCGATCCCAGCCGTTTCTGGCATGAAAATATCGAAAATAGATCCAGCCGGTGAGAATGCCTCCGAGGTGCGCGGAATGAGCCACCGTGTCAAATTTTCCTCCCGCGAGTTCACCAAAGGCGAAACCGGCAAGCTCAAGCCCCAGCAGCAGCCAGGCGATTCCTTTGGGTTTTATCCGCACCGGCAGGACAAAAAACACCAGGACATCGATTTCCTTTTCAGGAAAAATGCAGGCAAAAGTAATGAATAGGGCGACGGTGGCGGCGGATGATCCCAGTAGCACAGTGTCGTCAGGGTGCCATGAATGCACGCCCAACCAGGCTGTTCCGCCGGTCATGGTGGCGGCAAGGACCAGGGCGCTAAACCGGCCAGAACCCAGCACCGGCAAGAGTTCTCGTCCGATTAAAAAAAGCAGCAGCCCATCGGTGAGCAGATAGAGAATATTGGCGTGCAACAACGCATAGGAAAAAATGGTCCAGATCTTGCCCGCTGCCAAGGAGTGAGGGTTCAGCGCGAAGAGACCTTCCAGCATCAAGCCACTGCCCAGCCCGCTGAAGATCAGTTGGAGCAGATAAGCCGAGCCCATGGCACAGAGCAACCAAGTGAGCACCGAAGTACCGGGTCTGGGATAGTCACTGCGCATGTAGTTGCGGTCGGAAAGCATCTGGATTCAACTTAAGTCTGTCGTTCATTAATACAAGCACGCGTCTTACTTTTGATGACACTCTTTGGTCTGGCCGCACTTGACAGGTCAAAAGATTATCGTTGAGTGGCTCAAATGCCTAATAAAGCAGATAAATGGAAAGACAACGCCGCAGGTAAATTTTATGTCGATCAGCAATGTATCGATTGCGATCTCTGTCGTGAAACCGCCCCGGCCTTTTTTACCCGGCACGATGACGGTGGCTACTCTTTCGTCCACAAGCAGCCTGCCACCGAGGAAGAGATCCAGCTTTGCATGGAAGCTTTGGAAGGCTGCCCGGTAGAAGCCATCGGCAAAGACGGCGACGAATAAAGAAACACCCGAGAAAATCGGGTTTGTTTTTTCCCTTCATGGTTAAGGAATAATCCATATTCTGTTAGCCTGCACTATCAAATCTCCTGATTTACTGTGTCGACTCACGGCCAATGCAGGCCGGCAATCCGAACCTTGGTCGGGAAACCAGCCGCAATCTTGAAACTGGGCGTGAATGCCAAAGTTGCCGGTTGGGAAATACGTTCGGACAACTAATATCGCGTCCAGGAAAAAAACATTCTGCGTCGCACCGGTGGCAACACTGCGGTCATCTCCACGCTTGGTCTGCACTATCTGCCGCCGAGCATGCGTGGCTGAGAATTTTCCGTTGTCGCCGACAATCTCTGGGACAGTGATTTCCAGTCGCTCCCGGCGGTCCCGGCCAGTCCGGGGCCGGTGTCGGCTTCGGTCACGCTTCGCTGGTAACGACCGTGGGGTGGCTGCGTTGGCGTGGACCCATCACGCGGTTTGCAACGCATGGTGGTGCCGTCTGTCTTACAAGCCAGACGGAAGTTTCCAGCGGACATTTTTTCACTGGAAAACATCGCCCGCATGGCGATGTTCACCGTCTAACTCAATTTCACCATGCTCATCTGGATCATCCTTATCATCATTCCCATGCTCTTCGGTTTCTACGCACAGATGCGCGTGTCGAGCGCCTACCACAAGAACGTGCAGATTCCGTCCCGGGGCGGTATCACCGGTCGCGAAGCGGCCCAGGCGGTCTTGAGCAGCGCGGGGATCAATGATGTTGAGATCGTGCCGGTCGAGGGCGAGTTGACCGACCATTTCGATCCGACACACCGTCGCCTGGCACTCTCAGAACACAATTACAACGGCACCAGCCTGGCCGCGCTCGGCGTGTCGGCCCACGAGGCGGGCCATGCCATCCAGCAAAAGGTGGGCTACTCAATGATGGCATTCCGGCAGACCTTGGTTCCGGCCACACAAATTTCCTCGGGTGCCTCGCAACTGCTGATCATCATCGGCATCGTGCTTGGGGCGAAAGGTCTTGGCGGTATCTTCCTCACGCTGGGCGCCGTGGCCTTGGCGGTGATCTGTCTTTTCCAACTCATCACGCTCCCGGTCGAATTCGATGCCACGGCCCGCGCCAAGAAACAGCTCGTCTCGCTCGGCATTGTCGGCCGCGACGAAATGTCCGGCGTGAATGAGACGCTCGATGCCGCCGCCCTGACATACGTCGCCGCGTTCGCCGCCTCGCTCGGCAGTTTGCTGCACATTCTGCTGATCATCGCGGGCGGACGCCGGAATGATTGAGGTCAAAGTTTTTTCGTCTGAGCCGTAATGCCTTGAGGTAGGGCGAGGCGTCCCTGCCGAGCCGCGGCTCACCGGGACGGCGGTCAGTGCGGCAGCGCGACCGGTTCGCCCTGCCCAAAGCACATGCAGGAATATTTTCTCACTTCACACTGAACCGATGAATCGTAGTACTGCGGAAAATCTGTCCTGGACGAAGAATCGTATTTGGAAACGCGGGCTGATTCGGCGAGTCAGGAAAGTGCTGCGTCTCCAGGCAAAATCCGCTGCGCTTGGGATAGGGCCGGCCGGTTTTGCCCGTGAGCGTGCCGTCGAGAAAATTGCCGCTGTAGAACTGCACGCCGGGTTCCGTGGTGAGGATTTCCATGCGTCGGCCTGAATGCGGATCGTGCACGATCGCCGCCAGCGCCGGTTGCACCGCATTGCCGGCATCGAGCACGAAATTGTGGTCGTAGCCCGCGCCATTGATCAACTGGGGGTGCACGGCGTCGATGAAGGCGCCGATTTTTCGGGGACTTTGAAAATCAAAGGGCGTGTCTTTGACCGGGGCGGTTTCGCCGGTCGGAATCAGGCCGGAATTTACCGGAGTGAAATGTGCGGCCCGCAGAATCAGCTCATGATCAAGAATGGTGCCATGGCCTTCGCCCTGAAGATTGAAGTAACTGTGATTGGTCAGATTGACCGGCGTGGGTCG
Source organism: uncultured Opitutaceae bacterium (assembly GCA_964541315.1). Classification (GTDB taxonomy): domain Bacteria; phylum Verrucomicrobiota; class Verrucomicrobiia; order Opitutales; family Opitutaceae; genus Didemnitutus. The sequence goes on from CAZIQP010000094.1 coordinate 13,328, forward strand.
GTCGCCGGTCGCCTCGTAGTCTATGCGCAGCGCCTGATCCGTCGTGAGTGAGTACACGACTGTCACGGTGAGATTTCCCGGATAACCTTCTTCGCCGTCGCGACTCTGGTAGGTGAGACGAAGCGCGGGGTTGCCCTCATGACGGTCCAATTCGACCGACCACAATTTTCGGTGAAAGCCCTCGGGGCCGCCGTGTAAATGACAGGGTTGCCCGTCCGGAGCATTATTGGTCGCGAGACTATAGACGTGGCCATCAAGTGAGAAACGGCCGCCCGCGATACGATTGCCGAAGCGTCCGATCACGCAGCCAAAGTACGGCGATTTCGCCGCATAGGTTTCGGCGTCGTTGAATCCCAGCACGACATCGCCAAGTTTTCCCGTCCGATCCGGCACCAGCAACCGAACGACAGTGCCGCCATAGTCCGTGATGTCGGCCTGCAACCCGCTCGGCAACTTGAGCGTGAACAGCCGGGCGGCGCGTCCATCGGGTATCCGGCCAAAGGATTGGGGTTTCATTGAAAGAGAGGACTGGTTTTTCTGAACTGTAGGAGCGGCTTTACGCCGCGATTTTACGGCGGCGAAAATATCTATCACGGGATAAACCCGCTTCTACCTCCCATCCTAATCCCTGTAGGCAGGTTTGCATTCCGTTAAAGTTTCTCGTGGCTGACGCCCGCCGATGCTTTCGTTACATAGATTGCCGGGGCGACGTTAAAGAGTTTTTGGAAACCGGCGGTCACGCTGTCGGCGAGGGCGGCGGCATTTCCGGTTTTGACCAACGCCACACCGCAGCCGCCGAAACCACCTCCGGTCATCCGGGCGCCGACGCAGCCGGATTGCACGCGGGCAAGGGCGCTGATGTCATCGAGTTCGGCGCAGGAGACTTCGTAATCCACGCGCAGGCTTTCGTGGCTGGCGTTCATGAGCTGGCCGAGTTGCAACGCATCACCGGCATTCATAGCAACCATGGCCTGCTCCACGCGGTCGTTCTCCGTCACGACGTGGCGGGCGCGGCGCCAGATCAACGGATCGAGTTTGCCTTGGGCGGCGTTGATTTGGGCGACACTGACGTCGCGCAGCGCTTTCGCGCCGAAGAATTTCGCGGCGGCTTCGCATTGGGCGCGGCGCTCGTTGTAGGCGGAGCCGGCGAGGGTGCGGCTTTTCTTGGTATCGAGAATCACCACGGCATAGCCGACGGGCAGGGGTGCGGGCTTGGTCGTCAGCGAGCGGCAATCGAGCTGGAGCGCTTTTCCATCCTGTGCGGCGGCGATGATGAGCTGGTCCATGATGCCGCAATTCACACCGATGCGCTCTATCTCCACCCGCTGACACAACCGCGCCATCTGCGCGGAGACCCAGGCGAAACCGCTCACGGCATGGAAAGCCCGGGTGATCCCGAGGGAAAACGAAGCCGAGGAGGAAAGGCCGGCGCCGACCGGTAC
>CAZIQP010000095.1:0-14737 GCA_964541315.1 uncultured Opitutaceae bacterium
TTGCGCCAGTCCTCGGCGTTCATCTTGTGCTGCTTGTGCGGCGTGGACTCGCGTTCGCGGAACCGACGCAGTTGTTCCTCGTGCGACACATGCAGCCAGTATTTCAGGACAATCGTGCCGTGCCCGGTGAGTTCGCGCTCGAAAGCATTGATCTCGGCAAACGCGCGCTTCCATTCATCTTCGCGACAAAACCCTTCCACCCGCTCCACGAGCACGCGGCCATACCATGAGCGGTCAAACACCGCCATGCGACCGTCGCGCGGGATGTCGCGCCAGAAACGCCAGAGGTAGTGCGCATGTTTTTCCTCGGGCGTGGGCTTCGCGACGGGGAGCACGCTGTAATCGCGCGGATCGATGGCACTCGTGAGCCGGCGGATGGCCCCGCCCTTGCCCGCCGCATCCCAGCCTTCGAACGCAAACACAATGGAACGTTTCGCCGTAAGCGCGGCGTGGACCGAGCGGTTCAGACGGCCGAGCCATTTTTCGCGCAAGGAATCGTAATCCTTTTCGGACAGATCCTGATCCAACGGTAGCGCCAGCAATCGCTTCACTCCGGAGAGACGCAGCGGTTTCACTGCGAGTGACGAGCGGGCCCGGGTCAGACGAGCGATTTTCTTTTGTTGCTGACGAAACTGGCTGAGCAGGAGCCGTCCGACCATGAGATCGCGGGTCCGCTCATCCTCGGCATCAATGATTGTCCAGCGTGCCCCGGGGCGGTCCGTGCTGGCCCGGATCAAAGCCGCGGTTTTGTCCAGCCGCTCGTAGATGCGGTGGTGATGCCAGTCTTCGTCGGTCACCCGCCACGCCGTGGCGGGATCGGCGCGCAGCGTGCGGAGCCGGCGGCCTTGCGCCTCTTTCGAAAGCTGCAGCCAGACCTTGACGACAAGTGTGCCGCCGTCGGCCAGAAGTTTCTCGAAGTCACGGATACGCGCCGCTTCCTGCATGATATGATCGACGGCAAATTTGCTGTGCGCCTCCTCGCGCAGCGTCTCGGTGTACCAGGAACCGGCATAGAGTCCGATCCGGCCGATGCCGGGGAGACTGCGCCAGAAACGCCATTGGTGCGGATGGGCCAGCTCATTGTCCGTGGGCGCATGATAGGAAAACGTCTCCACGCCGCGAGGGTCGAGCCACTCGGCGAGCGTGTTCAGCAGATTCCCGCGTCCGGCGCCCTCGGGACCGGCGAGGATGAGCAGCACCTTGAAGGGCACTTTTTTCAACTCCACCTGGAGCTTGACGAGTTCCTCGCGCAGGACCTGCGCCCGCGCTTGGTAGGTTCGCTTGGAAAGTCGCTGCTTTGCTTTCGCCATGTGCGTCCCAGCGTGGCGCGAGGGGGGACGATGTCGAGACGGAGATTTTCCCGGAAAACAAACCCATTCGGCCAGGGTGGAAAGCACAAAACATAGCCGCAAAACACCAGCATGGGGCGGCTTACCAATGTGACAGCCGTGTTACATTTCATGTCCATCCGGCCAAACCTCACCAGCCTGCTTGCGACCGATCGACCCGCACGTTTCCCTCCCATGCACTCCCACTTTCCCATGGCCAAAGAATCCTCTCCACAACACGACAACAAGCTGATCAAACGCGTTCATCGTGAACTGATCGACGATTACGACGAGGAGCTCGAGATGGAGCGCGAGGACTGGGAGCACGTCGATGCCGGCAAACCCGCGCGCCCCGTCGAGACGGACTCGAGTCGCGAGACCCGCAACCAGTATTTCAAAGAGCTCTTCCGCCTGCAGGGCGAATTGGTGAAAATGCACGATTGGATCGTCGAAACCGGATACCGGATGGTCATCCTGTTCGAAGGGCGTGACGCCGCCGGCAAGGGCGGAGCCATCAAGCGCATCACGCAACGGCTGAATCCGCGCGTCGCCCGGGTGGCGGCGCTGCCCGCGCCTTCCAGCCGCGAAAAAACGCAGTGGTATTTTCAACGCTACATCGCGCACCTGCCGGCCGCCGGCGAAATGGTGCTCTTCGACCGCAGTTGGTACAACCGCGCGGGCGTCGAACGCGTGATGGGCTTCTGCACTGACACCGAGTACGAAGAATTTTTCCGTTCCGTGCCCGAGTTCGAAAAGATGCTGGTGCGCTCCGGCATCCAGGTCATCAAATACTGGTTTTCCATCCCGGACGAGGAACAGGAATTCCGGTTTCGCTGCCGGATCAACGACCCGCTCAAACAATGGAAACTCAGCCCGATGGACCTGGAGTCACGCAAACGCTGGGAACTTTACACCAAGGCGAAGGAAGTGATGTTTGAACGCACCCACATCCCCGAGGCGCCGTGGTGGGTCGTGCAGGGTGCCGACAAGAAAAAGGGCCGCCTAAACTGCATCAGCCATCTGCTTTCCCAAGTAAAATATGCCGAGGTCAAGCATGTGCCCATCAAGCTCCCGCCCCGCATTCACTACCCCGACTACCGACGCGAGCCGATCCCGCCTGAGATGATCGTGCCGGAGATTTATTGAAGGCTGCGCTCGCAAGCCAAGGCCCGGCTTTCAAGTCATTGAGACAACGGGCAGAGTGCTCTCAGTGGCAGCGGGTGCAACCGTGACGGCAGGCTCACGCACGGTCACGGGCCTGGGTGCGGCCGGACGTGAACGTTTCACTGCCGCTTTGGGCGCAGGCCGCTTCGACCGGACTTTCGCCCCTGCCGAGACCGCGAGCGCGATCTTCAACATTTTGACCGCTTTCTTGGCGGTCTTCGCCGCGCGCCTGGCCTCCTTGAATTTTTGTTTGGCCAACTTGAAACCGGTCTTGGCGGTCTTTGCCGTTTTCTTGGCGGCGTCGGCCTGCTTTTGTGCGGTAGCGATTTGAGCGAGAATTTTTTGTCTGGTGGCAGCAATCGCGCCGGAAGTTTTTGTCGTCATGGGGTATGTTGGGGTTGGCAACGCGAGAAACCATTCGTGCCAGATGTCCGAATAAACGGCAATAGCCCGAATGTTACATTTTTTGTCCCTCGGATGTGCCATTTCCGGGCGCGGTCAGCCGACACCGCCCTGCGAGCCAGTCGTCACACGGTTCCCGCCGGATCCGTCGACCATCCAAGAAAATACAGTTAGGGCAGCAGCCATGGAAATATTGAAGGTAAATCGGTACGCCCCGTTTGACTGCATGGCACTCTCCGGCCTAACTCTTGTCCCCCCTCCCGCCATGTCTCCCACGCCCCGCGTCAAGCAACGTTCTACCAAAATCACCGCCAAGACCGGCAAGTCGATCGCCCAGACCGCCGCTGGGGGCGGAAAGATCGTGTACGCCAACCGCGAGTTGAGCTGGCTGGCCTTCAACCGCCGCGTGCTGGATCAAGCCCAGAACGAGGCGAATCCCCTGCTCGAACGGACCAAGTTTCTCGCCATCGTCAGCTCCAACCTCGACGAATTTTTCGAGATCCGCATCGCCGGACTGATGCAGCAAAAAGATTCGACCAGCGGGGAGCTGAGTATCGACGGCCTGACTCCCCGCGAGCAACTGAAACGCGCCTTCACCGACATCACCAAACTCGTGAAGGACCAGTATGCCTGCTGGAATGAACTTCTGGTGCCCGCCCTGGCCAAGGAAAAAATCACTTTCAAAACCGGCGCCCAGCTCAACGCCACTGAACGCGCCTGGATGCAGGATTATTTTGCCAAGCAGGTCCACCCGGTGTTGACGCCCCTGGCCATCGACCAGTCGCATCCTTTTCCCCAAATCGCCAACAAGACGCTCAATGTCATCGTCTCCCTCGACAACCCGGAAACTCCCGAGCAGGAGAACCTGATGGCGGTGCTCCCGGTACCCCGCAGCCTGCCGCGCATCGTGCCGATCACCCCAGGCCACAAATCCACCGAAAGCCGCAATTCCGCCGAGCCGCAAAAATTTGTTTTCCTGAGCGAGATCATCAAGCTGTGCGCCGGCGAACTTTTCCCGGGGTACGTGATCAAAAGCGCCCACGCTTTCCGCGTCACCCGCAACAGCGACCTCTACATCGACGATGAGGAAGCCGACAATCTCCTGAAGCGTATCGAGGAAGAACTGCGCAATCTCCGCCGCGGCGCCGCCGTCCGGCTGGAGATCGAGAACGGTGCGCCCGAACCCGTCTTCACCCTGCTCTGTGAGAATCTCGCGCTGTCCCCCGAGTATGTGTTCCAGTTGGATGGCCCGCTGAATCTCGTGCGCATGATGAGCCTGTCCGACCTCGTCGACCGGCCCGACCTGCAATACGCCCCCTTCACGCCGGTGGAGTTGCCCAGCCTCCGGGCGGCGGCCAATCTTTTCGCCACCATGCAGGAGCGCGACATCCTCCTGCATCATCCCTACGAGTCCTTCACACCGGTGGTTGATTTTGTGCAACAAGCGGCCCGCGATCCTGGCGTGCTTGCCATCAAACAAACGCTCTACCGCACCAGCGGCGACTCCCCGATCATCGGCGCGCTCATCGAGGCGTCACGCAACGGCAAGCAGGTCACCGCGCTGGTGGAATTGAAGGCCCGGTTCGACGAAGCCAACAATATCAAGTGGGCCAAGGAACTCGAGGAGGCCGGTGTGCATGTGGTGTTTGGGCTGGTCGGCCACAAGACCCATTGCAAATGCAGCATGATCGTGCGCCAGGAAGGCGAAAACCTCCGCCGCTATGTCCATCTGGGCACGGGCAATTACAACCCCAAGACCGCCCGGCTCTACACCGACCTGAGTCTTTTCACCTGCAATCCCGAGATCACCGCCGAGGTGGCCCAGCTCTTCAACGCGCTCACCGGCTTCGGCCGCTCCCCGGAATTCAAGCACCTGCTCGTCGCGCCTTTCAATCTCCACTCGCGCATCCAGGAACTCATCGCCAACGAGGCCGCCAACGCCGCCGCGGGCAAACCTGCGCGGATCATCGCCAAGATGAACAAACTCGTGGACAAGGTGACCATGGACAATCTCTACGCCGCCTCGCAGGCCGGCGTGCAGATCGACCTCATCGTCCGCGCCACCTGCTGCCTCGTTCCCGGGGTCAAGGGTCTCAGCGACAACATTCGCATCCGGAATATCATCGGTCGCTTCCTCGAGCACTCCCGCATCTACTATTTTGAAAACGGTGGCGCCCCGCTGGTCTACTGCGGCAGCGCGGACTGGATGACCCGCAATTTCTTCCGGCGGGTCGAAGCGCTTTTCCCCATCTATGATCCGGAAATCAAGCGTCGGATCATTGAAGAAATATTGCCCTCCGAATTGCGCGACAATGAAGATGCCCGCGAACTCCAATCCAACAGTGCCTACATCCTTCCCGCGCGTAAGGAAGGCGATGCCGCATTCTCCGCCCAAAAAAATTTTATGGCCACGGCGCAGAAACGCGCGGCCGATCAGATCGAAGTCGTTAGTTAAGACGAAATGACCGTAGGACACGGTGAATCGTTGATCGAGCTGTAGGAAACAGGCGGCTTTATGCCGCGATTCGAACCGCACGCTGCTCCCGAGCATCCCATATCGTGGTATAAAGCAGCGCCTACAGCCCGCAAAAAAAAACGGCCGCCGGGGAACCGGGCGGCCGTCGGATCGACTTACGAACTAATCTTTAGTGGCGATCACAATCACGATCGTCGTCGTCATCATCATCCTTCTCGCCATCACGATGCGGCGCTTTCTTCAGCTTGATCACCGTGGCCGAGTATGGCGCCGGAGTGAAGGTGAAGGTCGGACCAGTCAGAGTGACGGTCGATTGGGCGACATCGGCCGAGCCGGTGCCGGTGTGGGCGGCCTCGTCCTGCGGAATGCCGTAACTGAAGACGTCCGCCTGTTGGCCGAATCTGAAGCCATCGATCTTCACCGAGGCGTTCAGATCACTGATCGGATGTTTGTTGATGATCAGGAGATTCAAGGTGTGGCTATGATCGTCACGCACCGCGTAGACTCCGAGCTTGCTGTAATCGCTGGTCGCCCCGATCACCGTCTCGCCGCCACGCGCATAGTTTTTCAGCAGCTTGTAGACGTAGAAGGTCGGATAACGGTCGGCCGGGCCGGCGGGCGTGTTATTGTTCACAATGCCGTAATCGCCGTAGTTACGCCAACCGTAGAGCAAGGGGCTGTTGTTGTTTCCGGCACCCGGGCCGTTGCGCAGATCCCACCAAAAGAAGGAATTGAATTCCGTCTTCATGATGTTGCCGAGGGAATCCGCCATGAACAGGCCGTTGACAAGGCTGGTCGATTGCTTGCCGGGATTGCTATAGACGGAGTTGTTCTCCGTGCAGGTTATCTCAACCTCATTCGCCTTCTTGCCAAGGTAGTCATTCAAAATCCGGCGGATGCTCGCCGCATCGTTACCCCAGGTCTTGGAGGACTGAAGGAGGAAGGCGTCGTCTTCGCCGCCCGGCCCCTGCTCGTAGCGGTGGTAGATCACGAAATCAGGCGTGTAGCCGATCTTCTTGAACGTGGCCAGCATCACCGCAGACCAGCCATTGTGCGTCAGACCGGTGCGGGGGTTGGTCACAGTTTCGTCAGTGTAGTTGGCATTGCTATCCTCGTCGGCCACGAGAACCGCGCCGATCTTGATGGAGTGATCCACCGCCTTCATCTGCCTGGCGTATTCCTTGACGCGGGTCGCATAGGTCACGGGATCATTGGGGCGCGTGTTCTGGTCCGTTTCCCAGGTACCGTAGTTTTCGTTGCCGATTTCCCAGTATTTGAAGCCGTATTTTTGGGTCTTGTTCGAGTAACGGACCCAGTCCGCGGCTTCCTCGGGTGTACCGGTGCCGTAGTTCGCGGTGATGAAGACCTGGGCCTGGGTGGTCGTCGCGATATTGGCGAAGGCGTCGAAATTAGTCGCCCATTGGAAGGTCTGGCCTTCGCTCATGTCCGTCTTCCAGTGGTATCCATCGGCAGCGGAGCCACCGGGGAAACGCAGCGCCTGGTTGTCGAGCTCATTGAGCAGATCGGCGGTCGTCACGGTATTAAACGAACCATCCCAAATGGCAGTGTTCAAACCGAAGGTACGGGGATCGACCCGGCGAATCCGGTTATGGGCCGCTACGTTCACATTCACAACCGCAGGAGGCGGTGCAAGGTCCAGACGCATGTCGTCGAGGTAGAATGTCGCCGCGCTTCCGCCGGAGGCTTCACGGAAGGTGATCCGGTTCAAGTCAGGTATATTGGCGGCGCCAATATCGGCCAGGGGAATCGTGATTTTCTGCCAGACATTCGCAACCAACGGACTAAGAGGCAGGGCTGGGTGAGTTCCGTCGTCGCGTTCGATATTGATCGCCAATAGCTGGCCGCCGACCGGCCCGCCATTGATCCAGAAAGTGAGCGTCGTGAAATTTTGCGTATCGAGATCCGCGTGGTGCAGTGAAAGTCCGCCGCCTTGAAGGGTGACGGCCATGGAACTCGCGCCAGTGCTGACGATGCTTGTCTCAGTGCCAACAGTGGTGCTCCAGCTCCAGTTTTGCCATCCACTCACCAAGGAATCCTGGTATATAGCCATGCCGCCATTGAGCGGTGGGGGCGGGATGACCGGAGTGCTGCCGGTGATGACGATGTCGTCAATGTAGTAGGTGGGCGCATTGGTGCCGGTATTTTGAATCACGAGACTGGTCACGTTGGCATTATTATCGATTCCGAGGGACGCCAGTGGAATGGTGACTTTCGTCCAAGTATTGGCTGCGAGCACCGGAATATCCACGGTGGACTGCCCGGCATAATTCACCGTCGCATATACCTGTAACACCTGCCCGCCGGTAGGCCCACCATTGATCCAGAAAGTCAGATTACCGAAGCCTGTGGTATCAAAATTGGCCGGCCAGTTGTGACCCATTTGAAAGCCCTCCCAGGCCAAGGCGGTGACCGCAATGGAGGTGCTACCGGAGTGCACATAGGCGGTGCTGGCAGTGTCAATGACACTGGCCCAGCCCCAGTTGCCCCAGTTGTTTTGGAGTGCGTCGTCGTATACAACGGAGTCGGTTGCAGCTCGGGCGGAAGCGCCAAACCCGAGGGTCAGCGCGAGAAGAAACAAGGAAGACAGGAAGAACCGTGGTCGTAACATAGGAAGAAAAGGAGCCGGTCTGGGGACGACTCCAGGGGTTGAGGGGTTGGAGAACAGTGAAATCGCGATCGTTGTTTAATGGAGGTTGAGTCAATCAGAAGATCAAGCGCGACGTCTTAAGAAATCACGGCGCGCTGTTGAGACCTATTGTCCGGCCAGCCTGACGAAGGTTCCGTGTTCCCTCACCCCCGGGTTCAATTCATATTTTTTTGCGCGTACTTGTGTACTTTAGACTCACCCCATTAACAGGCTGCTGAAAAAGTGACCGTTCTGGAAAATTTGAAAAAATCGAGCATCAAAGCAGAATAAGTTGTGAACGTGATTTTCATAAAAAAATGACTTTTTCAGCAGCCTGTTAAGTCATCCATAATACGCGCCAGCAGTGTTTTCACTGCCACGAAAAAGTGCGGTTGATTTTCCCTTTCTTCAACTCTTGCAGCTCCTGGCCAAGGCTCGGAAGCCAAGCCCTCTGCCGCCCTCACCAGTGGTTTCTTGCCAACAGATGCCCCACGCCACAAACAACTATTTTATTTTTCCGCTTGATCGCACGCAGCTTGATCAACGTCGAACCTGAGCGGAACCTGATTCCTTTCACGCCACCGATTGTGTCAAACTGGTGACATTGTGAACCGCCGCCGACTTGAGGTTGTGCTCAGGTATCGGGCGTGGATTGTTCTTGCCCAATGACGGCTGAACCTCGCGTGCCCCCCGCCAAACGTTTTCTCAAGGCCACCCATGATCTGGTCTTTCACGACGTCCATGGCGGACAACTGATCTACAACGCGTGCTGGGAAGATCCGCGCATCGACCGCCATTTGCTCAGGCTCAAAGCCGACAGCCGGGTGATCATGATACCGTCGCTGGGTGCAACGCCCTCGACTACCTGCTCGATGGCCCGGCGGAAATCCACACCATCGACGTCAACCCCCGGCAGAACGCCGTGCTCGAACTCAAGCTCGCCCTGATCAGGCAAGGTGACTTCGGAAATCTGTTCGAGTTTTTTCGGCATCGCTCCCATGAAGATTACCAGGCCGAGTATCGCGCCGTCCGGCCCGGCACGCGGATCCTCTTGTATTTCACCGGACTGGATCTCAGCTTCGTACCCGCCGACGCGTGTTTCGGGGCGCTTCTTTACCGAGCGCACCGCGCCGCTCCACCTCACTGATTGCGTCGGCACCTACGGCAGCCTGCATTTCGCCGAGAAAATTTGACCGCATTCACGCTCCCACCTCCACCCGCTGCTCCGAGTCGCTTTTCTTGCGGTAACCGACGAGCTTCATTCCGCCTATGGCGGCGTCTGGCAATACCTCCAGTTTGTCGGACGCAAACCATGGCCTGACAGGCCTCCCCGGCTGGATCGCCAGCCGGGAGACCGATTGGCCGGCGACTGTGGACAAGCCAACGGGCTCAGCGCAGTATCTCGCCCTTCGTCACATCTCCGGGAACATCGAGCAACTGGATTTGGTTGATGGTCTTGAAATGCGCATGGTCGGCGAATGCCCAGACAACCTTTTTGTCCGTGGTCAGCTCGAAGAAATGCGGCTGTTCGCCGAGATGGCCGTGCCCGAGATAATTGCAGAAAATCGTGTTGCCGTTCGGCAAACGCTGCAGACCGGCCATGAGCCGCAGCGGATTGCCAGGGATGTCGTTCTCATTCACTTCCCAGACGATTTTCTCTTTTTCGTCGAGTTCGATGAGCTTGTGCCCGTCGCCGCAGGAAATCAGCAGGTGCCTGTTGGGCAGCAGCACGACCTCGTGGACATCGCCAGGCACCGGGATGGACCTCAGCACATGGCCATCGCCATCCAGTTCATCGACCCGGTGCTCCCCTTTGCGACAGACCAGATAGTGGCTGTCGCGGGTCTTGCGCACCCCGCGGTACTGATCGTGCAGGTTCACCGTGGCCGGCGGTGGCGTGAGTTTGATTTCCTTGGCAATCTGCCCATCACGCCCGATTTCGAGGAGCCGGCTCGGACCGCACTCGACCAGCAGCACGCGGCCATCAGGCAATGGCTGGCAGGCATTCACTTCGGCCTTTTCCCCCGCCTTGTATTCCCAGACTATCTGCTTGGCCGGGGTGACCTCGATCGCCCCGTGAGCGTGACAGAAAAGATAATTACCATTGGGCAGCGCCCAACAATCTTGCGGATGCTGACAGGGATATTCCCATTCGATGACGCCTTCGACCGAGACGACCGCCACTTTGCCACCATTGGAATCGGTGCAGAGGAAACGGTGTGCGGCAGAGGCGGCTGATGTAATCAGAAGAAACGAAACAAACAGGGGTAGGATTCTCATATAAAAAATCTCGGGGGTAAGGAAATAACGATAAACGACTGCTAATTGATTAAAATCAGTCGGAGGTCAAACCTCTCCGCACCCAATCGTATTTGACGGCAAGCCAGTCGAAAATCACTTCCCAACCCCTTCGCGCAAAAATCTCCGTTTGCATCACGTCGCATTGTGGATAACTCGTCAGTGTCCCACCCAATCAAATCATCAATCATGAAACGTCTCATTTCCCTGTTTGCTGTCATCGCCCTCTGCCTCTGCGCCCGCGCAGAAGTGGAAACCTACAACATCGATCCCGTCCATTCCTCGGCCGGATTCACCCTCCGCCATGTCCTGTCGAAATTTTCCAGCAGTTTCACCAAGGTCACCGGCACCATCACGGTGGATCGCGCCAACCTCGAAAACAGCAGCGTGGTGGCGAGCATCGATGTCACCGCACTGAACACCGATAACGAAAAACGCAACACCCACCTCAAGAGCCCCGATTTTTTTGACACCGCCAAATTCCCCACCATGACATTCAAGAGCACGTCTTGGAAAAAGACCGGCAACGATACCTTTGACGTGACCGGCGAGCTCACCATCAAGGACGTCACCAAACCGGTCGTGCTTAAGACAACCCTGCTCGGGTTCGGCTCCGGCATGGGTCCCGGCAGTTTCCTCTCCGGCTGGGAAGCCACCACCATCATCAAGAAATCTGAGTTCAACATGGCCGGACCGGCGATGCTGGCCAAGGCGCTCGGCGATGACGTTGCTGTAACCATTAATGTTGAAGCCGGCTACAAAAAGTAAGCCCGACATTTCGATTTTCATTACTGCAGGACGGCCCAAAGGCCGTCCTTTCTTTTTGCCCTCCACCTGCTACCGTGCCCCTGTGACCGACGACGAAATCCAACACCTGATCGAAGACGCCACTTTCGATTATACGATGGGCGACAATGATTCAGCCCTGGCCAAACTTACTCGCGCCACCACCGCCGCGCCCGCTTCCTTCGAGGCCTGGCATGCGCTGGCCGAAATTCATTTCAGCCTCCGCCGCTTTGACGACGCTTTGTATGCCGCCAACCAGGCCCACACCGTGCGCCCTGATGATCTTTTCATCAATACCACGCTGTCCCGCATTTGGATGGAAAAGGGCGACAAGCCGATGGCCGAAAAATTCGGTGCGCAGGCCAAGATCCTCGGCTGGAAAGATCAGTTGAAAAATCCTGAAGCAGCCAAAGAAGGCCTGTAAATAGCAACTTCGCAGCATTGCCGCGCTTCGACGCCTCTTGTCTTTGGCCAAACAGCAGCACTCCTATCAGTGTTTCTCATGTTTCACGGACCTGACACCCTAATTGACAGTCGCCCGCGCACCCACCTAACGTCGCAGCCTATGGATAGACCCGCCTACCTGCTCGAATTCGAGAAGCCGCTCCGCGAACTCGAACGCCAGCTCGAAACGCTACACCAGCAGTCACTCGAAAACAATATCGATATGACCACTGAGCTCTCCACCATCGAAGACAAGATCGAGCAGACCAAACGCGAGATCTACTCAACCCTTTCCCCCTGGCAGCGGGTGCAAGTCGCCCGCCATCCCAAGCGTCCATACGCCCTTGATTACGTTGCCGCCATCTGTACGGGCTTCCAAGAACTGCACGGCGACCGCCAGTTCAAGGATGACCAGGCGCTCATCGGTGGCACCGCATTCTTCGGCGACATCTCCGTGATGATTATCGCCCAGCAAAAGGGCCGCGACACCAAGGAAAATATCGTCCGCAACTTCGGTATGCCCCAACCTGAAGGCTACCGCAAGGCCCTCCGTCTGATGAAACTCGCGGAGAAATTTGGCCTGCCGGTCCTCTGCTTCATCGACACCCCCGGCGCCTACCCGGGCGTCGAATCGGAAGCCCGTCATGTCTCCGAAGCCATCGCGGTCAACCTCCGCGAAATGGCCATGCTCAAAGTCCCCACCATCGCCGTCATCGTCGGCGAGGGAGGTTCCGGCGGCGCACTCGGTATCGGTGTGACCGACCGCGTGCTGATTTTCGAAAACTCTTACTACTCGGTCATCTCTCCCGAAGGCTGCGCCGCCATTCTCTGGAAAGATCGCGCCAACGCGCCCAAAGCAGCCGAGGCGCTCAAGCTCAACGCCGCCAATCTCAAGGAATTTGGCGTGGTGGACGAGGTCATCGCCGAGCCGCTCGGCGGTGCACATCACGACCCGGCCGCGACCGCCGCCGCGCTCAAGGACGCCTTCAACCGCCACCTCAGCGAGCTGATGGAGAAATCTGTGAAGCACCTTCTTGACGACCGTTACGAGCGCTACCGCGAGCTCGGCGAATTCCGCGAAACGGCGGTAAGGTGAATGATCCTTGGGGCAAACCCTGAGCATTAAGGAGGCATCCTCCAATATGCGTTGTTGGAGGATGCGTGTCATCGTGAACGGCAGATGGCGGTGACGCAGCTCATCCCTTCACCCGACCAAACTGAAACCAACTTCGTATATCGGCCCCGCTGCAAATGAAAGTGCTGTAAATTAATCTGACATCTTTCTGGATTTTCTTACACTTAATCAGAAAAATTACGCACCACAACCCCATGATTATACCTATAATTTTTGTAAACTCATGATTTGCAGTCTCGAATTTAAATTATTTTGCGATAGGCATATTTAATGCAATAATCTGGCATGCTCAGAAAATTCCTTCCATCAATTGCCCTGCTCACTCTGGGGTTAGTCTGTCAAAGCCGAGCTGCCACATGGTCATTCGACTTCAGTGGTAGCGGCGTTACAGAATCCCTCACCATTACAACTGGCGCGCCTGTCACGACGTTTGGCTATGGTTCCGGTTTTCTAATCACCGGCATTACCGGCCAAAGGAATGGCGTGGCGATCACCGGGTTGACACAGGCGGCGAATAATCCCGCTTTATCGCCTGGTTACACAACTTCCAGCGATAACCGGTGGTGGTTTGACAACGTCCTGCTTGCCTCCGGCAATTTAGATCTTTGGGGCGTTCTTTTCAGCACCGCTGACGGCAAAGAATACAATCTCTACAATGATAAGGGCCAATATATCGATGGCTATTACAACACCCGCACCTGCGGATACCAACTTACCGATGTCACGAAGAACGTCCCGGACAGCGGAGCGACCGTCTTAATGCTCGGCGCTGGGCTCGTCGGACTCGCCGCGCTTCGGCGTCGTTTTGTTGGCTGAAAATTATTATACTCAGACCACGGCCCGCATCGAAACATGCGGGCCTTTTTTGCGCACCCGCACAGCTTTGTAACCCAGTCGATTCCTAAATGTCCGACTTTAAGGCCAAAATGTCGTGGAAATCTGTATGAACACAGATAAAGATTTTGCCGGCAGAAGATCGCATTCAGCAGCGAAAACCATCCGGTTTTCCAGAAGGTGACCGACTTCAGACCGCTCTTTCTCACGACGAATCTGTGGTTTCAGATGAATTTTTCCGCCTCAAAGCATCAGACCCTAGGGTGCAAATCGGGGCATGAAGCCCCTCCTTGTTACAGCGGGAACAAATGCGAAGGGTGACAAGCCTCCGTTGTAACTGCACAGACGAGATCAGGACGGACGGAATACATCCAAAGCGCCCTGGTTGTTTTGCCGGGCTACAAGAATTTTCCGAACCGTGGCGTTGCGCCCGGGCCGGAGGGCGGCAAGCATTGAGCCGATGACTCTCGCTCAACTTGGTTGGAATGATTTTTTTGCCCAGGCTTTCGCGCCCCATGCGGCGGCGGGCTGCCTGCCGGCGCGGGTCACGCTGGAGCTGAAGGGTTACTTTGAAGTCACGGGGGGATTCGGCGCCAAGCTCAGCCAGTGCACGGGCAAATATATCAACGCCTGCGTCTCCCCAGCGGAATTTCCCGCCATCGGTGACTGGGTGGCGGTCACAGCCCAGGCCGGCGAAGAGCAGCGGATGCACATCCACGCCACCCTGCCGCGCCGCACAAAATTCTCCCGCAAGGCCGCCGGCGAACAGGATCTGGAGCAGATCGTGGCCGCCAATATCGACACCATTTTTCTCGTGAGCGCGTTCGACGGAAATTACCACCTGCACCGCGTCGAACGTTACCTCGCGGCGGCCTTCGCCAGCGGCGCCCAGCCGGTCATCTTGCTCAACAAGGCCGATCTCGCCGACGACACCGAAACGCTCCAACGCGAGATCACCGGCGCCGCACCCGATCTGCCGGTGTTCGTCGTCAGCGCGCAAACCCGCCGCGGCCTGAAGGTGCTCGCGCCCTATTTGCAGCCCGGCATGACCGTCGCGCTGATGGGCTCGTCCGGCGTCGGCAAGTCCACGCTCATCAACCGGCTCGTCGGCGAGAATCTCCAGTTCACACAGGATGTGCGCGAGGATGACAACAAAGGCCGGCACACCACGACGCAGCGCGAGCTGCTGGTCGCTCCGGGCGGCTTCATCGTGATCGACACTC
>CAZIQP010000096.1:0-14694 GCA_964541315.1 uncultured Opitutaceae bacterium
AGTTCGTGCGGAGGCTGCTATGGAAGGAAGCGGGACGCGCGGCGACGGACAAGCTTTTGTCAAGAGTCAAGACGTGACGTCTTTATTTGACTTCCGGTTCGATCTTGCGGCAGCAGCCCTTGTCGCTGCGTCCGCCCGAGGCGGTAAACCCGTGCTTGTGGTAACGCACGCGCCAGGTCTCGATCGTGCGCCATGTGATACGATGCTCGCGGCCCTGCTCGTCACCGAGTTCGAAGCCGGGATTTTTGGCTTTGGCACGGAGTTTGGTGAGGGCCTTTGATCGGCGGAGCGGACTGTTCTGGTCGTGCGCGTGGGGTCGTATTAATCCGTTCCCGGATAGGCAGTAGACCGGGGTGTTTGGCGAATTATTGGCTCAAGAAAGTCCGATTGAAGCCGATGATGAACGGGTACTCATCACCATGTTACGTCACCGGCTGGCTGTCTGCAGAAATTGGGTGGGCAGGGGCGTCTTGCCGCTGTTCCAAATATTCAGCGTGGCTGGGTTTGTCGGAATTTTTTTGGGAGTAAGCACACCCTGGGCTTCCGCCGCCACCAGCCCGTCCGCCGATCATGAGCTGGTGGAGAGCGGTGTGCCCTCGTTCGTGGTGGTGGGACAGGAAGACCTTGGCCTGAGCACGGTTCCGCTTGATCTGCATTTGTTGCCCGATGGTCGGGTCCTGGTGGTTTCGGCGCGTGGTCTCGCCTTTGGCGATGGGGTGCGGTGGGAGGCATTTCATGAGGATGACAAGCAAACGTCGATGATTTCCTCAGTGGCAATTGATGGCGACGGGCAGATCTACACCGGAATCGCGGGCGGCTTTGCCCGGATTGATTTCGGGGAAGATGCCAGATGGCATTTGACGCCTGTTACATCCCCAACCGGGGACAAGGCGGCTCAGAACATTCCCATGATGCCCAAAATGACGATGCTGGCCGACCAGTGGTTCTGGTATGGCAATGCCGACTCGATGGCCACCTGGCGGCCCGGTCAGCCGGTCCGGATCGCCAGCAAAATAGGCGCGATTGATCGGGTGTTCAAATTCGGACAGGATTTGTTCATGAGCGACCTGTCGGCGGGCGCCTTATTTCGCCTCACGGCGGCGGACAACACGGTAAGGCGAGTGTCCCGTTCCAATCCCACGGTCAGCGAGGGCGTGACCTGCGCCATCCCGTTTGGTCCTGATCAGATGCTGGTGGGGACGATTTCCACCGGCTTGAAACTTTTCGACGGGGTGACGTTTCGTCCGTTTGGCCCGCCTGGATTGTTGAACAGCGGACACCGGATCACGGATCTCTGCTCGACCGGCGAAGGTCTGTTTGCCGCGGCGATCGACACCAGAGGCATCGTTTTCTTTGATCGCGAGGGCCGGACTGTCCAGTTGCTTGATGACTCCTTTGACCATCGCCTGGCCAGGGTGCGCCAGCTCAAGTATGCGCCCGACGGTGTGCTCTGGGCGTTGCTGAACGAAGGCCTCGCCCGCGTGGAATTTCCCACGCCCCTTTCTCATTTCGAGCCGCTCATCGCCAGCGGGCTCATTTATGCGCAGCCCTTGCGGCATGCCGGCCAACTGTGGGTTCTCGCCGACGGCCGGGCGATGCGCGGCATCTACAATCCCTATGGCCGTCTGGAGCGTTTCGAGAACGACACACCGGTGGGCAATTTCCTGTTTACCCTGACGGATGTTGACGGGCAGTTGTTCGGGTGCAACGAAACCGGGATTTTTGTCTACGAAACCGCCGGGTGGAGGATGGTTCTGCCGGGCATCGCGAATGCCCGCATCTGGTCGGCCCGGGGCGTCCAGGATGGGTTTTATTATGTGGCTCAGGGCGAATACGGACTGATCCGGCGGAGCGGCCAAAACTACACGGCCAGCCGGGTTCCACTTCCCGGTTTGGACAACAGCTACAACGCCGAGGTGGATGCCGCCGGGATCGCCTGGCTTGAGCTCGGGATGAGGAGCATCGGACGTTTCGATCCCAACGGCGGGAACCCGAAGCTCCAGATTTTAGGGACCAATGATGGATTGGGGAATGGCTGGATCCAGCTCTATCAGCTCGACGGCATTGCCCGGTTTCATCTCGCCGAGAAAATTTCGCGCTTTGACGACCAGACGCAGAAATTCATCGAGGATCGCGAGCTTATGCGGCGATATCCGCTTTTTGCCCTGTCGGAGAGTCGGCCCGTCAAGGACAGTTTGGGCCGTTATTGGTGCTCGGTCAACGGCCAGGTTCAAGTGCTGGAACGCAATGCGACCGGCGATGGTGATCATCTGCTCAAAATAACTCCGGTGGGCTTTGTGCCAAAAACCTACACCGCCGATCGTGACGGGGTGGTCTGGCTGTATGAACGACAGCGGCTGGCCCGGCTGGATCTTCGGCTGCCCCAACCTCCGCCCAAGCCACTGCGGGCGATGATCACCTCCGTGCAATTCCCGGCAAGCAGCCGCCATCTGTTTGCCCCCGGCGGGACCTTGGAGCCGCTCAGCTACGCCGACAACTCGGTGGTCATCCACTTTGCGGCACCCGCCAATCCGTTTTCCACCCCGGTCACTTTCGAGGTGCTGTTGGAAGGAGCCAGCACCAAATGGGTGTCGACAGGCTCGGTGGCCTCGGCGTCGTTCAGCCGGCTGGATGAGGGAAATTATGTTTTTCACGTCCGGCCTGTGCCCGGGTCTGGCGGTCATGGAGCGGAAGCCATTCTCAGCTTCATCGTGCGACCGCCATGGTATCGCACGACGCTGGCCTGGGTGCTCTATGGGGTGAGCGGCATCAGCGTGGTGGCATTTTTCGCCTGGCTTTCCACCTACCTTGAGCGCCAGGAAAAAGTGCGGCTCGAGCGGCTGGTGGCGAAGCGCACCGAGGAACTGAATGTCACCAATCAGCAATTGGGCCGCCAGATCGGAGAGACCATCGAAAAATCCAAGGCTCTCGCGGCCAGTGAGGATCGCTACCGTACGCTCAATGCGGATCTCGAAAACCGGGTGCTGGAACGCACCGCCGAGCTGGGCAAGGCCAATCTGGAGATGCAGCGGGCAAAGGAAGCGGTTGAAGCCACCAATATTGCGCTGAAACGGGCGAAAGAACTGGCCGAGGCGGCCGACAAGGCCAAGAGCGCTTTTCTGGCGAACATGAGTCATGAGCTCCGCACGCCGATGAACGGTGTCGTCGGCATCGGCCAACTGCTGCTGGGCACCAGGCTCGACGAGGAGCAGAAGGAGTTTGTCGACACGCTGATCCACAGCAGCGAAAGCCTGCTGACCATCCTGAACGATGTGCTCGACTACTCCAAGATCGAGGCCGGGTTGTTGAACTTGGAGTCAATCGATTTTGATCTGGAGGAGCAGATCGAACGCGCGATATTCCTGCAGGCCGAGCCGGCGCACAAGAAGGGCCTCGCCCTCCGGCTGGATTTTCCCCCCGATCTGCCCGCCCGGGTGCGCGGCGATCCGGTGCGCCTCCGGCAGGTGGTGTTGAATTTGCTCAGCAACGCCATCAAGTTCAGTGACGGGGGCGAAGTGCTCGTCAAGGTCCTTCCGAGCGCGAATTCTGCCGCAGCCGGTCTGCGGCTCCGCTTCGAGGTCCGCGATGAGGGCATCGGCATCGATCCCGAGGTGCAGAAAAATCTTTTCCAACGGTTCGTGCAGGCCGACAATTCCATGACCAGAAAATTCGGCGGCACCGGACTCGGCCTGGCCATCTGCCGGCGGCTGACCGAGCTGATGCACGGTGAAATCGGGGTCACGAGTGCGCCCAACCAAGGCTCAACTTTCTGGTTCGAAGTCGAGTTTGGCCAGCCGGAAGCCATGCCGACACCGATTGATCCCGCCAGTTCGTTGGAAAACCGGCGCATTCTGGTCGTGGATGACAGTGCCACCAACCGGAAATATTTTCATGGTCTGCTGAATCGCTGGAAAACCGTGGCGGAAAGCGTCGACGGGGCCGCTGCCGCCATCGAGGCGCTTACCCGCGCGGCGGCGGCGGGCAAACCCTACGAACTGGTCGTGCTGGATCAACACCTGCCGGAAGTCGACGGACTCGACCTGGCTCGCGTGATCAACGCCGAGCCGGCGCTGGGCCGGCCGGTCCTCGCGCTGCTCAGTTCCAATCGGGAACGGTTGACCGCCGAACAACTGGCCGCCCACGGGATCACGGCGGCGGAACGCAAACCGATTCCGGCGGCCCGTCTGCGCGCATTGATCCTCCGTGCGCTGGGCGTCAGCGAGGCGCCGACTTCGGAGCCGTCGGCGGAAACGGCCATGTTCCCCGGCCTTGCGGACAATGCCGCAGCGAAACCAAAGGCCGCGGCTGACGACCACCTGGTGTTGGTCGTTGAGGATAATTTGGTGAATCAGAAAGTGGCGTTGAAATTTTTGCAGAATCTGGGCTATGCCGCCGATTTGGCGAACAATGGTCAGGAAGCGATTGCCGCCCTCCGTCGCCATCCCTACCGGCTTGTCCTGATGGACGTCCAAATGCCCGTGATGGACGGGCTGGAAGCCACCCGGATAATTCGCAAAGCCCAGCTTGCCCGGGAGGAGGGTTTTGCCCACGACATTCCCATCGTCGCCATGACGGCCAACGCCATGACCGGAGACCGCGAGCTTTGTATCTCCGCGGGCATGGATGAGTACATTTCCAAACCGCTCCGCACGGATCAGCTCAAAGAGATCCTCACCAAATATCTCGGACATCACACCCGCGTCCGGGATTGAATTTTCCGGCCAGCCCCGTGCGTGCCGGGAAGCCGTGCCGTCCGCCCCTTGAAAAACTTGCTCGGGCTTTCGCTTGTTTTTGGCCGGCTTTTTCCCAAGCTCGCCTCATGCGAATCTGGATATTGATCGGGATGATGGGATTTTCGGCCGTCGCCCATGCCCAGCAGGGTGGCACCGCCTATGAATTGCAGAGTCTGCGCGCCGATCTGCAATTGCTGCAGCAGCGTGTGGGCGAACTGGCCCTGACGGTCGAGCAACTGAACCGCGACAACGCCGCGCTCCAAGCCAAGGCTGGCCAAAGTTACGTCACTTTGGAACAGATGAACCGCGCCATCGCGGATCTTAACCATTCCATCCGTGCCAGTCTGGCCGAGCAAAAGAACGAGACGCTGAGCCAGGTCAGCGCCCAACTGGTGAAACTCGGCAAGCAGACCCAGGCGGCGATCGATGCCGTGGCGAAGAACCAGGCGACGCGCCCGGTCATTCAAACCAACTTCTCCGAGGACTTTCCCAAGGAAGGCATCAATTATACGGTGCAGAGCGGCGATTCCCTCGCTATCATCGCAAAAAAGAACAACGCGAAGCAGCAGGACATCATCAACGCCAACAAAATTTCCGATCCGTCCCGCATCAGGGTCGGTCAAACCCTCTTCATTCCCCAAGGCAAATAATCATGGCCCCCAGCAAAACCCGTCTCGGCCGCGGTCTCGGCTCCCTCATTTCCAGCGGTACACCGGCGAAGCCGCCAGCGGCCGCCGCTCCGGCGGCAGCTCACGCGCCAACCAAGGAAGCGCCCGACGGCTTGCCTGGCTATCGGGAAATCCCGATGCATCTGGTCGAGCCGAATCCCTATCAGCCGCGCAAGGAATTCGACCCCGAGGCGCTGAATGAACTGGTCGAGAGCATCCGCGCCGAAGGACTCCTGCAACCGATCGTCGTGCGGGCCGAGGGCGAAAAATTCCAGCTCATCGCGGGCGAACGCCGTTGGCGCGCGTTTCAACAGCTCAAGATCAAAACGATTCCGGCGCGGGTCATGAACTCCACGAACGCCTCGTCCGCCACGCTGGCGATGATTGAAAATTTGCAGCGCGCCGATCTCAGCCCGATCGAGGAGGCTCACGGTT
This sequence comes from uncultured Opitutaceae bacterium, assembly GCA_964541315.1. Lineage (GTDB taxonomy): Bacteria > Verrucomicrobiota > Verrucomicrobiia > Opitutales > Opitutaceae > Didemnitutus. The sequence goes on from CAZIQP010000096.1 coordinate 5,837, forward strand.
ATGCCAGTCTCATCCGGGACTTCGATCTGACTCAGGAAGCCGCCGCCCAGCGCGTCGGCAAAGGCCGGGCCACCGTCGCGAATTCGCTCCGCCTCCTCGGCTTGGAGGCGGACATCCAGGGTTATCTCGGCAAGGGCCTGCTCAGCACCGGACACGCCAAGGTGTTGCTCGGGGTCGAAGGTTCGCCCGACCGGCTGCTGCTCGCGCGTCGCTGCATCGAGGATGGCCTGAGTGTGCGTGCGCTTGAGGATCTCGTGCAGCATAAGCGCGGTGCCGCCGGCCCGGGGAAGAAGCGGCGCATGCCTGCGACCGAAGCCACCGCACTCTCCGACATCGAGAAACGCCTGATTTCCCACCTGGGTGCCCGCGTGACGCTGCGGCATTCGCCCAAGCGCGGCCGTATCATCGTCGAATATCAGGGCAACGAAGATCTGGAACGTGTGTTGGAAAAAATGGGCGTGAAGCTCTGAGCGCGCGCTTTCCGCTCATGGAATCACCGGACGTTGTGCGCGAGACCCTGGCCGACGCGCAGGCGATGGGTGCAAAAATGCTACGGCTCCGCCTGCCTTTTCTTGCGGAGCTGAAAAACTACAACACGCAGAAATTCCGCGCCGATCTCATTGCAGGGGCGACGCTGACCCTGGTTTCCATCCCGCAGGCCGTCGGCTTTGCGCTGATCCTCAAGCTGCCGCCGCAGCCGGTCATCGTATCGGTGATCATCGGCGGATTCATCGGGTCGCTTTTTTTCAGCTCCCGCCACCATGTGTTCGGGCCGACCAGCTCGATCAGCCTGATCACGGCGATCACAATGGTTTCCTATGTGTCGCTGGGTTTTCCGCCGCTGCAACTGGCGGTGTTGCTGGCGCTGCTGATCGGCGCCATCCAGCTCGTCGCCGGGCTGTTGAATTTTGGCGAGGTCACGAAGTTTATTTCACGCGCGGTCGTGGTCGCCTACAGCACGGGCATCGGTTTGCTGCTGATCGCGAGCCAACTGCACAATCTGTGCGGGTGTGAACCACCGCCGAATACCGGGTTCGCCATCAGCCTTTGGTCGGCCGTGATGCATCTGGTCGAGGGGCGGATCTCCCTGCTTGGGTTGGGGGCGGGGGCGTTGACGCTGCTGATCTTTTGGATGCTGCGACGCTGGCGCCCGAAGTGGCCGGAGGCACTCATCGGTCTTGCCCTCCTGGGTGTGCTCGCGCGGGTGCTGGCGCATTATTTTCCCCACATCCCTTTGCGTCTGGTGCGCGACGAAGGGGCGCTGACCGCCTTGCTGCCCAGTTGGGCCGGTTTTCATTGGAGCGAGGAAAAGTTCGAGGCCTTTCAGGAATTGTTCAAGACCGCGGTGGCGATCGCGCTCATCGGCATGCTTGAGGCCACGGCGATCACGAAAGCGCTGGCGGCCAAGAGCGGTCAGAAAATCGAGCCGAACCAGGAATTGGTCGGCATGGGGGCGGCGAACATTGCCTGCGCGCTTTTCAACGGCGTGCCCGGCTCCTCCTCCTTCGCCCGGTCGGCGGTGAATTACCAGAGCGGCGCGGCCACCCAGTTGTCGTCGATGCTCAGCAGCGTGGTGGTGCTGGCGGTGCTGCTGTTCATCACCCCGATCTTCAATTACATTCCGGTGGCGGCACTCGCGGCGCATCTGATCCGGGTTGGTTTCAGGATGCTCAACTGGCACGAGATCCGCGTGTGCTGCCGGTCCACGCGGTCCGATGCGATGGTTTTTGCGATCACGCTCGTCTCGGCGCTTTTCCTGAAACTCGACACCGCCATCTATGTGGGCATCGGGGTCTCGCTGGCGGTGTTCCTCCAAAAAAGCAGCACGCCATTGCTGGTGGAATACACCTTCAACCAGCGCGGCATTCTGACCGAACTCGGCAAGCCGGAGCACAGGACCAACCCGAATATTTCCATCATCCATGTGGAAGGGGATCTCTACTTTGGTGCGGCCGATCTCTTTCAGGAACAGGTGCGCCGTCAGGCCGAGGACCAGAATATCAAGATCTTCATCCTGCGCATGAAAAACGCCCGGCATCTGGACGCCTCCACGGTCCTCGCCTTGGAAAACCTGCACGACTATCTCCGGGAGACCGACCGTTATCTGGTGATCAGCGGCATGAGCGAGATGGTGGGACGCGTGCTGCGCAACAGCGGGCTCTACGAGAAGATCGGGCCGGAGAATATTTTTCAGGCCGAGGCCAATCCCACGCTCAGCACCAAGCGCGCCCTGAAGCGTGCCACCGAACTGCTGCACACCCGCAAGGCAGAGGTGCGGCTGTTTTACGACCGCCGGCAAAACCAAAGCTCAGATCAGCCCGCAGGATGAATTCGCGCTTTGTCTGACCCATGGTTCAGATTTGCGCGGTCTCATACCAAGCACGAATTGCTTGGTGGCCCTGAGAAAAGACCCAAGGCAGACTGTCCATGATATCAGGTCGCCAATGAGCGCGATTCTGCGGGCAACAAAAAGCCTCGCCGATGGGGGGCGAGGCTGTGCCGAAAGAAATGGCGGAACGCTGTTAGCTCACGAACCGGCGGCGAAGAGCGGCGAGCCCGAGGAGCACCCCGCCGAGCATGACGATGGTCGAAGCGTTTTCGGGAACGCTGACGTGATCCAAGACTGTTCCAAGCGAGCCGCCACCATGGGCATTTACTTGGGCCAAAGTCAGCTCGTAGTAAGTGCCGCCGGTCAAGTACACGTTGTAGTCAACGCCACCGGAAGCATAATACAGACCTGAAAAGTCAAAGCCAAGGCCTGCGGTAAGGAGATTGTCATAGGTGATGTACCAGCCGGCCGGACCAGCCGCTGTATTGGTGGAGCCGGGAAAATTCAGGTTGGGCACCAGACCATCAATGGCCACGCCATTTCGAAATCCCGTGATACCGGTGATCTGATATCCGTTGTATGACGCGTTGAATGCACCAGTCGTCAATGTGCCCGATGCCGAAACCCCCGCGCCGCTGTAACCAAAAGACCAGGTAGTCGCATGAGTTTGGCAAACCAAACCAAGTGCGACGAAGAGCAAAGTAGCGAACAGCTTTTTCATATAATTAGTGAGTGTTTGTATCGGTGAACTGAAATTGGATGTTTAGAACAATAAGCAAATGACGCGCCACTCCATGAATCGACATGATTTCATATTGATTACAGGTATGTTACGGAATTCACGGCCATATTTGCACGAGAATTTCCCATTAAAAAATGCAAATAATCCCGACACTGCTCAGGTAAATCTTACACAATCAGAATTATTCTCACCTGCCTGGGCAAGGTCCGTGGTGTCTTTGCGAAATGCCGTAGGAACCCAAACTCCTCTTCCAATACGGATTCAAAACAGCCCGCCACCTGCTCAGAACTTTGGTTGACAAAGCCAAGCTGAACACCTTGCGTCTGAACCTTTATGCTTCACGTCTTCATCAATATTTTCACGTTCATCCTTGTCGTTGTCTCCGTCTTTCTGGTCCTGCTGGTTCTTATGCAGAAAGCCAAGTCTGACGCCGGGGTGGCCGCTATGGGCGGCGGCGGCATGGAGTCGGCGTTCGGCGCCGAGGCGGGCAATGTGCTGAGCAGCGCCACGATCAAGGCCGCCATCGCATTTTTCCTACTGAGCTTTGGGCTCTATCTGGGGCATATTTACGAGTCCAAACATCAGGCCACGGTCGATGCCAAACTGCCGACCATCGCGGCTCCGGCGCTGCCGGCACCTGCTCCGGCCGCGCAGCCCGCCACTGCCCAGCCTCTGACGCCACCTCCGAGTGCGCCGGCTAAGTAATAGTTTCCCAAGCCCGGCCATTCGCCGGGCTTTGTTTTTAACCGTGGTCGGCAGCGTCCTGTTGCCGGCGGCTCATCTGCCGGCCCAAACTCCCGTGGTGAAGCGCCCTGCTCCCGTTTATGTGGCAGGCGATCAGGCTGACCAGACCGAAGGCCGCAGGGCCTTGGAGGAATTTCGCGCGGCGGGGGTTGCCGGGAGTTACTGGCTGGAGCTCACGCTTCGTGTCATGCCTCACAAGGGAGCCGAACGGAACGTGCATGGGCAGATTTTTGGCCAGCGCAACGGGCAGGGACTTTTGACGCGTCTGAGCTTGGACGATCTTGATGCTCCCGCGAACTGGCTCATCCAAAGCGGTCCGCAGCCGGCGAGTTGGGTCTCATTGAAAAACCAGCCGGCTCCGCGCGCCTTGACCGCTGCGGAATCGCTCACGCCGATCGGCGGCACCGATCTCACGCCCTTTGATTTGCAGATGCCCTTTCTCTATTGGGAAGATTTTATATTTGAAGGTGTGGCCAAAATCCGCAGCCGGCCCGCATACAGTTTCCTCCTTTATCCACCGGCCGATCTGGCTGCCGTCCGGCCCGATCTCGGCGCGGTGCGGGTCGCGCTTGACACGCAGTTTCATGCCTTGGTGCAGGCGGAGGTCCTCGATGCCAAGGGTGGACAAATCAAGTCCATCACGGTGCTCGATCTGAAGAAAATAGGGGAGCAGTGGCTGCCCAGATCGATCGATCTCCGCAACCGCGCGACCAAGGACAAAACCAGGATTGAATTCACCGCTGCGGCGTTGAACCTCACTTTGGCTGACTCGATCTTCGTCCCCGAGTCGCTGGGCGTACCGGTCGCTTTGCCCGAGGGGACCAAGCCCGAGCGTTTTTGATTTATGCCGCATCCCACCAAGGCAGCCAAAATCGGCCCGATGGCGGTTCAACTGGAAGTGGAATTCCTCGACCGCCTCACCGAACCTGTGCGCGAGAAGAAGGCGAAATCGGTCAGCGCGATTATTCGCACCGCGCTGGAACGATACGATTTCACGCACATGGTGATCGTACGCACGGCCCAGGTGATGATTTCTGTGCGGTTGCCGGCGGATTTGCGGCGCACCCTGAAGAAAACGGCCCGCATGAAACACACCAGCGTGGGCCAGCTCGTGCGGACGGCCGTGGAGGCTTATCTGCCCGAACTGGAGGCCGGGAGCGCCGGGCGGTTGAAAATTCCCATGATGGAAAAGGCCTCGAAGGTGTCCGCCACAAGGCCGGCGAAGAGCAAGACCGCAGCGCCCAGGTCGGGCCGCCGACCGAAACCGGCCACGCGGCTTATGACGAAGAAGCGCAAGGGCTGACTTGCCTTCGGTGACCGCAGGCATTTTGGTTCCTGATCCTATGAACGCACCACATTCGCTCTCCGTTTGGGCCCGTAACGTCTCGCCGTCGCCGACGCTTGCCATCGATGCGAAGGCCAAGGCCATGCTGGCCGCCGGCGAGGATGTCTGCAGTTTTGCCGCCGGCGAACCGGACTTCGACACGCCTGAATTCATCAAGGAAGCCGCCATCGCCGCCCTGAAGGCCGGCAAAACCAAGTACGCGCCCACGCCCGGCATCGAACCGCTGCGCGCCGCCGTGGTCGAGCGCTACGCCACCGAATATGGCTACAAGCTCACGCCCGCGCAGGTCGTGGTTTCCCCGGGCGGAAAATTCTCCTGCTATCTCGGCATTCTCGCCGTCTGCAATCCCGGCGACGAAGCGATCATTCCCGCGCCGTACTGGGTCAGCTATCCCGAGATGGTGAAGCTCGCCGGTGCCACGCCGAAATTCGTTCTCTGCGACGACAAGGCCGGTTTTAAACTCACGCCTGCGCAACTCGGGGCCGCCATCACACCGAAGACGAAGCTGCTCATTCTCTGCAGTCCATCCAATCCCAGTGGCGCCGCCTACACCCGCGTCGAACTCGCAGCGCTCGCCGAGGTTTGCGTGAAGCACAATCTCTATGTGCTCTCCGACGAGATGTACGAGCACCTGATTTATGACGGCCGCCAGCCGGTGAATTTCGCAATGCTCGGCGCCGAAGTGGAAAAACGCACGATCACTGTCGCTGGTTTCTCAAAAACCTACTCGATGACCGGCTGGCGCCTTGGCACGCTTGTGGCGCCGATGCCGATTGCGAAGGCCTGCGCCGAACTGCAGAGCCAGATGTCGTCCAACGCGACCACCTTTGCCCAGTACGGCGCACTCGCGGCGCTCAAGGAAAAGGACAAGGCCGTCGCCGCGCTCACCGAGATGAAGACCGCTTTCGACCGCCGCCGCAAATTCCTGCACGCCGAGCTGAACAAGATCCCCGGCGTCACCTGCCTGCTCGCCCAAGGCGCATTTTATCTTTTCCCGAACATCTCCAGCTTCGGCCTGAAGGACGTGGATTTTTGTGCCCGGTTGCTCGAAAAGGAAAAGGTCGCGGCAGTCCCCGGTTCCGCCTTCGGGGCCGATGGCTATCTCCGCCTCAGCTACGCCACGAGCGACGAGATCATCAGGAAAGGCGTCGAACGCCTCGCCCGCTTCTGCGCGACGCTGAAGAGGTAAGCCGGAGCGAGTTTCGTGTGGCAAGGCGCGATCGCGACAAGTGCGAAGCCTTGCGATTGGACGAGCGGTAAAAGTATTCGCGGCCGACCCGGTCGTCATGCGCGTGGTTTTGTCCCATTACGGCCAGGAATTCAAGGCATGCGGAACAGGGCCGGTGAACCTTGGCATGAGGGAATCGTTGCGGGTTTTGCCGGCAATGATGAGCGGGTGCGGTTCGTTGACTCTTCCCATTTTCGGGAAGGATCAATCCCGGGGCCGAGCGAATAGGCGAGCGATACTATCGCACATGGTTGTTGCTAAATATTGATGCAGCGCGGTTAAAAATAGTTCGTGGTCATGGCACGGTGATTGCAAAACAATGCGCTCAGGCATGATTTTCTCACTCATTATCCGGCGCCGGTTCGCGCTCTTTTTTGCTCTCTGCTTTGGCGCTGCTGTAGTGGCGCAAACGCCGTCCAACGAACCCGCCAAGGTTATGCACCGGGTGGAAAAGCTCACCTTGGCGGATGCGATTCAGCGGGCACTGGCGAAAAATTATTCGATCAAGCGCAGTTCGTTTGATGTCTCGATCGCTAAGGCGCAGGTTGCCGAACAGCTCGGCATTTTCGATCCCAAGCTCACGGGTTCCTACGGCTACAGCGACAGCGAGAACCCGCAGTTGATCAATCCGATTACAGGAGTGCGACCGGCGGCGAGTAAATCAAGCGACCAAACTTACTCGTTGGGCTTGGGCGGCCTGCTGCCCTGGGGCATGAATTATTCCGTCAGCGCCAACTCCGCCAACGCCCGGGACAGTGTCACGCTGCCGATCGACAATTTTGCGTCGTTCGCCGGCATCTCGGGTCGTCAGCCGTTGCTGCGTGATTTCGGGTTCAATGCCACCACCGCTCAGATCCGGATTGCGATGACGGGGCGGCAGATCTCGGTGTGGCAGTTCCGACAGGCGGTGATTGATAATGTGACCAGCGTCATTTTTGCGTACTACGATCTCGCTTTTGCCCAGGCCCGGTTGCGCAGTGCCCTTGAGTCGCGTGATCTTGCTGACCAATTGGTAAAAGAGAATACGAAACGCTTCGAGGTTGGCTCCATGTCGGAATTTGACGTCACCTCGGCGCGCGCCCGGCTGGCGAGCCGGGAAGATGGCATTTTGCAGGCCCGGCAAAGTATTCGCGACAGTCAATATGCGCTTAAGGCACTGATCAGCGATGACCGCACCGCTCGGCTTCTGGACTGGCAGATAGAGATCGAGCCGCCATCGATCCTGCCTGTCACCTTGGTCAATCCCGCCCAGGATTTTCTCGAGGCGCTCAAGAAACGCCCCGATTACCAGCAGGCCATTCTCGCGGTGAAACGCAACGACATCAACCACCGCTACCAGCGGAACCAGCTTCTGCCGCGGGTCGATCTGGTCGGCAGCTATGGTTACAACGGTTACGATACCAGCAGCAGTGTTTCCCGCCAAATGGTGCGCGACTATGATTACCATGCATACAATTATGGTGTGCAGGTCACGGTTCCGCTGACGTCCATGGCGGAACGTGCCCGCTCCCGGATCGCGCGGCTCCAGTTGCAGCAGGCCGAAACCGATCTGCAGGGCCTGGAGCAGGAGATAGTCATTCGCATCGGAAGTACGGCCAGCCAGATTGAGACGGCCCACCAACGGGTTGAAGCCACCCGGACGGCGCGCGAACTCGGCCAGCGCACCCTGGAGGCCGAAATCAAGCGTCTCCGCACCGGCAATGGCAGCACGTTCTATGTCCTCCAAGAGCAGGAGATTTTAAGCGGGTTGGAGATCTCCGCTGACGCCGCAGTGAATGATTACCAGAAGGCGTTGGCGGAATACGACCGCCAGATGGGAGTCACGCTGGAAAAATTAAACCTTTCCGTCGATGTGCCGAAATAAGGACCAGTGCCAGTAGGTGTGTTTTAATGTGTGTTCCAGCAGGCGGTGCCGATGACCTCGGGCCGCCTGCATGGTTTTAGGGGGCGACTTTGGCCAAGTCCGACACAATCTCGCCGCTTCAATTCAGATAATCTTTCCATTCGTGTACACGATCTTGCCGCCGACAATCGTGGTCTTCACCCGGCAGGTCATGATCTGACCGGACCAGGGCGAATTCCGGGACTTGGAAAATCCTTTGGCGGCTTCGTAGGTCCAGGTCTCCTCGGGATCAAAGAGGCAGACGTCGGCGTTGGCGTCGGGCGCGAGCGTGCCGGCGGGAAGCTTCAGCACTTCGGCGGCCCGACGGGTCATCAGGTCGATCAGGAACGGAAGTTTGAATTTATTCTGCCGTACGAGCACATCGAGGCAGACGGGCAGGGCGGTTTCGAGGCCAAGGATGCCATTGGGGGCGTAGTCGAACTCGCGGTCTTTATCGTCAGGGGTGTGCGGAGCGTGGTCGGTGCCGATGCAGTCGAGCGTGCCGTCGCGCAGGCCGGCAATGATGGCTTGCCGGTCCTTCTCGGTGCGGAGCGGCGGGTTCATCTTGAAATGGGTGTCGTAGGTGCC
>CAZIQP010000097.1:0-14570 GCA_964541315.1 uncultured Opitutaceae bacterium
CGGGAACATCATCATGACAATTCCTGCTTGGAAGCCGGAGCGGAGCCCGATCGAGACCGCGCTTTGGCGGCCGTTTTCACCCCGGTCAATTTATTCGCAGCCTCTCCCTCACTTATCCTTCGAGATCACGCCCTTGTCCTGGAGTTTCTTAACCTTGGGTCGGATGACAATTGAGCAGTAGCCCTGGTGGGGGTTCTGATTGTAGTAATTCTGGTGGTAGCCCTCTGCGGCGTAGAACTCCTTCAAGGGTGTGATCTCGGTCACAATCTTGTCCTCCCAACGGGCTTGCGCCGCTTTCCTGGCCGCCTCGGCCAGTTTTTGCTGCGTTTCGTTGAGATAGAAAATGGCCGAGCGATACTGCGTGCCGTGATCGGCGCCCTGGCTGTTCAGTGTCGTGGGATCGTGGGCCTCGAAGAAAACCTCCAGCAGCTTGCTGTAGCTGAGCACGGCCGGATCAAACTCAATCCGCGCCACCTCGGCGTGGCCGGTTTCGCCCGTGCACACGTCCTCATAGGTCGGGTTTTTCACATGGCCGCCGGCATAGCCGCTCTCGACCTTTTTCACGCCGGGCAGGCGCTGGAACACCGCCTCGATGCACCAGAAACAGCCGCCGCCCAAGACCGCCGTTTCAGTCGTGCCGGAACTGGCGGGCGCAGCCGCCGGGAGAGAGGAATTGCTCATAAGAAAAACCGCCGCAACCGCGGCGAAGAGGGTGATGATGCGTTTCATGTTAACTGATACGAGCGAGTCGGGCTGAAGGATATTCCCGAGGATGATATTTTAACCACAGAAAACACTAAATAAACGGAAGAATAAATCATGGGGCCCCTGATTACTCGGTTCTTTTTCTTCGTGTTCCGTGTTTTCCGTGGTCAATCAATTCCGTGGGATTCGCCTCCTCACTTTGCCTTCTGGATCAGTTCCACCTCATATCCTTCGGGAGCGTCGATAAAACCGATCAGCGAGCCGCTGCCGGTCTTGGTCGGGCCGTCGCTGAGCGCAAAGCCTTTCTTTTTCAATCCGGCGGCAAAGGCCATGAGGTCGTCCACCTCGAAGGCGAGATGCATCAGGTCGGGCTGCACCTGCACGGGCGTCGCCCCGGGAGGCATCTGGCAGAGTTCGATTTCCTCGTCGCTGTTGGGCGTGGTGAGGAAAACCAACTGGGCCCCGCGCGGCGAGGTGTGCGAACGCGAGACCGTGAGCCCCAGCGCCTGTTCGTAGAACAGCACGCTGCGGGCGATATCATTCACCCGAAGTCGGGTATGGAGTAGCTTTTTGACTGACATGCAGGCCATCCTAGCCTGACCTTGCATAAAGGCAAACGCCATGTCCCTCACTTTCGCCGACATTTCCGCCGCCCACGAGCGCATCCGTCCCTACATCGTCCGCACCCCGCTGCTGACGAACTCCGGCTTTGATATCCACCGCGGCCGCCAGTTGTTTTTCAAATGCGAAACCCTCCAGGAGGCGGGCGCCTTCAAGACCCGCGGCGCTTGCAACGCCGTATTTGCCCTCGATGATGCCGCTGCCGCCCGGGGCGTGGCCACCCATTCCTCGGGCAACCACGCCGCCGCGCTCGCCCGCGCCGCGCAGTTGCGGGGCATCCCCGCCCACATCGTCATGCCGATCAACGCACCCAAGTCCAAGGTGCACAACGTCGGCAGTTTTGGCGGCTGGATCAGCTTTTGCGAAGCCAACCTGGCCACCCGCGAGGCGGCCTGCGCCAAGATCATCGCCGAAAAAGGCGCGACCCTCGTCCACCCCTTCGACGATTATCTCGTGATGGCCGGGGCCGGGACGGCCGCCATTGAAATGCTGGAGGACGAGCCCGACCTCGACGCCATTCTGTGTCCGGTCGGCGGGGGTGGCCTCCTGTGCGGCACGGCCGTCGCGGCCAGGCACCTGAAACCCAGCCTGAAAGTTTACGGCGTCGAGCCGGCCCTGGCCGATGATGTCGCCCAATCGCTTCGAGCCGGCCGGCGGATTTCCATCCCCTCTCCCGCCACGATCGCCGACGGCCTGCGCACCAACTGCACCGGCGAAAAGAACTTCCCGATCATCCAGGAACTGGTCGCCGGCATCCTGACCGTTTCCGAAGACGCCATCCGCACCGCGATGCGCCGGCTTAAGGACATCCTGCATCTGGACGTCGAGCCCTCCGCTGCCGTAACCTATGCCGCCATCCTCGAGGACAAACTGCCCTCCACCTTTCGGCGCGTCGGCCTGATTCTCACCGGCGGCAACGTGGATCGCGGTGAGCACGGGTGAGTCGGGGGGTGACGAATTGTCTGAACATTTTGCTCCCCCGCCTCGCGCGCCTTCCCTTCATTTCTTGACCAAAACGCGGCTTTTATTGTCCTCTTTGGCCAGACTCCCGGATCGGTCAGGACAAGAAATGACCGGTCCCTAACAATAAAACAGCACAGGTTTGCCTTTGAAACCAGCCGGGCTTAATCAAGGCTCTCGGTAGATAAGTTTCACATGACTGCCCACCCCCACGCGTTTCTGGTGTTGTTTCTGGCCGTTGCCCTGGCCTTCCCGCTGCTCATGCTCGGCGTCGCCTGGTTGTGGGTGAAGTTTTTCCAGAAGGCCAAACCCGGTCTGATCAAGAACGCCACCTATGAATGCGGACTCGAAGCGACCGGTGATGCGTGGATCCAGTTCAAGGCGCACTATTATCTCTACGCGATTCTGTTCCTGATCTTCGACGTCGAGATTTTGTTCCTTCTCCCCTTCGCCGTCACGTTCACGCAACTGCCAGCCGGAGCGATCTTCGCCATGTTGCTCTTCATTTTTCTTCTGGTCGAAGGCCTGGTCTGGGCCTGGCACCGCGGCCATCTCGAATGGAAATGAGCGACGCACCCTCCAGTCCTTCCGCTCCCGCAGTTGGCGCCGGTGCACCGGGCTACACGCCTTTCCCCGCCGCAGGCAACATCTCCGACGCCGACCGCGAAGATCTTCGCCGTCACGGCGTTTTGATGACGAGTTTCGAAGAGCTCTACAATTGGGGCCGGAGCAATTCCATCTGGCCGCTCCAATTTGGCCTCGCGTGTTGCGCGATCGAAATGATTGCCGCCGCCACCGCCCGCTTCGACATCGCGCGTTTCGGCGCCGAGATTTTCCGTCCCTCGCCCCGCCAGGCCGATCTCATGATCGTCTCCGGCACGGTCACGAAGAAGATGGCTCCGTTGGTCGTCCGCCTCTGGAACCAGATGCCCGAGCCCAAATATTGCATCGCGATGGGCGCGTGCGCGATTTCCGGCGGTCCGTTCAAACAGGGCTACAACGTTCTCAAGGGCATCGATCGTTTCATCCCAGTCGATATTTATATTCCGGGCTGCCCGCCGCGTCCCGAAGCGCTGCTCAACGGCCTGATCCAGCTCCAGCAGAAAATCAAGGGCGAGAAACTCACCGGCCCCGACGCGGCCCGCTTCACCCGCGCCGACAAGCCGAGCGAATTCCCCATCCCCGACTACGGCGCCCACGACCTCGAGCCGACCAAGAACACCACCGTCTGGTCTCCTCCCTCTCCTCCCGCGAAAGTCTAAATGGAAACCGTCGAACAAATCCGCGACCGTCTTCTCGCCCGCTTCCCCGCGGCGAAGATCACGCTCGTGACGAATCCCGGCGCCGCCGCCGAGCATTCACTGTTGTTCGATGCCGCCAGCGCCCGCGAGCTCGCCCTCTTTCTCCGCGACGATTCCGCTCTCGCCCTTGATTACTGCTCGAACGCCACGGGCGTAGACTGGCCCGACAAGGAAATCACGGATGTCGTCAAGACCACCGTACCCGATCCTGCGGGCGGAGCACCAAAGATCATCGAACAAAAATCCACGCGCATGCAGCCCGGCTGTCTCGAGGCCGTCTATCACCTGTACTCGATGGCCAAAAAAAACGGGCCGGTCGTGATCCGTCTCCGCACGGTTAATCGCACTGATCAGGTCACGCTTCCTTCGCTCACACCGGTCTGGCGTTCGTGCGATTTTCAAGAGCGCGAAATCTTCGATCTCTACGGCATTATTTTTGAAGGCCATCCCGATCTCCGCCGCCTGCTGATGTGGGACGAGTTCAAGGATCATCCGATGCGCAAGGATTACGTCGAGCCCGACGACTACGAATGGGAGCCCACCGCTCACGGCACCGTGCTCGAACGCGCCAAAGCTCATCAGCCCGCTGCACCCGCGAAGGAGGCCAAGCCATGAGCATCTCCGATCTCTCCTTTCTGCCGTCAGCCCAAGGCCCGAGCGTTCGCGCTGTGCGCGATCAATTCCATGGCGACCTGCTCGAGGTTTCCATGGGGCCGCAACATCCGTCCACCCACGGCGTTTTCCGCATGGTGGCGACGCTCGACGGTGAACTGATCGTCAAGCTCAAGCCCGTCTTCGGCTATCTCCACCGCAACCACGAGAAGATTGCCGAGAACACGACGTACCTCGGCTCGATGCCCTACACCGACCGGCTCGACTACCTCTGCTCGATGTCCACCAACTGGGCCTACGCGCTCGCCGTGGAAAAACTCGCCGGCCAGTCCGTCCCTGATCGCGCCCAGTATCTGCGCATCATCATGGCGGAGCTGACGCGCCTCGTGAACCACGCGTGCCTCGTCGGTTTCCTCTTCAACGATCTCGGCACCTCGTTCACGCCGCTCCTCTACGCTTTTCGCGAGCGCGAAAAGATCATCGACCTGTTCGAGTCGCTCAGCGGCTCGCGCATGATGTGCAACTACCAGCGCTTCGGCGGCTGCCGCGTCGATCCCACGCCCGAATGGCTCAAGGCCGCCAGCACGCTGGTCGACAATTTTCCGCGCTTTCTCGACGAGTACGAGACGATGCTCACCGGCAATGAGATCATGCTCGCCCGCACGCAAGGCATCGGTCGCCTCGATCCGAAGCACGCCATCAACGCCGGTATCACCGGCCCCGTCCTCCGCGCCTGCGGGGTGGACTACGATGTGCGCAAGGTTGACGGCTATGGTTTCTACCCGCGCTTCAATTTCCGCGTGCCGCTCGGCGCGCACGGCGACACCTATGATCGCTACATGATGCGCATTCTCGAAATGCGCGAGTCGGTGAAAATTCTCCAGCAGGCCTTCAAGGAACTTCCCGAAGGCCCCATCATGGATCCGAAAGCCAAGATCCGCGGCTTCCGCCCAAAAGCCGGTGAAGCCTACGGTCGCCTCGAAGGTCCCAAGGGCGAACTCGGTTTCTATCTCATCAGCGACGGCAGTCCGAATCCGTACCGTTATCGCGTCCGTCCTCCGTCCCTCATCAACCTTACCCTCCTCGAAGAAATGTGTCTCGGCCATACGATCGCCGATTCTGTCGTGATCCTCGGCAGCATCGACATCGTCCTCGGCGAAGTTGACCGCTAAACACCATGCTCGGCTCCGGCATCCTCAAAGGTCTTGCAGTCACTGCGAAAAATTTCGCGGGAAGCTACCACGATCCCAAACGGATGGTCACCGTCGAATATCCCGAGCAGCGCACCGTCCTCCCGGAGAATTACCGCAACTTCCCTTTCCTGGTCAGCGAAAACGCCACCGACGCGATGGGCACGCTGCGGTGCGTCGCCTGCCAGATCTGCGAAAAGGAATGCCCGCCCCAGTGCATCATCATCGAAAAGAGCAAGGACAAGAAACCCGATGCCAGCGGCAAAATGCAGCTCTACCCCGCCGTGTTCGGCATCGACACCTCCGTCTGCATGAGCTGCCAGATCTGCGTCGAGGTCTGCCCGTTCGATGCGATCAAGATGGACCAGGTGTTCGAAATCGCCGCGACCAACCGTTTCGAAGGTCTGTTTCTTGATCGGGAAAAACTCGCCAAACCCAACAGTTACTACCACCAGATCCATCCCACCGAGGCCGCTGAAGTCGACGCCCGGCTCACCGCCGATCGCAACGCTGCGGCCGAAAAAGCAAAGGCAGCAGCCGCAGCCAAAGCCGCTTCGCCTGTGGCCAAGCCACTGGACGAACCTCGTCGTAGCTCTCCGAGCGAAGGCGGGCCCGCCACTCCTGGCCAATGAGCGCCGCACTCGGAACCGAACCTTTTCTCGAACGCGCGCCCCTCGAACTGCGCGACTGGTTCGTTCGCTTGCTGCCCGAGCCGCTGCAATGGCTCACGCACAATCTGATCACGATCGTCGCGATTCTCGCGGTGTTTGGCTTGTTCTTCGCTTTCACCACCGTCGCTGAGAGAAAACTGCTCGGCCGCGTGCAAAACCGCCGCGGTCCCAACCGTGCCGGTCTGCCAAAATTTTCCATCTTCGGTGGCTGGCATATTAAACACAAACTATGGGGCCTCACCCAGCCCTTCGCCGATGCGATCAAGGCGCTGACGAAAGAGGACATCGTTCCCGCGGAAGCCGACAAACTCCTCCACTTTCTCGCCCCCGTCATCGTCGTCGCGTTCTCGCTGATGACGTTCGCCGTACTGCCCTTCGGCCGTCACTACATTCCGGTCGAGCTCGACGTCGCGCTGCTTTATTTCTTCGCCGCCGGTTCCGCCACCGAGCTCGCCATCTTCATGGCCGGCTGGTCGAGCCGGAACAAATACTCGCTCCTCGCCGCCATGCGCGCCCTGGCCCAGCTCATCAGCTATGAGCTGCCGCTGATCCTTTCCGTTGTTCCCGTCGTCCTCGTCACCGGCACGCTCTCCACCCAAAACGTCGTGCTCGCCCAAGGCAGTTGGACATTCGGCTTCCTGCCGCACTGGTTTGTGTTCACACCCTGGGGCTTCGCGGGTTTCGTCATCTTCCTGATCGCGGCGCTGGCCGAGTCCAACCGCTCGCCGTTCGATCTGCCCGAGGCTGAGAGCGAACTCATCGCCGGTCATCTCACCGAATACTCCGGTTTCAAATACGCGCTCTTCTTCATGGCCGAGTATTTCGGTCTCACCGCGCTCAGCGGACTGGGCGTCACGATCTTCCTCGGCGGCTGGCAGGCCCCGTGCGAATTCCTTCAGATCATTCCTTCCTACCTCTGGTTCATGGGAAAACTCGTGTTGATGATCGTCTTTTTCATCTGGGTTCGCGGCACCTTGCTCCGTCTCCGCATCGACCAGCTCACGCGCCTCTCCTGGAAATTCCTCGTGCCACTCGCGCTCATCAATCTCTTCAACGGCGGCTTCTGGGCGCTGACCGCCGATGTGTCGTGGCCCTGGCAGATCGCCCGCTGGGCCGTCTCGATCGTGGTGGTCGTTGTCCCGTTCTTCTTCATGGGCCGTCGACTCTCAGCCGGCTACACCCCGCGCACCTACCGCTACGCGCCATGAGAAACACAAACACACACTCTGGAACTGTAGGAGGGGCTTTATGCCCCGATTCAGAATTTGCGCTGCTCTCGAACGCCCAACATCGCGGCATAAAGCCGCTCCTACAGTCCGGACCTGGCGCAATCAGCGCCGCCTACAAATCGTAATTCGTAAATGTCCCTGCTTCCGCTCATCATCATCATGCTCCTCACGCTCGGCAGCGCAGCCGCCGCGATGATGTTGCGCAACCTGATTCACAGCGCCCTGCTGCTGATTTTAAGCTGGGCCGGAATCGCCGCGTTTTACCTCTGGGCCGGCGCTGAGTTTGTCGCCTTCGCCCAAGTGCTGGTTTACGTGGGTGCCGTCTCTATGGTGGTTCTGTTCGCCGTGTTGCTGACCCGCCGTTCGCGCGTCGATCCCGAGGTACCAGCACCGGCAATGAAGCGTCTTTTTCTGGCCGTGTTTCCCGCCGCTCTCATCGCCGGTCTGCTGATCGGCGCCGTGCTCGGGGCGTTCCCGGAAACCGCCCCCCAGCCGGCACCCGAGCTCAGCGTCAAGACGATCGGCCTGTCCCTCATGGGACCGCAGACCGCCTCGTTGTTGGTCATCGGCATTTTGCTCACGGTCGCACTGCTCGGTGCCATCGTGATCGCCTCGCCCGAAAAACCGGAGAACAAGCCATGAGCCCGCTCGCCCTCTGCCTGATCTTTTCCAGCGCGCTTTTCTGTATCGGCCTCGCCGGCGCCCTCGCGCGCAGCAACGCCATTCTCGTTCTCCTCGGCATCGAGCTCATGCTCAACGCGGCTAACCTGAACTTCATCGCCTTCTGGCGCTACGGCCCGACCCATGCGTCCTCCACCGGTGTGATGTTTGTGATCTTCGCCATCGCCCTCGCCGCTGCCGAAACCGCCGTGGGCCTCGCCCTCGTGATCGCCGTCTACCGCCACCAGAAAAACATCCGGCTGCAAGAGGCGAGCACGCTCAAAGGGTGAAATCACAAATTCCAATGAAACCCCAAAAACAGAAATTCAACTCCAGCGATCCTTCGCTTTTTGGATCTTCTTTGGCGTTTGAGATTTGGTCTTTGCGATTTTCAGAGCAGCACCTGCCAACTTTCTTCCCCACCCTATAATGCCTGCGGAATATCTCTGGCTCATCCCCGCCCTTCCGCTGCTCGCCGCGGGAATTGGGGCATTGACGCCACGCACCGGGCGCAAACTGGCCGCTGGCGCCGCCATCGCAGCGATGGCCGTTTCCTTCGCCCTCTCATGTCTCGCGCTCCTGAACGCAGTGGTGACACTCAACGCTCAGGAATATTACAATTTCAACTGGTTCGATCTCGGCCACGGAGCGATACGGCTCGGCTTCGTCAACGATCCGCTTACGGCTTTCATGTGCGTGATGGTCACCTTCGTCGGTCTGCTGATTTTTATCTTCAGCCTTGGCTACATGAAAGAAGACGCGAACTTCAAGCAGTTCTTCTGCTTTCTGAGTCTCTTCGCCGCCGCGATGCTCGGCCTGCTGGTCGCCAACAGCCTCCTCCTCCTCTTCATCTGTTGGGAACTCGTCGGCCTCGCCTCCTATCTCCTCATCGGCTTCTGGTTTCACAAACCATCTGCCGCCGCCGCCGCCAAAAAAGCCTTCATCACCACACGCATCGGCGACCTCGGGCTGTTGCTCGGCCTGCTCTGGCTTTATCACTCCACCGGCACTTCTCTTTTCTTCGACGGCGGCCATGGCTGCCTGGAACCCGACACCCTCATTTCTTTGGCCCGGCCAACTATGGCCGGCGGGCTCGCACTTTCTACGGCCATCGGCTTGCTCATCTTCTGTGGTGCGGTGGGCAAGTCCGGCCAGTTTCCCCTCCACGTCTGGCTGCCCGACGCCATGGAGGGGCCCACTCCCGTCTCCGCCCTGATCCACGCGGCCACCATGGTGGCCGCGGGTGTGTTTCTCGTCGCTCGTGTTTATCCGCTGATGCTGGTTGATCAGGTGACGGATGCCGCCGGGGCGGCGTTCGCCGACCCAAGACACATCCTGCTCAACGGAATTGAACACATTTACCATCCGTTGCCGCTGCATGCACTCACTGTCGTCGCCTTCATCGGCGCGATCACGGCTCTCATGGGCGCGCTGATCGCCTGCGCCCAAAACGACATCAAGCGTATCCTCGCCTTCTCCACCGTTTCCCAGCTCGGTTACATGATGCTCGCGCTCGGCGTCGGCTCCTGGACCGCGGCCATCTTCCATCTGCTGACCCACGCGTTCTTCAAGGCGCTCCTCTTCCTCGGTGCCGGCTCGGTCATTCATGCCGCGCACCACGAACAGGACATCCGCTCGCTCGGCGGTCTGCGCGGGAAAATGAAAGTCACCTTCGTCACCTTCGCCATCGGCATGATGGCGCTCTCGGGCGTACCGTTCTTCTTCTCCGGTTTCTGGAGCAAGGAGGCGATTCTCCATGCCGCGCACGAGTGGGATGTTTCCCACCTGCCGCTTTACGCCGGCCTCACCGCCGTCGTGCTCACCGCGTTCTATATGACGCGTCTTGTCGCCGAAACTTTCTTTGGAAAGCCACGTTCGTCCAACGCCAGTCACGCGCACGAAAATTCCGCGGTCATGACCGTGCCGCTCGTTATTTTGGCGGCATGTACGATTGCGTTCAGTTTGCTGGCGGCACCTTCGCCTTGGCTGCAACAACAACTCGATCCACACGCGCATGTCGAAGCAGGCGGGCTTGGTCTTATGCTTATTTCCATCGTCCTCGTCGGAGCCGGGCTCGGCACTGGTTGGTGGATCTATGGACGCAAACTCCGGCTCACTGCCGAAGCACGCGATCCGCTCACCGTCATCGTGCCCGGCGTTATGACTGCGCTCGCGAACCGCCTGGGCTTCGACGAACTTTATGCCGCCACCGTCGGTCGGTTGAATGACGCCGTCGCGACACTGGCCGATCTCTTTGACCGCTTCATTCTTGATGGCGCCATCCGGCTTCTCGCCGGGCTCGGTGAAATGACCGGCCTCGTAAACCGCTCGGTCGACGAGGACGGACTCAACGGCGGTTTCGACACCGTCAGCGAAAGCCTGCGCGGCACGGGTCTCCGTTATTCACATGCGCAGACCGGCCGGCCGCAAGGTTACCTGCGCACCATCGCCCTGGCCTTCACCGTCCTCGTGCTGCTCTTCTTGCTGGGAGGTTCCCGATGAATCGGTTCTTAACTGTAGGAGCGGCTTTACGCCGCGATCTTTCCGAAAGCCTTCAGGGATCTGCTATGCCTTCCTTCGCCCCCTTCGCCTCCTTCGCGAGACATTTTTCCGGAGGAGTCTCGCGAAGGGTACAAGGCGAGCAAAGGGAAATGAATCGATCATCGCGGCGTAAAGCAGCTCCTACAGCTTCGGCAAGGAGGCACTCATGAACCACGTGCCGCTACTCACTCTCTTGGTGCTCACCCCGTGGGTCGGCGCGTTTGTGCTCGGCGCGGCCCGGAACCTGGCTCCCACCACCGCGCGTTGGCTCGGACTGCTCTTCAGCCTTTCGACTCTCGCACTGGGCTTTGTCGCCCTCAGCTTATTTTCCCCTGCCAACCCGGGGATGCAGCTCGTGGAGAATCTCCCATGGATCGCCGCGCTCAATGTCCACTATCACCTCGGTCTCGATGGACTGAGCCTTGTGCTCGTGTTGCTCACCGGTCTGATCGCGCCGATGGCCCTGCTGGCCTCGTGGCGGATCGACCGTTCGCCGCGAGTTTTCAACGCGTTTTTCCTCGCCTTGCAAGGCAGCGCCCTCGGCGTGTTTCTCGCGCTTGATTTTGTCCACTGGTTCGTTTTCTGGGAACTGAGTCTCGTGCCGGCGTTCTTCCTGCTGAAAATCTGGGGTGGACCGGGCTCCGCGCGCGCCGCCTACCAGTTCGTGATCTACACCATCGGCGGCAGCGCGTTCATGCTGCTCGGCTTTGCCGCGCTCTACGCCGCCACCGGTTCATTTGATTTCCAAGTGCTCGCCACCATGGCAGCAGACGGCTCGCTCACCACAAAACTCGCCGGCCTCGGACACTTCTGGCCGCAGGCGGTTTTCCTCGGCGTGCTGCTCGGTCTCGCCGTCAAGGTGCCGCTCTATCCTTTCCACACCTGGCTGCCTCCGGCGTATGCCGAAGCACCGACCGGCCTATCGATGTTCCTCACCGGCGTGATGTCGAAGATGGGCCTGTATGGTTTCCTGCGCATCCTCTGGCCGATTTTCCCGGCGCAATTGCACGACGCCGCGACGCCCCTGCTCTGGCTCTCGCTCGGTGGCGTGGTCCTCGGTGCTTTCGCGGCACTGCGCCAGACGGACATGAAGCGGATGGTCGCTTACTCTTCGGTGAACCATCTGAGCTATTGCCTGCTCGCCCTCTTTGCCGTCGCCGCTGGGTCGACCGGGCCCACCGCCGGTATCGCCGCTGTCTCTTCTTTCAACGGCATCGCTCTCCAGATGTTCAACCACGGTCTCTCCGCCGCCGCGCTGTTTTTTTGCGTCGGGGTGTTGGAGGAACGCTCCGGTGGCAAACGCAGCCTCGCCGATTTCGGCGGCGTGCGCACGGCCATGCCGATGTTCGCCGGTTTCTGCGGCATCGCGCTGTTCTCGTCGCTCGGTCTGCCCGGGCTCAACGGCTTCGTCGGCGAGTTCCTCCTCTTCCGCGGCATCTTCAGCTTCACCCCGTGGGCCGCCGCGATCGCCACACTCGGCCTGCTGGCCACCGCGCTCTTCCTCCTGACTTTCTGGCAACGCGTCTTCCATGGACCGCAAGGTGCGGGGGTCGCAAAGTTCCGTGATCTCAGCGGCTGGGAAATCACCACTCTCATCCCGGCCGTCGCGCTGATGTTCGTTCTCGGCGTCTACCCGCAACTGCTCGTGCAGCTCTTCAACCCGCTGTTCACCGCATGGTCCGCCCATCTGCCATGAAACCGGACCAATCCATTTTGCCGTCTTCGAGTGCCTCAACTGTAGGAGGAGCTTTATGCCCCGATTCGAATATGGATCCGCTTTCGCACCTCGGTCATCGGGGCATAAAGCCCCTCCTACAGTTCAGTAATACACGTCGTAGCGAATTTCGCCCCTCTTTGCGGCCAACCCTTCAGTCATGAATTTGCTGCCTTACACCATTTACCTTTCGTTTGCCGGTGCATTGCTGTCGCTGGTGGCGGGTAAGCGTTCGGCGGGAGCGGCCCGTGCCGTCGCTTTGCTGACCGCGGTGATTTGCACGGGTATTTCCTTGGCTGCGGCTTTTGAGTTCAAGCCCACGGCCGGACTGCAAACGCTCGTCGACCTGCCGTGGATCGCCACCCCAGCCATTCACTATCACCTCGCGGTCGACGGCATCAGCATGACCCTGATTGTGCTGACCGGTCTCGCCGCCACGGCCGGAATTCTTTTTTCCTGGAACATCGAGGAACGCACGGGTGAGTTTTTCGCGTTCTATCTCGCACTGATCGGCGGCGTCTACGGCGTCTTCATGAGCGCGGATGCGTTTCTGTTTTTCGTCTTCTACGAAATCGCCATCGTCCCGAAGTATTTTCTCATCGCGAACTGGGGCTCCACCAACCGCGAATATGGGGCGATGAAGCTCGCGCTTTATTCGTTCGCCGGCAGCGGACTCGTACTGGCGGGTCTGCTCTGGACCTACGCCGCGGGTGATGCCGCGAGCTTCGGCCTCGCCGATCTGACTCGTGCGGCCCTGACGCTTCCCGCCCACGATCAGACGATCATTTTCGCCCTCGTATTCTTTGGTTTCGCGACACTGGCCGGTCTCTTCCCGCTGCACACGTGGGCACCGACCGGACACGTCGCCGCACCGACCGGTGCCTCAATGCTGCTCGCTGGTGTCGTGATGAAGCTCGGTGCCTACGGTTGCCTGCGTGTTGCCCTGCCGCTGTTTCCCGTCGGCTTCGCGTACTGGCAACCGGCCATCGCCTGGCTCGCCGTGATCGGGATCATTTACGCCGGGCTGGTCGCGCTCGTGCAGCAGGATTTCAAATTCGTCATCGGTTACTCCAGCGTCAGTCACATGGGCTTCGTGATGCTTGGCATCGTCGCCGCCAATGAGCGCGCGGTCAGCGGTGCCGTGTTGCAGATGTTCTCGCACGGCGTGATCGCCGGCCTGCTCTTCGCCGTCGTCGGCCGCATGGTCTATGACCGCACCCACACGCGTCAGCTTGATGCCCTGACCGCCATGCCGCTGCACCGTATGCTGCCCTGCGCCGCGTTCACCTTCGTGCTCGCCGGTCTCGCTTCGATGGGCATGCCCGGCTTCAGCGGTTTCCCGGCCGAATTGACTATTCTCATCGGCACCTGGCAGACCTCTCCGCTGCTTGGTTTGATCGCCGCGGTGGGTGTGCTCGTGGCCGCGGCCTTCACGCTCCGCGCCATCCAAGTTTCCTTCTTCGGCAAAACAGGTAGGGCGGGACCGCTGGGCCCGCCGGATCGCGAGCCTGAACCTGCGGCGCGCCCAGCGGCGGAAAGTGCGATAGCCTTTCCGGTCGCGCCCTACCCCCCGATCACCTGGCCGGAAAAACTCGGCACGATGCTGTTGCTCAGCGCCACCGTCCTGATCGGCCTCAAGCCCGACCTCTTGCTCAACTGGATCATCCCCGCGCTGCAATCGCCCGCCTTCCACGCCGTCCTGAAGGGAGGTTCGCTATGAACGCCGACTACGCCGAACTCTTTCAGTCGCTGCTGCCCGAGACCGCTCTCGTCTGCGGCGCCTTGTTCGCGCTGTTCTTCGATATTCTCTGGGCACGGCACCATTCCACCGATCGCCTGCGCCTTGCGGTTATGCTCGGGCTGATCGGCCTCGCGTCCGCCGCTTTCCTCGCCATCGACGGCGGCAGCCCCGGACCAAAGTTTGGCGGCGTGCTCATGCTCGACACGATGACGCTGGTCTCCCGCGTCGGTGTATTCGCCCTCGGCGCGCTGACGCTCGCGCTGCTGCCCGGAACCACCCGCCTGCGCCACTCGGCCGAGTTTGTCGCGATCGTGCTGTTCGCCACCGCCGGCTTTTCCCTGATGGCCGCCGCGAACCAACTTCTGCTCGGTTTTCTCGCCCTCGAACTCGCCAGCCTTTCTCTCTACATCCTCGCCGGCTTCGACAAGAGCAGCCCCGAATCCGCCGAAGCCGGCTTGAAATATTATCTGCTCGGCGGCATGTCCTCTGCCTTTTTGCTCTTCGGTTTCAGCCTGCTCTACGGTCTGACCGGCTCGATCGAACTGACGCACATTGCGATGGCGCTCCATCAGACGAGCATGACACCCCTGCTCGCCATCGCGCTGGTGATGGTGCTCGTCGCCTT
>CAZIQP010000098.1:0-11626 GCA_964541315.1 uncultured Opitutaceae bacterium
GCGGCGGCGCTCAGTGCAACAAGCGGGACAAGGCATAGCAAAATTACGGATCGGCAGGCAGCAGATGAGTCAAGCATGCCTATTAGACACGCAGCGGGACGATTTCTTGGCGATGATTTTCGCGACGCACGCAAAAAGGTCACCCAGCATGCTGTAACTTACGGGACCTTGGGTGTGGCGGGTTCCGTCAGCTTTGGCTCAACTTTCTTCAAATCCGACGCGGACGGAGGCGGCGGCAAATCTTCCCAGAGGTCGGCGGCGTTGGCGGGCAGGCCGTTGAAGGTCCATTCGCCGATTTGGAAGGCGCGGCGCTTCATGAGGTCGTTGATCGGTGCTTTCTCGTTTGAGCTGGTGATGAAGGCGTAGACGGGGCCGGCGGGGATGGTTTCGAATTCGGGTTTTGGTCCGCCTTCGCCCTCCGGGCTACGGTGCGACTCGTCCTGAGGCTTTGCCTCAGGCGAGGCGGGCGCTGCATTGTCTTGTGGTTTAGGCGCGGGAGCGTCCGGTTTCAGTTTCTTTTCCTCGGGTTTGCGGGCAAGGGTGACGGTGAAAGTTTCGCCGGTAAAGGTGGTGAGCTTGAGCGTGCGGCTGTGCGCCTTTGCAATGGCGACAGCGGCATCATCGGGGGCGGTGGTGTCGGAGAAACGGAGCGAGACAAGATTGCCGAGGGCTGACGTGATGCGGTCGGGTTTCAGGCGTTTGCCAGCGGGAGCATTGGCGGATGTCCACGGATCTTCCTTTTTCGCCCGCTTGGCGGTGATCTTAGTGTCGTCGGTGAAGCCGAGCTCGACACTCGCGATCTCGTCCGGCTTGAGAGCGAGCAGAGTCGTGTCGGTCCAGTTTTTTGATTCCGCTTCGGGCGCGAAGCTCGGATTGAACTGATAGCCTTTTTCTTCTTTGCCGTAACGGATAAAGCGTCCGCCGCCATCGGCGTTTTTGCCCAAGGTGACAGTCCACAGTTCCTTCGTATCGCCATCAAGCAGCGTGAGCGTGGTGTCCTTGAATTCCAGGCGCGCGAGCCGGTCGGGACGGGCGGTGACAAAGCGGGTGATCTTGGCGTCGGTCAAATTGCCGATCAACTGACCGAGCTTGGTGAAATCGGCGGGCAGATCAAAGTAGGTGGCGACATGCCATGAGCCGTCGCTTTGCCGGGCGAGCGTCACGGTTTTCCCTTGGTCGGCGATCTTGATTAGCGCCGCCTTGGTCGCGGTGTCGGCGGCTAGCACGGGATTGCCAATGCGGGCATCAGTCACAACGGGGGCGGACGGGCGTTGCAAAAACCAGATGGCGCCGCAGGCGGCGGCGAGGAGGGCAACGGTGAGAGCAAGCTTACGGAGATTCATCGGGAAAGGAGAAAATTAAACGCGGGCTCAGGCGGCGGCACGGCGATGCCGGTAGAAGACGATTCCAAAAACACCCACGATCAGCGCGGGGACGAGCAGGTTGAAAAGGATGAGCCGGTTCTCAAGCGTGGAGATATCCGCGCGCAGGGCGGCCCGGATCTGGCGTCTTTCGCCGTGCAGGGTGGCCTGCTGTTTCTGGAAATCATCGATGGCCTTGGTCATCTCCGACGTCGCGACCAGCCGGTTGCCTTCGTTTTTCTTGCCGCGCAATTCAGTCAGCTTGGTCTGCACCTCGGTCAACCGCGCTTCGAGTTCGGTCAGACGATTTTGGTATTGGCGCTGGGCGGCGGCCTCCATCTGGCGCACGACGGTGAACGGACGGATGGCGGCGCTCTTCCCGCGGATCGAGATCAGGTCTTCGGAGCCGGCCAGATATTCGATGGCGTTGCTCGCGAAGGCGAGATTGCCGTTGAGCGGTTCGGCGGCCTGCGTGCCGAGAAAATTCATCCGACGCACGCTGTAGTCATCCATCAACCAGTCTGCATCGGTGACGACGAGAAGCGTGGAGGTTGTCTTGGATTCCTTGAGGGCGGAGCCGGCCGCACCGGGATTCTTGGGTGTGCCGTTCGGGAAGGCGCTCTGGAATTTTCCCTGCACGAGAGCCGCGATGGTTTTTTGCCCGGATG
The DNA here is from genome assembly GCA_964541315.1 of uncultured Opitutaceae bacterium. GTDB lineage: Bacteria > Verrucomicrobiota > Verrucomicrobiia > Opitutales > Opitutaceae > Didemnitutus. The sequence goes on from CAZIQP010000098.1 coordinate 2,030, forward strand.
CGGTGAGCTGTTTCGAAATTTCGTCCGGCTGGCCGAACTGGAGGAGCATTGCGGGCATTGTGCCGCTTTGCGCGGAAGTCTGGACGAGCGGGGTGAAGGTGAGTTTGCTGCCGGCCGCGAGGGAAACCGAGCCTGGCTCGATAAAAAGCAGTGATTCGAGTTGGCTGGTCGGAAGTATGGTGCGGTTAAAATTTTCGGCACGCAGGCTGATCCACGCAGGGAATCGGGAAACCTGGCCCTGGCCGGTCTGCACCTGGGTGGCGTTGTCGGGATCGCCGACGACCGCGTCGGGCTTGTAGTCAAGGCCCCAGCCGGTGAGCAGCGTGGGCAGGTTGCTCGACGCGCCCGGTTGCTGCCCGCCAAACATGCCCATCTGCTGGGTGCGGCTCCGCATCGTGCGGGAGGATGGATCGACGGCGAGGAAGACGGGTTTGCCGGCGAGGAGATATTGGTCGATGGCGAATTGGAGTTCCTCCGAAACATTCTGGGGATGAATGATCGCCAAGGCATCGAGATTATCCGGCAGCTTCGTGGCTGAGACCTCGATTGGAACGATTTCAAAGTTCTGTTCCCATTCGCTGATGATGAACTGGCTTTGCGGCATCCGGCCCATCTGCATCGCGCGCATGTCCGGTTCGGCGCGCAAGGGCAGGCCGGTCAGCAGGCCCAATTTGGGGCGGTTGAATTGCTGGACCCGATGGATGAGCTGCGAAAGATCGTACTCCAGAAACTGCTCCCGCTGCGGATTGAAAAAGGCGATGCTCTGCTGCTGGTCCGCGTGGGTGGCGACGAGGCCGAAGTAGAGCGTTTCGGTATTCGAGATCGGCTGGCCGCTCACGCCGGATGCGGCGGCCTTTTCCTCCGCCGGCGTGTCAGGCTTGGGCTCGATAATCGTCAGTTCCAGTTTGCCGCCGGAGGCACGGACGTATTGTTGGAGCATCGCCTGGACGCGGGAAGCGTAGTTTTTGAACTGAACGGGCAGGCCCGAGGCACTGCGGCTGAAATAGAAATCGAGATGAACCGGCTCTTCGAGCTTGCCCAGGATTTTCTTGGTGCCGGGTGAGAGCGTGTAGATTTTGCCGGCGGTGGTGTCGATCCGCAGGGGCAGGGCCGAGGCAAGGTAGTTTACGGCCACGAGGCCGATGAAGAGCAAAACGATAGTGAGAGGAATGCGACCGGATTTCATGGTGGCGCGGGGGGAAGTGATTAACGTTCGAGAGCCACGACGTTGAGGAACAGGCAGAAACCTCCGAGCGATCCGAAGTACATCACGTCCTTCGGATCGATGATGCCCTTGGTGAACGCGTCAAAATGCGTTGTGTGGCTGAAGTTTGCCAGCAGGTCCACGAGTGTTTGCGGAAAGATGGCGGCAAGGGCGTCGTTGAACACGCTCCAGCCGAGAAAAACGAGCACGAGGTTGACGAACACCCCGAGGACAAAGCCGATCACCTGGTTCCGCGTGAGGGAGGACATCAGCGAGCAGACCGCGAGATAGGCTCCGGCCATCAAAATGCTCCCAACATAACTTGAAACAACGATCCCCCAGTCGGGATCGCCGAGAAATCCGACGGTGATCGCCATGGGAAAGCTGAGCAAAATCCCCGCGGACAAAAAGGCCCAGGCGGCAAGAAATTTTCCCAGCACGGCTTCAAGCTTGGTGACGGGCAGCGTGAACAGGAGCTCGATGGTGCCGGAGCGACGCTCCTCCGCCCAGAGCCGCATGCCTGCGGCGGCGGCGAAAAACACAAACAGCCAGGTGTGCCAGACGAAATAGCTTTCAAGGCTGGCGCTGCCGGCCTTGAAAAACTGACCGACGAAAAATGCCAGGCCGACCGAGGCCAGCAGAAACACGATGAGAAAAACATAGGCCACGGGTGAACGGAAATAGCCTTGGAACTCTCGTTTGAAAATAGGGGTGATCTGATTCATGGCGGAGGCAAAAGACGGTTCAGATGTCGCCTTGGGTCAGGCTGCGGAAAATATCGTCGAGTCGCGCGCCCGGCTGGCGGGCATGCAGTGTCGCGGGGGTTTCATCCACCATGACCCGGCCGCGGGAGATGATGATGACCCGGTTGCAGATGGCCTCGACCTCCTCCAAAATATGCGTCGAGAGAATTACGGCTTTTTCGGCGGCCATGTTCTTGATGATCGTGCGGACTTCATGCTTCTGGTTGGGATCAAGGCCGTCGGTCGGTTCGTCGAGCACGAGCACGGGTGGATCGTGGAGCAGCGCCTGCGCGAAACCGACGCGCTGTTTGAAACCTTTCGACAGCGTCTCGATGGTCTGACGGCGCACACCGCCGAGGTGGCAGAGATCGAGCACGCGTTGAATTGTGGCGGTCTTGGTCGCCGGATCGCGAAAGCCCCGGACTTCGGCGATGAAACCAAGGAATTCCACCACGGTCATTTCCGGGTAGGCCGGGGCGCTCTCCGCCAGATAACCGATGGACCGGCGGACGGCGAGCGGGTCTTTTACGACGTCGTGTCCGCCCACGAGCACGGTGCCGGCGGTGGGCGATAAAAAGCCCGTGATCATCTTCATCGTGGTGGACTTGCCCGCGCCGTTAGGGCCGAGAAAGCCGAGAATGTCGCCGCGGTTGACGGTAAATGATACTCCGTCCACTGCCCGGAGAGTGCCATAGTTTTTAACCAGACCTTTGACTTCGATCATTGGGTAGACTTTGGGTTTTTCGTAACGGAGAGCGCCGCCGGCAAGGGGTTTTCGTCTTTCCGTTCGCGAGAAATTTCCGGCTGTAGAAATAATTTCCCGCCGGCTGATCAAGCGAAAATTTCCGATCACCGGGGTTTCTCCAGTCGGGTTTTGCCTTACACGGCGAAACCGCTCAAATCACGGGATAGACGGGCATCGGCAACGCGGCGATCCGCTCCATGATGCGCTGGGAGGCGATCTGGTAGCGTTCTTTGCCGGCGCTGGGCGAATCATATTCGGCGGCGGGGATGGGACGGCCGAAAACAATCGTCACCGGCGTGCCAAAACGGGGGATCTTCGCCCCTTTGCCGAAAGCTTCGTAGGAACCGTAGATCCGGCAGGGCACGACGGGCGCGCCGGTTTTGCAGGCCATCAGGCCGACCCCGGCCTTGGGTTTTTGCAGGTGACCGTCGGGCGAGCGCGTGCCTTCGGGGAATAGCACGACGGCCCGGTCTTCATGCAGCGCCTGCAAGACGCGGCGGATTGCCGCGACGTCACCGCTGTCGCGATCAACGGGAATCGTTTCCACTTTGTTGAGCCACCAGCTCGCAACCGCGTTATTCCAGAGGGTTTTCCGGGCGAAGAAACGCATCTGCCGGGCGACCTGGCAACCGACCAGCGGCGGATCGAGCAAACTCGTGTGGCTGGACGCGATGAGAAACGGACCGCTGGTCGGGACGTATTCTGTGCCGATCACTTCGCCGCGAAAAAACGCGTCGTACGCCCCTTTGCAGAAGTAATGAAAGAAGCCGTAGAACGGCGTCATCTGCAGGTGGTCGGTCGTGCGCGGCATAATTTAAGAGGAATGAGGCGACGTTCTCCCGATTGTTATCTTGGCAATGGCTTCGGTGCTGCGCGGCATTTGGGAGTGAGAAGTAAAGGTGACGGGGAAAAGTGTGGATGCGATGGGCCCGTGGTTATCCTGTCTTGGTGGCGATGATGGCGGAGAGCTTCTCCACGACTTGTTCAAGCGTGAGAAAGGTGGAGTCGATGTCGATGGCTCCGGCTGGCAAGACCAAGGGGGCGTTTTTTCGCGAGGTGTCGAGGCGGTCGCGCTCGGCGATGGAATCCTGCCGGCCCTCGGCGGCGCGGCGTTTGGCGCGTTCGATGGGATCGGCGTGCAGGAAGAAACGGAAATCCGCGTGGGGAAAAATCACGGAGCCAATGTCGCGGCCTTCCATCACCAGCCCGCGAAAGCCGTGCTGCTTCGCCACGTCCACTTGGCCGCGCTGATAGGCCAGGAGCGCGGTGCGCACGGCGGGAATGGCGGCGTAGTGCGAGACGTTTTCGTTGACCTGCTGGCCGCGGATTTCGTCGCCGGCCGGCTGGCCGCCGATGAGCATCTGGGCGGAGCGGCCGTTGAGACGCGTGGTGAGTTGGAGGTTCGCCAGCGTGGCCTGGATGGCGGTTGGATCAGTGTGGGCGACGTCCCGGAGCAAAAGTTCGGATGTGAGATGCCGGTAGAACGAACCGGTGTCGACGTGCAGCAGGTTAAAACGCTCGGCGAGCAGGCGCGACGTGGAGGACTTGCCGGAGGCGGCGCCGCCATCAATGGCGACAATGATGAAAGGGATGGGGCCCATGGCGTGGCTCAATGAGAGCCAGCGCGCAGGCCGGCCAGCAAGTCAAAGAAGTGGGGAAAGGTTTTGGCGCAGCACGCCGGATCCTTGATGGTGAGCCAGGGTTCGCCGTTTTTCAGCAGGTCGAAGCAGCCGAGAATGGCGAAGCTCATGGCGAAGCGATGATCGTGATACGTCTCGATTTCAACGCCGGCCACGAGCGGGCGCGGATGGATTTCCAACGAATCTTCCTCCTCGATTACATGTTGGCCGAGCTTTCTTAATTCACGGGCCATGCCGGCGACGCGATCGGTCTCCTGCTTGCGGGTGTGCGCGATGCCGGTGATTTTCGTCGGGCTGGAAAGCAGGGGTGCGATGGCGGCCAAAGAGAGGAAGGTATCGGAGAACGCGTTAAAATTGGCTTCGAATCCATGACGGTTTGGTCCGGGGCTAACCCGCAGACCGTCGAGACGGATTAGGTCGTGTCGCGTTAGCAGATCGTAGAATTCAATATCGCCCTGTAAGGCGTGGAATCCGCGACGCAATCTGCCTACCTCAACACTGCTATTTGTGGCTACGGCCAATCCGGCAAAGTAACTTGCGGCTGTGGCATCACCTTCGATGGCATAATCATTTGTGTGAATCGCAAACTGCTTTACCATTAGCTCGGTCATTTTCACAAAAGGTCGAGAGACAGTTTCGCCTTTCAATTTCACCGACAACGGGGATTTTGCATGCGGCGCGACCATCAGGAGGGCCGAAAGCAGTTGCGAACTTTCCGAGGCATCGAGCTCAACAGTGCCGCCGGGCAATCCCGCTGTTTTGAGCGTGAATGGAAAGGTTCGAGCGTTGGCCTTGGCTCCCTGGGTTTCGAGCGCTTCGAGCAGAGCGCCGATGGGCCGGCGGCGCATGGCTTCGTCGCCATCGAAATCATAAATGCCGTTGGGGCGCAGGCAGACGAAGGCGGTGAGAAAGCGCGCGGCAGTGCCGGCGTTGCCGATGTTGAGCTTGGCTTTTCCTTTGGGAATTTTCCCGTCACGTCCTTCCACGCAGATAGTCAGAGCGGTCTCATCGGTTTCAACTTTGAAGCCGAGCTGTTGGAGCGCTGCGACCATGATGCGGGTGTCGCGGCTGAATAGAGCGCCACGAAGCGTGGTGGTTCCCTTGGCCAGAGCAGCAAGAATGAGCGCGCGATTGGTGATGCTCTTCGAGCCGGGCAGGGTGACGCTGCCGCGCACCGGCTGGGTGAAGGGTTTGATGGGGAGGAGAGGCGGAAGGTCAGACATCAGATAGTGTCAAAGCCAACGGAACGAGGCGGTCGCTGGCAAGCAAGCTCCTACACCTGAAAATCACGGAATCGGGCGGAACTGTTCGCGGTAGGCTTTGCCGCGTTCCATGATGGCCTGCACCTCGAACCAGTCGCGGTTGGCGAGGGCGCGTTCCATGCCGTGGAGTTCTTCCTGGTACTCGCGGAGAGCGCGGAGGACTTCGTCGCGGTTTTGCTCGAGGATGGTTTTCCAGAGTTTGGGATCACTGCCGGCTATGCGGGTTGTATCGCGCAGGCCGCCGCCGGCGAAGTTGCGCCAGCCCACGTTGCGTTTCGCGAGATTCGCGCAGAGCGTGGAGGCGAGCACCTGGGGCAGGTGGCTGATGTGGGCGACAATTTCGTCGTGGCTATCGGGTGCGATGGTGGCGACCTCGGATTCGAGGGCGTGCCAGAAGGCGGCGACGTGTTCGGCGGCTTTCGGATCCGAATCGGGCAAGGGCGTAACGAAAGTGGTGCGGCCGGCGAAGAGATTGGCGCGGCCGTGTTCCCAGCCGGTTTTTTCCGAACCAGCCATGGGGTGCGAACCGACAAAATGACCTTTGGCGTTGGCGAGAGCAGCGGTGCCTTGGCGACAGATTTCCCCTTTCACACTGCCGACATCGGTCACGATGGTGCCGGCGTTCAGCGCTGGCGCAATCTGGCGGACGAGGGGGATGATCTGGTCGACCGGGGCGCAAACGATCACGAGCGTGGCTTCGCGGGTGGCGGCTTCGGGGGTATCGGCTACCGCATCGCACCACGATTGATCACGGAGCTTGAGCCGCACTTCCGGGCGGCGCGCCCAGAGGGTGATGCGTTTGGCCGCGCCGTAATGGCGGGCGGCCATGGCGACGGAGCCGCCGAGCAGGCCGGGAGCGAGAATGGCAATGGAGTCGAGCACGCCTGATGACGAAAACGTAAAGCCAGGCCTTGTCGAGCCAGACGGCGGGGTTGCGACTGAGGTCGAGGGAGGAGCCTGGCTTGAATCAGCCCTTTCCGAGCTTCTTGATCTTGGCGAACTCGGCGGCTTTGAGCGGCATCACCGAAAGCCGGCTCTGTCGGACAAGTCCGATTTCCTTGAGGGAAGATTCGGCTTTGATCTGGGCCAGAGTAACAGGGTTGGGCAACGGCTCGATGGGAGTGAGCTCGACCGCCACCCAGCCTTCTTGTTCGTCAGCGGTCGGGTCAGGGAAGGCGGCCTTGGCCACTTGAGCGAGGCCGACCACAGATTTGGATTCGCCGCTGTGATAGAAAAGGACGGCGTCGCCCGGCTGCATGCCGCGGAGGTGAATCCGGGCGGCGTAATTGCGGACGCCGGTCCAGGCCGTGCGGCCGTCGCGGACAAAGTCGTCCCACGAGTAATCCTCGGGTTCTTGTTTAACCAACCAGTATTGCGTTGTCATGGGAATGGCGATGGTTCTCCTTGGGGTGATGAAGGAAGATCTGGATCCAGAGACGATGAAAAAAGCCCATCGGGCGCAAATGATCCTTTACGGAGTCATGATTTTTTTTGCCATACTGCCCTTCATCCTGCTTTGGCTGAAACGCCGGGGCGCGTTCAATTGAATTTGGTATGAACAAGACACTGCTCGTCATCCGGATCGGGTTTATTTCCATGTGTGTGGTGGCCAGTTGGCTGCTCTGTTACACGATCACGGACTGGGATCATTATCGGACGGTCGCAGTCATGATGGGCGGCTTGATTGGAACGCTAATCGTGCTGGTGGATGTGCTGTTGAAAGGTTTTTCGCTGCGCGGGCTGAGTGCCCTGACTTTCGGTCTCCTGATCGGAGTGGTCATCGCCGGTCTCATCGGTTCGTCGCCCTTGCTGGAGCAGGGCAACGCGGAGCAGATCTACCTCGTCCGGCTGGCACTCTTCATCATCTGCCCGTACCTGGCTACCGTGGTCGCGCTGCGCGGGAAGGATGAATTTAATTTCGTGATACCTTATGTGCGCTTTGTGCCGCACGAGGTGGAAGTCCCGCTGGTCGTTGTCGACACCACCGCCTTGATCGACGGGCGGATCGCCCGGGTTTGTGAAACGCATTTTCTTGGCTCGGGTCTGGTCATTCCCTCCTTTGTGCTGACGGAGTTGCAGCTCATTGCCGATTCGTCCGAACCGGTGAAGCAGGCGCGTGGGCGTCGCGGCCTGGAAGTGCTCAACGATCTGCGCAAAATCAAGGGACTCGACATCCGTATCCACCAGAGCGAGGTGGCCCGCCGGCAGGATATCGAGGCGAAGCTCGTCTATCTGGCCCAGTCGATGAAGGCCAAGCTGCTGACAACCGATGTCAATCTCGCGAAGATGGCCCAGTTTCAAGGGGTGCAATGGCTGAACCTGCATGCCTTGGAGAAAGCGCTCCGGCCGGCCTTGTTGGTCGGGGAAAGCATCGAGCTTGAGCTGGTCAAGCCCGGCAAGGACGAGGGGCAGGCGGTGGGCTATCTGCCGGACGGATCATTGGTCGTGGTGAACAATGGCCGCGCCTTCATCGGCAAACGCGTGACGGTGGAGATCATCGGGGCGCTGCCCACCGGTGGCGGCAAGATGATTTTCGCGAACCTGCTGGGCGAAGTGGCGGCCGGTTGAGTCAACTTTGCCTTTGGCCGCGCTTGGTCTTCCGGCTTCGCCCGGCGGTGGCTGGGCCGGCCGGATTGTGCTTGCGGGACTCGGGCTGGCCCCCCGTGCCGATTTGTCCTTTCGGCAGTCGAAGAAAAGACTTGCCGTTCTATCTGTACTATTGCAACTAGTACGGTGTGCTTCCGTTCTCCATCGAACTCAAACCCGGCCTGCCGATCACCGAGCAGGTGATATTCGCCGTGAAGAAGGCCGTGGTGGGCGGACAGATGAAAGCCGGCCAGCCGTTCCCCTCGGTGCGAGTGGTCAGCCAGGAGTTGAAGATCAATCCCAACACCGCGCACAAGATCGTGGCGGCCCTGGTCGCCGAGGGCGTGCTGATCACCACGCCCGCCGTGGGCAGCGTGGTGGCGGAGCACGCGGCGGGCGACCGGCAGCAGCGCGCCGAGCTGCTCGGCGCCGATCTGGAACAGGTGGTGGTCGAGGCCAAGAAGCTCGGCCTGACGCTTGACGAGGTGCAGGCCGGCCTGGCCGTGCATTGGAAGAAACTCAGCCGGAAATAAATCCCCATGAACATCATCGAAACCAATCATCTGTCGCGACGGTTCCGGCACACCGAGGCGGTGCACGACCTGACGTTTGCCGTGCCCGAGGGTAGCATCTGTGCGCTGCTCGGTCCCAATGGCGCGGGCAAGACCACAACCATCAGGCTGCTGATGAATCTGCTCGAACCCACGGGCGGCTCCTCGCGCGTACTCGGCGTGGATTCCCGCCGGCTGGGCGAGCGCGAGCTCGCGCAGATCGGTTATGTTTCGGAAAATCAGCAGATGCCACTTTGGATGACGGTGCGCCAACTGCTCGACTACTGCCGGCCGTTTTATCCCACCTGGGACGTTGCCCTTGAGAAGAAGTTGCTCGCGCAGTTCGATCTGCCGCCGGAGCGCAGGCTCAAGCAGCTCTCGCGCGGCATGCTGATGAAGGCGTCCTTGTTGTCGTCCCTGGCGTACCGCCCGAAGCTGCTGGTGCTGGATGAACCGTTCAGCGGGCTCGATCCACTGGTGCGGGACGATTTCGTGCGCGGTGTGTTGGACGCTTCAGGGCTGGGAGAATGGACCGTACTCATCTCCTCGCATGATATCGACGAGGTGGAGCGCCTGGCCGACCGGGTCGCCCTGCTCGAAGCCGGCCGATTAAGCTTTGGCGAATCCACGGAGGAACTGCTGGGCCGCTTCCGGAGGATCGAGGTGACTTTTTCCGGAAGCGCTCCCCGTGATTTTAGTCCGGCCGCCGGCTGGCTGGAATGGGAAACTGACGGAAGTCTCCTGCGCTTCATTGATTCGCGGTACGAGCGCGCCGCCACTGAGCAGGCGTGTCGCGAGCGCTTTCCCGAGGCGGCGGTGCGGGCGCACCCGATGACGTTGCGCGAAATATTTGTCACATTGGCCCG
>CAZIQP010000098.1:11726-14527 GCA_964541315.1 uncultured Opitutaceae bacterium
TTGTGCAGGAGGATGGCTTGACGGAAGGAAGCACCTTCTGGCGTACACGACCTGTCACTCCGGGTCGGTTGTTCGCAGCCAAGCTCACACTGCTGGCCGCGCTTTTCATTTTCCTTCCTCTGCTTGCGGGAATTTGCGCTCGTTTTCTTGGACCCGAGCCAGAGACGATCACCTTCGCCACCTGGCTGGGAGACGCCGTGGGGTTTTTCATCTGCATGACGCTCTCCGCTGCGGCACTCGCGGCCTTCAGCAAAAACCTGGCCCAATTTCTTTTCGCCGGGTTTCTCTGTCTCATATTTGGTTTTATCTGGATGGTACGGATACAAATTCTGGCGCATGCCTCATCTCCCCTGACTTTTCGATTGCAGTGGATTTCCCCAACCCATCTGAGTGAACTGCTCTGCACTGCTCTGGCAGTGGGTGTGCTGTTCAACCAATATTTCGGGAGAAAGCTGATGATCTCAATCGGGCTGATTCTGGTCGCCCTCATAGTCTGCCCCTTGATTTTGGCACTTGCGCCAGGTGGCACGCATGTGGCTGTCGCACGGACTGGAAACATTCAGTTCGAGGCGATGGTCGTCACCAAGGCGGAGTTTCAACGGCACATGTCTGCTTCTGTGAATGATCGCCTCAGGCCGGCCACCTATGCCGAGTTGGCTGCTTTGCGAGGTTCAGCGCAGCCAGATTATCTTGTTGTGCGAGTACTCGCAACTGGTTCGGGGTCTTGGGACGGCGAGGGCATCGCCAAGATCGATGGCCGTGAGCCTGGCTACAAGTTTACCACCAAAACCGGTGTGCCCAAGGAATGGGTCGAATATCTTATCCCAGTCGACGGTGCAATCTACGGGGATCGAAAAGAAGCCGGAAACGGGCCGATCGTTTCTGAGAACAGTCCGGTCGTTTCCGTGAGTTGGACCAGTGCGAATCAGCAATGACACACGAGGAACGGACCAATACGCGCTGATCATCCCGATACCGCCAGCGGCGCGCGAGCCTGCAAGCCTTTCAGTAAAGCTCGATGTCGGATGCGGGATCGGTCTGTGGCCCGGGGATCTTACTTCAGCAGGGTTGCCAGTTTGGCTTGGAGATCGGGGCCGCGCAGCCCCTTGGCGATAATCTTGCCTTCGCCATCGAGCAGGAAGGTAGCGGGGATGGAGTTGATGCCGTATTGTTGGCCCAATTTGCTGTTCCAACCGAGGCCATCGAAATACTGGGCCCACGGCACTTTGTTTTCCTTGATGAAGTCCGTGAGCGCGTCGCGTTTTTGGTCGAGGCTGATGCCAATGATCTCGAATCCCTTGGGGTGAAATTTTTCGTAGGCAGCGAGGACGTTGGGCAGTTCGCCCACGCACGGGCCACACCACGTGGCCCAGAAGTCAATGAGCACCACCTTGCCCTTGAAATTGGCCGGCGAGAGCGGTTGGCCATTGAGGTCCTTCTCAGCGAAACCAGGAAAGGGGTTGCCGATGGCGAGCAGCTTGTCGGCGGCCATCTGCTGTTCGAGGGCCGCCACCATTTGATCGGTCTTCTTGGCGATCTCAGTCTGCGGGAAGTTGGTTTTGATTTCCTTGAGGATGGCGATGGCCTTGTCGTTGCTTTCAAGGACTTCGAGATAAAGACGGGCCTTCATCACCGTCACCTCGGCCACTTCTTCGGTTTTCTCCGCGGCGTGTTTGGCCAGCAATGCGTCGATGGCGGCTATTTCAGGGGCCAGATCCGCCTCGGATTTCTGCCCGGCTTTTAGTTTGGCCACAATCTTTTCGAACACTTGCTTGAATTCGGCGGAAATGCCATCGGCGGGCGCAACCGGAGCGGGCGACGGGGTGTCTGCAGCGCGGATGCGAGTCACGGGCAACATAATGAAGAGCGCGGTGAGCAGCGCTGGGATCAGACGGGGAAAGGAGAGCATGGGCAAGATACCAAGATTTAAAGTTGCCATAGTCAAGGCAGGGCAAGGCGCGTTGGGGACGGGTTCAGCAAAAAAGATCGGTGGGCGGAAAGATGCCGGAACGATGTTTTTTCCGCGTGAATTCGCGTTTTTGCGGATAGCCCGGGCGCCGACGGCTGAATACGGCGGCTGAGATTGGGCTATCCTTTTGCGATTGGTAGCGTCACGCTGGGGCTTATGGAAAAACGTCCTTTTGCCGAGTTGGGGTTGTCCCCTGAGATTTTAAAAGCTGTCGATAAGATGGGTTTCGAGGAAGCCTCGCCCATCCAGACCGCGGTGATCCCATTTGGCATGGCCGGACGCGATGTCGTCGGCCAGTCGGCCACGGGCTCCGGCAAGACGGCCGCTTTCGCGATTCCGGCGATCGAAAAGGTTGATGTGAAATTGCGGGCGGTACAGGTGCTCGTGCTTTGCCCGACGCGTGAACTCGCGGTGCAGGTAGCCGAGGAATTCGGCAAGCTGGCATTTTTCAAAAAGGGGCTGATGGAGGTGCCGATTTATGGCGGCCAGAGCTACGACCGGCAATACCGCGCGTTGGACGCGGGAGCGCAGGTGGTCATCGGCACACCCGGACGTGTGATGGATCACATGGAACGCGGATCGCTGCGGCTGGACAAGCTCAAGGTCGTGGTGCTTGACGAGGCGGACCGGATGCTCGACATGGGATTCCGCGACGACATCGAACACATTCTCAAGTCGGTGCCGGTGGCCACGCGGCAGTGCCTGTTTTTCTCGGCGACGATGCCGTACGCGATTCAGGAGCTGATCAAGCGTTACACGAGAAATCCGGAGTGGGTGAAGATCGAGGCGCAGGCGCAGAACGCCCCGCAGGTGGACCAGGTTTATTACGAGG
>CAZIQP010000099.1:0-14501 GCA_964541315.1 uncultured Opitutaceae bacterium
CCACTTCCAACGGCCTGAAATTACCGATTCTTCAACTCCAACTGCTGAATTTAGGTTGATACGGCTGCCACCTGCCCAGGAGGCGCGGCGTGAACAGGAACGCATTGAAGAGCAGTGCGCAGGTACAGATACGGCACAGGGAATAATATTCGGACGACATGGTGGGCGCAGTCTACCCGGAGACCGGCCGCAGGCGTTAATTGATAAATACAATCCGACGCATTGACGGGGCGAATGAGGAGCCGGCGTTTGCATACCGCGGCCCGCCGGGACGCGAGCCCGCCATAAATGGCGATCGCAATTGCTGATTTGAAAATACTCCGGGGCTTGCCGGAGGATCTTTACTTCAGCGGCAGACGCCGGGAAGAGTGGTTCCCGGCCTGATCATAGAGGACGATTTCCACCGACGTGGCACCGGCGGCTTTCTGCGAGGTGAATTCGGCGATGAACTGCTCGGTCTTGCCGTCGAGCAGACCGTCGGCAGGATGCTCCACCACTTCGCGCTGGCCGTTGTTGAGGATGAACTCGACGCCTTCGAGCAGACTGGTTTTATCATGTCCATCGACTGTGATGAAGAGCCAGTCGTCGCGACGCTCGGCGGCGGCGGAGGTGATTTCCGGGGGCGTGCGGTCGATGGTCAGGGTGTCGGTTTCGAAGATGTAGGTGAGCCGCTGTTTCTCGGGGCGCGGGGCCTGCTCCTGCACGGTCAGGCGTGTGAGATAGGTGCCTTCGGGGAAGGCGCTGAGATCAAACTGCACATAGGGCTCGCGAATGCCGACGGCGAGGTCGGTCCAGTTTTCGCTGTTTTCGGGACGGATCGAGAGCGTGTAGGTGAGGATGTCGCCATCGCTGTCGGTGACGGTCCAATAAATGATCTGGGAACCGGTTTGGGGAATGACAGGACTGCCAAGGATCGAGCCTTTGCGTTTTTCGCCCGACTCATCTTTCAACACCGACTGAGAGGGGAAAAGCATCTGGCCAAGCGTGCTGGATTGCGGCGACTGCGAGGGCGGTTCGGGGAGAGGAACCACCGCGAGATTGGGCGGAAAAATGCGAAAGTCGCTCAATATGGGCCGGTGGTTTTGCGTTTGGTAGGCGATGGTGGCCTTTTCGATCGTGAAGTCCTTCGCTCCGCCCGGGACGGTCAGTCGCAGCCGGACGTAGCGGCCGCGCAGACTCGCGGCGGAGAAGGCGTCATCCGTGGGCGGCAGTTCCGTCCAGGGTGTCCAGCCCTCGACCTCGTCGCTGCCGAGATTGGTGCGGGCTTCGAGCTTCAGGGTGGAGGGATCGATGCGGTGGGCCTGGCCAAGCCGGATCAGCCCGAGGGTGGCGGGGGCGCCTAGATCAAGGCGTTTGGTTTCGAGGGTGCGTTTTTCGGCGGGAGCAAACGAGATCAGCGCCAGACCGGGGGCGTTGTTGCGGAGCACGAGAAAATGGTCGGCGTCGAGCGGAGCCAGGTCGTTTAGCTCGGACGAATCGCTGCCCGGGTAGATGATCGAGCGGCGGGCCGCGGGATCGTAGCCAAAGGTGTCGCCTTGTTCGCCGGCGGTCAGCAGCAGGGAACCTTGATGCTGAGCGACGCGATAAAGGGAAATATTGTTTCTGGCCATCACCGGCTCCGGAAATCCATCGGCGGGGAAACGCACGACGGTGCTGCGACCGCTGAAAGCGGGCCGGACTTCGGCTTCATCCTTTTCCTTTTCGTCGGCGATGGCGCTCTTGGCGCGGACCAGGCGACTGCCCTCACCGGGCGCATGAACGAGCACGGCGTAGAATCCGCCGTCTTCCGTCGCCAACAGGTCGACCACTTCGGCATCGCGATTTTCCTGCAGCAGGGCAGGTGCTCCGCCGGCGGGGGCAAACGCGTAAACATTCCCCTTGGGCGAGGAACCGGCGATGACGCGGCCGTCGGGCAGGTGCAGCAGCCGGCGGATGTTGCGGTCGCGAATCTCGCCGAAGAGGGTGACTCCCTTGTCGGCGAGAACCTTGTCGTCGCCAATCTTGCCCTCGATGACGCCGGCCAGGGCGAGTTTTTTAAGATCAAGGCGGTAAATTTTTCCGGGATTGCCGGTGGAGGCAAGGACGCTGCCATCGGGCTGGGCAAGAAAATCAAACACCGAATCGGCGGGCAGCGGCACGCGGGAAAGAATTTTTCCGTCGCGCACCAGATAGATCGCCGCCGTGGGCGAAGTGCCGATCAGAAAACGGCCGTCGGGCAGCGGCTGCACGGCGAGCGCCTGGGCTTCGGCCACGTCGGCGACTTCGCGCGAGGTGTAGGTGGTGTCCTTGGGATTGAAGGTGATTTCGAAAACCTTGCCGTCCGGGCCGGAGCCGACGAGGAAGCGATTGTTTCCGGCGGGGCGGAGCATCCAGAGAATGTCGGCGATTTTTGGCCCGGTGAGATCGGTGAAGACCGGGCCGGGCAGCACCCGGCCGTCGGAGCGGGCGGCGAGACCCTTGAGATTTCGGCTGGCGACATCGCGCCCGAAGTCGACTTCGAGCTGTTTGGTAATGGGATCGGCGGCGGAAAGACCAAGCGTGGTCACCACGAAACACATGAAATAAACGAAAGAAAACGCGAGAGGACGGGAAGGTGGATTGCGCATGAAAGGGATGGAATCAATGCCGGGGGTCTGGGGTAGGAGCGGCTTTATGCCGCGATGCTTGTCATGAATCGCGGCATAAAGCCGCTCCTGCAAAAAGAAAAAATGGGATTGGCTCAATCCGTGACCGTGAGCGCCTTGCGGAATTGGCCGGAGAAAAGGCGGCCGGTCATGAGCTGGGATTCCCAGAGGATGGCGGCGGCGTCGCGGCGCTGGAAACGGGAATCGTCCGCGGCGTGGGCGATCCGCTCCAGCGAACCGGGAAGTTCGGGCGTGAGCGAACGCTGGTCGGAGAACAGCCGGGTTTTTTCCAGCACGGCGAGATAGAGGCCGTCGGTGGGCCGGCTCTGGCGCAGCGCACCCAGGAATTCCGAAAAACTGTTGTGCTCCAGGACAGAGACGGCTTTCGGCTGCCCGGTCAGTTCATCGAGCAGCGCGCCGGGCACGAGCACGACTTCGAGCTGCTTGCCGGTCCAGCTTGCGGGCACGGGAATGGAAAGCGATTCGGTGCGCGCGGCCTGCTGGAAGTCATGCCAGTTGACGGTGACGGTGACATTGGTGCCGGGGGTGGCTTCGGTGTGCGATATCTGCACGACGTCGAGAAAACCGATGGGAACATCGGTGATTTCACTCACGGAAAAGCGGATATGTTCGGGAAAGGTTCGTTCGAAGGGATTGTAGAGGCACTGCTGCAGTTTGCTGACGAACTCGGCAATCCCCTGCTGAAAACCCTGCGGGCCGGGATAAATCTGGCTGAAGCGGAGCGGTTCCTCGCCGGGAAACTCAACGGTGCTGACCAGACGGAATCCTTTGCTGAATCCCGCCTCGTTGGAACCGGAGACGGCCTGGGCGAGGCCGCTGGCGGCGATGACGGGCAGGATCTGTTCCTGACGCACCACGGAGAAATGCAGCGCTTTCCGGTTCAGGCGCGAAGGCAGCTCGATATCGACCGGCACCATTTTGGGCTGGCGACCGATTTCACCGTAGACCCCGGAGAGCCGGTCCTGGCTGAATGAGCCGATGATCTGGCCGGTGTTGCTCACTTTGACGGAGTTCAACTGGCTCGGCAAAATGGCGACGACTTCCGCGGAGGCCATTGGGAGTTCGGTTGCGCCGAGCGAGAGCATGGGATGACCAAAGGCGAGAATGCGCTGGCCGTCGACGTGCGACACCGTGCCGGTGGCCGCGATGCTGATGTCACCGACGGCGAGGGCGGCGGCGACAACATCGCCAGGCTTCAATTCGGCATTAATGGCCGGCACCTCGGAGGATGAGCCAGCCGTGCTTCCACCGAGGGCGATGGCGTTCATGCCGAGGGCTTGGAACTGCGGAGCAAGCAGGGTCGCGACTTCCGGCGACAATCCACCGAGGGAAAAAACGGGAGCGAACGGGCGCATTTCGGCGGAGGAATCCATCTGGGCGGTCCGGCGTTCGCTGGCGCCCTTGATCGGAATCGGGATCGGGTTGCCGGCCGGATTGAGAGCGGCGGGCAGCGCGCTGACCTCGAGCATATCGGCGATGGGTGTGAAGCCGGCGTAGCGCACGGTCTCAAAACGTTGGATCTGATAGGCGAGCACGCCCACCACTTTGCCATCGATGTAGAGCGGACTGCCGCTCATGCCAGCGACGGCACCCATCGGCTGGATGCGCGGATCGGTGAGCTCGCAAAGGATGAGATTTTTCCCCGGACCGAGCGCGTTTTGCAGAACGCCGGTGACCTCGACGGCGAAGGCTTCGGGCTTGCTGCCTTTGAAAACGGTCCAGACTTCGCCTTTCTGGCCCGCATGCAATTCGCTCAGCGGCATAACCGGAGCATCCACCGGTTGGGCGAGGAGAGCGCGGGAAACCAACAGGAAGCAAAACAGCACAGCGAACGGGACGAGAGCGGGGCGGAGATGACTGGGCGGTGTTCGGAGATGCATGTTACCAGTATAACGGCGGATATTGGCTAATTCTTAGGAGGATAATGCAGATTTTGCACCAAGGAACACGGATATTTTCGGATTTATCGGCGCGGCCTTCACGCGTTGCCAGAGAAGGGTTAAACAGAAAACACCCATCTGCAAGCCGGCACCTACAACGAGGCGATGCTTTGGGTGATGACCGTGCAAGCCCGGTCAATGGCCTTTCCATCGTGGGCGGTGCTCAAAAACCACGATTCATAAGCGCTGGGCGGGAGATAGACACCGCCGGCGAGACAGGCATGGAAAAAGCGTCCGTAAAGCTTGGCGTCGGAGGTCAGCGCGCTCGCCATGTCGCGGACGGGAGTCGGAGTGAAGAAGAGGCTGAACATGGAGCCAACCTGAGGAGCTTGCAGCGCTATGCCCTTGGTTTTTGCTGCCGAGAGGGCGGCGGTGCAGATTTGCCGGCCGAGGGCGTCGAGCTTGGCATAGGGTGAAAGCTCATCGATGAGTCTGAGGCCGGCGATGCCGGCGGCCATCGCGAGGGGATTGCCGCTGAGCGTGCCGGCCTGGTAAACCGGCCCGAGCGGCGCGAGGTAATCCATGATGTCGGCACGACCACCAAAGGCGCCGACGGGCAGGCCGCCGCCGATGATTTTGCCGAGGCAGGTGAGGTCGGGCGTGATTTTTTCCAGCTCCTGCACGCCGCCGCGGGCGAGCCGGAAGCCGGTCATCACTTCGTCGAAGATCAGCAGCGCGCCATGTTGCACCGTGGCCTTGCGCACGTGTTGGAGATAACCGGCGTCGGGTTTGATGAAACCGACATTGCCGATGTAAGGCTCGATGATGATGCAGGCGATCTTGCCGGGGTTGGCGGCGAAAGCGGCATCGATGGCGGCGGTGTCGTTGTACGGGAGAACAATGGTTTCCTGCGCGAACGCGGCCGGTACGCCGGCGCTGTCGGGATTGCCATGGGTGAGTGCGCCCGAACCTGCCTTGATGAGTAGCGAATCACTGTGGCCGTGATAACAGCCGGCGAACTTGATGATCTTGTCACGTTTGGTGAAACCGCGGGCGAGCCGGATCGCCGACATTGTGGCCTCGGTGCCGCTGTTGCACAGGCGGACCTTTTGGATCGACGGAAAAAACTTCACGATCAGCTCCGCCATCTCGACTTCGTAGGGATTCGGCGTGCCGAAGGAGGTGCCGTTTTCCAGCGCGGCGGCGATCGCGGCCTTGATGCGCGGATGATTGTGCCCGTGGATCGCCGGGCCCCAGGTGCAGACGAAATCAATCAGCTCGCGGCCATCGGCGGTGACGAGCGTGGCGCCATGCGCGGCCTTCGTGAAAAACGGCGTGCCGCCCACCGAGCGGAACGCGCGAACGGGAGAGTTGACGCCGCCAGGAATGAGCTGGAGAGCGCGGGCGAAAAGTTGCTCGGAGGTGAGGGAAGGCATTTTGTTAACCACTAAGCCACACTAATGGGCCACTAATTCAGAGGACAAACCGTTTCCATTCGAGTTTCGGAAATGAGCCGAAGTTCACGAGGTAACCGGCCCGTTTTTGAGTCGCCCGGAGATAATTGATGAGCTTGGCTTCATGTTCGGGAAGGAGGGCTTTGACGGCTTTTAGTTCTACCACAATCTCCCCGACCACTATCAAATCAGCTTCGTATTGCTTCTTTAAAGGCTGTCCTTTGTAGAAAAGAGGCAGCTTCGGTTTTGAAACAAAAGGAATGCCTCGCTGGCTCAGTTCCAGTTCAAGACTTTCGTGATAGACTTCCTCAAGGAAGCCGTGCCCCATTTCAGTGTGAACTTCGAAGGCTGCGGCCATGAAGTCATAGCCCTCCTGTTGATAGAATCCGGTTGGTTCGGTCATGTCGTCTCCATTAGTGGCCGATTAGTGTGGATTAGTGGTGACTAAAATTGAGGTGATTCATTTGAGTGGATTATGGTGACCAATATTTAGCTCACATATTTCTGCACGATTGGGATTCTCCGGCCGACGCCGAAGGCGAGGGGCGTGATTTTCAGACCGGGGGCGGCTTGCTTGCGTTTGTATTCGTTGAGGTCGACCCTGCGGGCGATGTCGTTGACGACCGACGCATCAAAACCTTGCGCGATCAGATCGCGGCGCGACAGGCCGGCTTCGACGTAGCCTTTGAGAATGGCGTCGAGGAGATCGTAGGGCGGCAGGCTGTCCTGGTCGGTTTGGTTCGGGCGCAGCTCGGCGCTGGGTGCTTTGTTGATGCTGGAATGCGGGATGATTTCTTTCTCGCGATTGATCCAGCGGGAGAGGGCGTAGACCTGCATCTTGAAAACGTCACTGATGACGGCGAGGCCGCCGCACATGTCTCCGTAAAGCGTGCAGTAGCCGACGGCGAGTTCGCTCTTGTTGCCGGTGGTGAGGAGGAGCGCGCCAAACTTGTTGGAGATGGCCATGAGCAAAAGGCCGCGGGCGCGGGCTTGGATGTTTTCCTCGGCGATATCGCGGGGGCGTCCGGCGAAAATCGGGGCGAGCGATTGCTCGGCGGCAGCGACGACTTCGGCGATGCCGATCGTATTGTATTCGATGCCGAGATTTCCCGCGAGGATGCGGGCATCGTCCTTGCTGTGCTGGCTGGAAATTTCCGAGGGCAGACTGACGCCGATGACGTTTTTCGGACCGAGCGCTTCGGCGGCGATCACGGCGGTCAGGGCGGAATCGATGCCGCCGGAAAGTCCGAGCAGGGCTTTCTTGAAACCCGTTTTCTGGGCGTAATCGCGGACGCCGAGGACGAGAGCGTCATGGATGTCGCGCATTTCATCTGGGGCGAAAGTCGCGTGAGCGTAGGGCTGCTCAACGGGGACGGTGGCTGCATGTTGCTGCGCTCGATACCGCCCTAACGGAACGACGCGCCGTTCCTCGCGGAAGGCGGCGAGGCCGGCAAGGAGCTGACCGGTGGCGTCAGTGACCATGCTGCGTCCATCGAAGACGAGCTCATCGTTCCCTCCGACGGAATTGACGTAGACAACGGGGCAGGCGCAGGCGCGGGCGGTGTTGGCCACGAGAGCCTGGCGCACATTTTCCTTGGTGCTGTGCCACGGGCTGGCGGAAAGGTTGAGCAGGAGATCGAGCTTCCGGGCGCTGAGCGTTTTGACCGGGTCGACCTCATAAAAGCGCCGGGTGTTGATCGCTTCGTGAGTCCAGATGTCTTCGCAAATGGTGAGTCCGATGCGATGGCCGTTGAATTCCACGACGGCGGGTTCCTTCGCCGGTTCGAAATAGCGATCCTCGTCAAAGACATCGTACGTCGGCAGCAGGCATTTGCGGGCGAAGTGGGTGATGCGACCCTGTTGGCAAAAAGCCGCGCTGTTGTAGGCGGAGCGGCCCTGGCCGGATGGGTTGGCCTCGATGGTGCCGAGCACGGCGGGCACGGCGCCGATTTCAGCGGCGATGTCGCGGGTGGTCTGCTCCACATCGGAGACGAAACGGCTTTTGAAGAGAAGGTCGCGGGGCGGATAGCCGCAGACGACGAGTTCGGGGAAGACCACCAGCTCGGCGCCCTGGGCGACAAGGGCATGATAGGCGTCGAGAATCCGCCGGTGATTACCGGGGAGATCACCGACCGTGGTGTTGAGCTGGGCAAGGCCGAGGCGCATGAAATTTTTGGATTAGACAAGTGGCGGGCAAAGCGCCGGACTGCAACCATCATCATCCTTCATCCAGGCTTCAGCCGTGGCTCTTCTCGCTATGGCTGACCTGTTGGATGAAAGGCCACTCCATCATGCAGATGCCATCACCTCTCATCCTCGCCTCCGCCTCGCCGCGCCGGCGAGAATTGCTTGGCCAGCTCGGAGTGCCGTTCACGGTTTTGCCGGCGGAGGTGGTCGAGCACGAGGCGCCCGATGCCGATCCGCGCGCCATGGTGCTGCACAATGCCGCGCTCAAGGCCGATTGGATCGCCGCCCGCCACCCCGACGCGACGGTGCTGGGCGCGGATACGACGGTTTTTGTGGGTAACACTGTGCTCAACAAACCTGCCGATGCGGCCGAGGCGCGGGCCATGCTCCGTCTGCTTAGCGGGAGCACGCACACCGTGTTTACCGGCCTGGCGGTGCGGCGGGTGGGCGACGGCCTGAAACTCGACCAAGGCGTGGCGAGCGAGGTGGTTTTCAAGGTTTTGACAGCGGCGGTTATCGAGGAATACCTGGCCAAGGTGCATACCCTGGACAAGGCGGGCGGCTACGCCATCCAGGAGCAAACCGACCTGATTGTGGCCGGTTACCGGGGCCAATTGACAAATATTATCGGGCTTCCGCTAGAAGAGACGAAACAACTTTTGACTCGGGCGGGTCTGTTGGCTTGATTTCCTTCACCAGTGTCCACCTCCCAATTCGATATTCTCACCAGAAATGCCGCGACCAAGAACTCCATCAGCGAGGAGGGACGGCAAAGTCCGATTATTATCGGGATCGTTTGCACGATCTTGTTTCATATTTTGCTGTACTTGGTGGCCCCTCTGCTGCCGGTCGACAGCCTGAGCGGCGCCCATTTCAAACCGGACCTGACGGCGAAAAAGGACAAGTACGTCGACTTCCAACTCGCGCCCTTGCCGGCGGAGGAAGTGAAGCCCGATCCGATGAAGTTTGTGGAGACAAACCCGGAAGCACCGGCCAACGAGCCGGACAAGACCGCCAATTTCAGCAATCGCAACCAGCAGACCGCGCAGGAGGTGGCCGCTACGGTGATTGATCCGGAAAAGCGTCCGTCGGTAAAGGGGCGTGATGATCCGAACCATAATGAGGCCATCGTGGCCGGCGATATGGCGAAGCCCCAGGATGCGGTGGCGGCGGCCAACACTCCCGAGGCCCAGGCCGAAGAACATCCTGCCCAGCAGGCGCGGGAAGCGCAGGTGCCGCTCAGCGGCATCGAAAAAAACGAAGGCCTTTCCCCGGACGGCATTGCCAGCAACAAATCCTCCAGTGAGGCGCCCACCAACCACGCGGCCGAATCCGTCGAGGGAGCAAAGGATGGCAAGGGTGCCGACGGCGGCCTGATCAACAGCGTGCAAAGCAGCAAACCGCAGCCTAAGCCCCGCCCCAAGCTCAAGCAGGCCCGGCAAAATATCCTCAGTAACCAGATCGCGGGCACGACGAATGTTGGCGTGATTGGGATTGATGCCCGCTGGAGCGAATACGGCGACTACATGCAGGAGCTGATCGAGATCATCCAGGCCCAGTGGTACAGAATTTTGGACGCCAGCCAAATTGCTCACCCGAGGGGGACTCATGTCTATGTGACTTTTAAACTGACTTCGACTGGGGAAGTTTCCGTGCTCAAGGTGGAAGAGACCGCTGGAAAACCCGGTGCCTATGCGTGCTTGAATGCCATTCAGGAACGCCAGCCTTACCGCAAGTGGACGGATCAGATGATCACGATGCTCGGCACGGAGCAGACGATGACTTTCAGTTTCTATTACGAGTGAGCCTACTTCCCGCAGACTACTGGGAGACGCTGCCGCTCGGGCGCGAAGTGAAAATTCTCAACCGTGATCCGCAGGGTCTCGTGGCCTTCGACAAACCGGCCGGCCTGCTCTCGCATCCCAATCAGACCGCCGACGAAGTCCGCTCGTTGCTCACCTGTCGCTACGACACCGAAGGCCAGTGTTTCAGTTGGAAAACGGTTGATGGGGCGATCCGCCGGCTCTGGCTGCTCAACCGCCTCGACGGTGCCACGTCCGGCGTGATTTTGTGCGCCACGTCCGAATTGCTCGCCAAGGCGATCAAGGAACAGTTCGCGAAAAAACAGGTGCGGAAAAATTACTGCGCCCTGGTCTTCGGCAAGACCACGGACAAAACCGCGATCTGGCGCGATCTCGTCGCCGTCAGCAAAAAGGGCGGAAAAGTCCGCACCCAGGCCATGGCGGGAAATATTCCGGCGCTCACGAAGTTTCAGTTTCGCCAGCACCAGCAGGGAGCGTTCTCCACCTCGCTCATCCAACTGGAGCCGCAAACCGGCCGCAGCCACCAGTTGCGCGTGCAGTGCGCCAAGCGCCACATGCCGATCATCGGCGACCAGACTTAC
This sequence comes from uncultured Opitutaceae bacterium, assembly GCA_964541315.1. GTDB lineage: Bacteria > Verrucomicrobiota > Verrucomicrobiia > Opitutales > Opitutaceae > Didemnitutus. The sequence continues at coordinate 10,571 of CAZIQP010000099.1, forward strand.
GGGGATTTCGGCCTTAATCGCGCCTTCGCCAAAACCTTTGGAACGAAGCGGCTTTTCCTGCATTCCTTGGAAACACGTTTCAGTTACGAATTTGGCGGCAAAACACACGAGTTCAAAGCGCACGCGACGCTGCCGGACGAGTTTCAGACGAAGTACTGAACGGTGAGATCAAGAGTCGGGACGAGCGAATGACGCTGATGGCTGCCACAGGTGATAGGACGGTGTTCGTGTAGAATATTGTTCAGGATGACCGGGCCGATTGCGTGTAGCTGGTGAAATTGGCCCGAAACTGGCTCTGAAACTGTGGGGTGGTTCCAAAGCGCCACCTGTGCAGCCGAAAACGCCGGTTGCAGTTGCTTGCCACACTCAAATTCATCCCTCTAACGCATGCCACGGTCATTGCCGGGGCAAATATGAGATAATTTATCGCAAATCCCCCATACATCGCCTTGACCCCGGGTCTGGCGCTATTTCAATCTTGATCTTTCGCGACCCTTGCGGCGCAGACCAAACACCCAGATTCCACACACCATAACGATGTCGTCCGCCGCCCGGCCCTCTCATTTTAACATGTCCAACAAGAATGATACCCCCAGCGCCTCCCGTTCCAACGGGCCCGGCCGGCCTGCCAAGCAGGGTCTGTATGATCCGTGGTTTGAGCACGACGCTTGCGGCGTCGGCTTCGTGGTGGACATGAAGGGACGCAAATCCCACAAGATTCTGCAGAACGGCCTGCAGATCCTGCGCAATCTGGATCATCGTGGTGCCGCGGGAGCCGAGGTGAACACCGGCGACGGTGCCGGCATTCTGCTCCAGATGCCGCACGAGTTTCTCAAGATCGCCGCCAAAAAGGCGAAGTTCGCCCTGCCGGAAGCGGGCCATTATGGTTGCGGCACCCTTTTCATGCCGCGCAATCCGAGCATGCGGCGCAAGCTCGAGCAGTGCTTCGAGCAGATCGTGCAGTCCGAGGGCCAGGTGTTCCTCGGCTGGCGTACCGTGCCGGTGGACAATTCTTCCCTCGGCGATTCCGCCAAGGCTTCCGAGCCGGTCATGCGCCAGGCCTTCATCGGCCGCAGCGAAAACGTGAAGGATGAAATGGCTTTCGAACGGAAGCTCTATCTCATCCGCAAGCGCGGCTACAGCGAGATCCGCATGTCCACCATGGACGGCGCGCAGTATTGGTATGTCTCCAGCCTTTCCTGCAAGACGATCGTCTACAAGGGCCAGTTGCTGACCGAGCAATTGGACAAGTATTTCAAGGATCTTCAGGATCCCGCGATGGAGACCGCCCTTGCGCTGGTGCATTCGCGCTTCAGCACGAATACCTTTCCGAGCTGGGACCGGGCGCACCCGTACCGTTACGTCGCGCACAACGGCGAGATCAACACGCTCCGCGGCAACATCAATTGGATGCACGCCCGTGAGGCGCTCTTCGAGTCCGAGGCCTTTGGCGAGGACATGAAGAAGATCCTGCCGATCATCAACCCGAACGGCAGCGATTCGGCGATGTTCGACAACACCCTGGAGCTCCTCGTGCTTGCCGGCCGCCCGATGGCGCATGCGATCATGATGATGATCCCCGAGCCGTGGTCCAATGACGAGAACATGGACCCGGCCCGCCGCGCCTTCTATCAGTACCACGCGTGCCTGATGGAACCGTGGGACGGCCCGGCCGCGATCGCGTTCACCGACGGCAAGCAGATCGGCGCCATTCTCGACCGCAACGGCCTGCGGCCTTCCCGCTACAGCGTCACCAAGGATGGTCTCGTCATCATGGCCTCCGAGACCGGCGTGCTCGACATCGCCCCCGCGGATGTCGTCAGCAAGGGCCGCCTCCAACCCGGCCGCATGTTTTTGGTCGATACCGAACAGGGTCGCATCATCGAGGACGAAGAGATCAAGCAGCAATTCGCCACCGAGCGTCCGTACGCGCAATGGATCGAGGAGCACCTCGTTTACCTCAGCGATCTGCCCGATGCCCCCGAAATCCCGCTGCCCGACCACGAGACACTGCTCCAGCGCCAGATCGCCTTCGGCTACACGCACGAGGACGAACGTATCGTCATTGCCCCGATGGCCCGTGATGGGGTCGAGGCGATCGGCTCGATGGGCAACGACGCCGCCCTCGCGGTGCTGTCCAACAAGCCGCGGCTGCTCTATGATTATTTCCAGCAGCTTTTCGCGCAGGTCACCAATCCGCCGATCGACTGTATCCGCGAAGAGATCATCACCTCCGCCGAAACCCGTTTGGGTTCGGAGGGAAATCTTTTGCATCCCGGTCCGACGGCCTGCCGCCGCGTCGAGCTGAAGTGGCCCGTCCTCACCAACGAGGAGTTTGCCAAGATCCGCCGCATGGAACTGCCCGGTCTCAAGATCGGCGTGCTGAATATTCTCTTCCGTGTTTCGCGCGGTGAAAAGGGTCTGGCCAAGTCCCTCGAGGAACTTTCGATGATGGCCCGCCGCATGATCGAGGAAGACGATATCAACGTCATCATCCTCAGCGATCGCGGCGTGAACAAGGAGTTTGCTCCCATCCCCGCGCTGCTGGCTGTCGCCGGCCTGCACCACTATCTCATCCGTGAAGGTCTGCGCACCCGCGCCAGTCTTGTGCTCGAAACCGGTGAAGCCCGCGAAGTGCATCACTTTTCGCTGCTCATCGGCTACGGTGTCAGCGCCGTGAATCCATACGTCGCGTTCGAGACGGTCGATGATATGATCCGCGAAGGCGCGTTACTGAACATCGACCACAAGACCGCCTGCTACAATTTCGTGAAGGCCGCCTCGAAGGGCGTGATCAAGGTCATGTCCAAAATGGGCATCTCCGCGATCCAGAGTTATCGCGGAGCCCAGGTGTTCGAAGCCCTCGGCATCCGCCAGGACGTCATCGATCATTACTTCACTTGGACCGCGTCGCGCGTCGGCGGCATCGGCCTCGATGTCATCGCGCAGGAAGTCCTCATGCGCCACCGCGCAGCTTATCCCGACCGCCAGATCGACGGCCATGTGCTGCCTGTCGGCGGGCTCTATCAGTGGCGCGCCGAGGGCGAAGCCCACCTCTTCACGCCCGAGTCCATCCACCATTTGCAAAAGGCCACGCGTCTCGGCAGCTATCCGGCGTTCAAGGCGTACTCGAAGATCATCGATCAACAGGGCAACAAGCTCTGCACGTTGCGCAGTTTGCTCGATTTCAAGGCCGGTACGCCGATCCCGATTTCCGAGGTCGAGTCCGTCGAAAGCATCTGCAAGCGCTTCAAGACGGGGGCGATGTCGTACGGCTCCATCTCCAGCGAGGCCCACGAAACCCTCGCCATCGCGATGAACCGCATCGGCGGCAAGTCCAACACGGGCGAGGGCGGCGAAGATCCCGCTCGCTTCATTCCGTTGCCCAACGGCGACTCGAAGAACTCCGCGATCAAGCAGGTCGCTTCCGGCCGTTTCGGTGTCACGAGCGAATACCTCGTCAACGCGCGCGAACTCCAGATCAAGATGGCGCAGGGTGCAAAGCCCGGTGAAGGCGGCCAGTTGCCCGGCTCCAAGGTGTATCCGTGGGTCGCCAAGACCCGACACACCACGGCCGGCGTCGGTCTTATTTCCCCGCCACCGCACCACGACATTTATTCCATCGAGGATCTGGCCGAGCTGATTCATGATTTGAAGAACGGCAACCGCCACGCGCGCATCAGCGTGAAGCTCGTTTCGGAAGTCGGCGTCGGCACCATCGCCGCCGGCGTCGCGAAGGCGCATGCCGACGTCGTGCTGATCTCCGGTTACGACGGCGGCACCGGAGCTTCGCCGCAAACCTCGCTGCAACATGCGGGTTTGCCCTGGGAACTCGGCCTCGCCGAAACCCACCAGACGCTCGTGCTCAACAATCTTCGCAGCCGCATCGCGGTCGAGACCGACGGCCAGCTCAAGACCGGTCGCGACGTCG
>CAZIQP010000100.1:0-14327 GCA_964541315.1 uncultured Opitutaceae bacterium
GTGTCGCGGAAGCCGAGGCCGTCGCGTTCGCCGTTGTAGACGAGCGAGGCGGAGCGCGACCAGGCGTAGGTGATGAGCGCGTTGTAGGCATTCCACACGTTGATCATGTGGTCGAAATTGGCGTCGGGAGTCTTGACCTGCAGGGCATCGAGCGGACTGTGCCAGGCGGATTTCAGTTTTTGCAGCTCGGCTTCGCAACGCGCCGGACTGGAGAATTCCGCGACCGTTTTCCGGCCATGCGAACCGACGGTGCCGAGTCCGAGCAGGACGATGAGCTCGCGGGTTTCTCCGGCAGCAAGGGTGAGATCGGCCTGCTGGCCGCCGACGATATTGTCGCCCTCGCCGAGGAAGTTCGAGCACCTGCCTTTCACGACGACGTCGGGCGCGGCGTAACCACCGTAGCTGCCGATGAATTTTTCGCGGGTGGTCTCGACGCCGGCGAGCGGGGCGCCAGTGAGGGCCATCCAGGTGCGGTTGCACTCGGTGAGATCCTTGCCGTCGAAATCAAAATTGGGATTGCAGGTGATGCCGAGGATGCCGTCTTCGAGCGTGGCTCGCGTGATGAACTGCGAATACTGGAGGTTCACCAAATCCTGGTGGGTGTGCCAGAGATTGGCGAATTCGCAGTAGGTGAAAACAGAAAGCTGGCGCGCTTGTTTGCCCGTGTTGGTCACCTTGAGGCGCCAGTACTCAAACGTCTGGCCGAGCGGCACGAAGTAGGTGGCCTCGGTCGCAATCGCGGAATATTCGCTCGTGAGCACCGAGTAAGCGGTGCCGTGGCGGCAGACGGATTTGTATTGGTCGAGCGGTTTGGCCACGGGTTGCCAGGCGGCGGACCAAAAGTCGCCTGACTCGCGGTCGCGCAGATAAAATTGCCGGCCCGGTTGGTCGAGCGGAACACCATTGAAACGCATCCGCAGAAAACGTCCCGTCGCACCGCTCTTGTAGAAGGAATAACCGCCGGCGTGGTTCGTGATGATGGCGCCGTATTCGGTCGAGCCGAGGTAGTTGGACCAAGGGCGGGGAGTGTCCGGGCGGGTGATGACGTATTCGCGGGTTTGGTCGTCGAAATGGCCGTATTGCATGAGGGTGGTTGAAGGGGAGCGAAGGTGGGGAGTTGCTCGGCAAAGCCTGTGCAGGTGGGATCGGCAGCCGTTTTGGATTTAGATTCAGTCCGGAGTATGGCGAGTGATTTTATATTTTTTGAAATTGAGACAGGTTGCCGGAATCACGCGAAGGTTAGGCAAAGACTGAGGAGGAGCCCATTTCGGACGGGTTTTGGCGCGCCTATCGTGCAGATCCGTCCAGTTTGTCTGTCGTAGCCTTGCTTTGGCGGAAGCGGAGGGACGGGTGCCACCACCGCCATTCAGTCACGCTTCAATTTTGCGCGGACTCGCTTCACCATCGCGCGCACCCGGCCGGAGGGCACTTCGTCCCGGGTCATGATCCAACGGGTGTGCGGCAGGGGGCTTTGCGCGATGTGTTCGGGCGCCGTGTTTTTTTCCGCGATGCCCCCGGCCAGATCGACCCCGGCCTGGGCGAACACATGGCGGACAAAAGCCGAGCAATAGAACGCCTGCTCCCGGGCCAGGAGATTTTCGCGCGGACACCAGCCGGGATGGCGCATCGCCCACACCGTGCCGGCGATCTCGCGCAACGAATAGCGGATGCCGGCCGCCACCAGTTCGAGCGCATGGGCCAGCACGAGCTTTTCCTGGGCCGGCGTCAGGCCGAAGTCGAGAATCGCGACGGCCGTGTTTGCGGTGCCGTCGAAATATTTGGCGAGGCGGTTTTCCTGCACGCCCAGCCGGATGTGCTTCCGCTTGATGTCGAGATCCGACTCGACCACCCAATGATGGCCGTCGTGCCGGCGGCCTTGCAAAAGAAAGGCGTGCGACCAGCGGCTCCACTGGCGCTCATCGTTGAGGTGCCGCTGCGCGCGTGAGATGATCCGGTTGATCAATTCCGGTCCGCCGATCAGTCCGACCCGCCCCGGTGCGGCGTACCGCTCGAAAAATTCCTGATTGGTGAGTCCTTCGACAATGATGGTTTCAGGCATGGGAGTGGATCATTGTCTGAAGGGTCCCATGGCAAAACTCAACCCTCCGATTTTCTGGCATGTCGTGCGGCGCAAGATGGAAAATTGTGCTTAATTCACTTTTAGCCACTCGTGCAACTCGGCTTCGGTGGCGATCTCGCGGTAGAACTGGTACTCCATCGCGAGGAGCGAGCTGTAGGAGGTGTCGGCGAAACGGCGGCAATGGAGCAGCACCTTTGCCTTCTGCCCGGGCGCGCGCACGAGCCGGCCGAGGGCTTGGTTCACTTTTTGCAGGCCGGGAATCTGGTAGACGCGACGGAACGCCGCTTCGCGTCCGAGTCCGGAAAAAGTGTCGAGCCGGGCCTTTTGCACGGCGTTGACCTCGGGCAGCGCGGGGCCGACCACCATCGCATGCGTCACACGGCCGCCAAGCAGATCTATGCCCTCGGCAAAACTGCTGCCAAGGACCAGAAAAAGCGCGTCGGTCAGCGCGAGACTTTCCTCGACCCACGCGTTCTGTGCGGCGAGGTCGGGCAGCTTGGGCTGGAGCGCCACGCGCAACACCGAGCCGCTGTTTTCCAAGGCGCGTTGCACCGATTCGGCGTAGGCGTAGGACGGGAAGAAGACGGCAACGGCGGCTTTGTTTGAGGCCGCGTGCATCGCTTCGACGGCGGCGGCGGTGGTGCCGTAATAGCTGGCTCGTTGCTTGAAGGTGGTTTCAACCCGCATATCGACCGCGACATCATACGCATTTTCTCGCCATGGCGCAGGCGCATGCAGAGTGGCGTAATTCGTAGGAGCCTGCTGGCCGGCGATTGTTTGATCATTGCCTGCGAGCAGGTTCTTTCCCTCGGAATTCAAACCGCATGCCGCAGCCATCGTCACATACGGCTGCAAGGTGGCGGACATCAAAATCGCTCCGCCGAAACGACCCAAAGTTTCGCCAATCGCCGCAGAGGCGTCGGTGCAGGTGAAGTTCAGCTCGCCGACACGCGGGCACCAGAGCAGCCGGCGCAGGTTGGGATCGGCGAGAAAATCATCCAGCGCCACGAATTGCCAGAGTGTCTCGCTGTGTTTCGGCCCGAGGGCGGCGTAGTCGAGCGGGAGGGAATTGGTGAGCCGGACAATCCTTTCGATGCAATCGTGCAACTCCGATTCAAGTGCGGCATCAATGGCGTCGGTGGGCTGAAGCGCGGCAAGGAGCATCGTCCATGCCTCGACGGCGAGGAGCAGCGGGCCGGGCGCGCGGAGGTGATCGAGTTCGGTGAGCAGGAGGCGGGCATCATTGTCGTTCGCGCGGTGCGAATAGGCGTCGGCCACGCGCGTCGGCAGATTGTGCGCCTCGTCGATGGCGAGCAGCGTGGTGCGTGGATCGAAACCGGGTTGGTCGAAGAAAAGGCCGCGGTTGTCGGGCGCGAAGACATAGTTGTAGTCACCGATCCAGACGTCGTTGAACGCGAGGGCGGTGCGGGTGATTTCGTACGGACAGATTTTGGCCGCGCGTCCGGCCGCGCGTAGTGTCTCGAGATCGTGCGGTTCGTTTTCGTTGAGGTAAAAACGTGACAGTCCGCTTCCGGGCCAGCGTTCCGCGCCGCCTTTCAAATAATCGCAGCCATCGCGCACGCAGTGGTAGGTGTGGTTCACACAATGCTCGGCCTTGTTGCGCACCTGCCAGACCGGAAGGGAAGTGCCTGCCGTCATCTGCTGCAGCGTGTGGACGACTTGGATCTGGCCGGTGGATTTTCCGGTGAGCCAGATCAGCCGGGAGAAACGGCCGGATTGCAACTGGCCGAGGGCGAACTCCAACACGCAGCCGGTTTTGCCGTAGCCGGTCGGAGCTTCAAATAGCACGGTCGATGACTGCGCAAAGGCGGTCGCGAGATCCGCCTGAATCGTTTCCTGGCCGGGACGAAGTTCAGTGAACGGCGGACGGAAATGGAGCGTCCGTCGCCGTTCCTTGGCGCGGAGTTGCTGGTTAAGAAATTCCGCCAAGGCATCGAGTTGATGGTGGACAAGCGCTTCGTCGAACGGCGTCAATGCGATGGACTGGGCGAGGCCGGAGCCGGCTTCGACGAAGACCAGCTCGGCGCGGGTATCCTTGGTGCCCAGCAATCGTCGGAGCACGATGTAAGTCGCGAGTTGGAGAAAATACTCCGGGTAATCGGCGCGCAGCTCGGATTCTTCCACGGGGAGTGGTCGGGTGACGGTCTTGATCTCGCGGAGAGTTGCGCCGACGATCTGATCGATCCGGCCGGTCAGCGTGATGGTCCAGCCGCGATGAACCAGCCGGCCCTCGATCGGGACTTCAAACGAAACATCGGGGCGTAGCTCGCCGTCCACCGTGTTGTCCCGTTCGACCTGGGTCTTGAGTTCGTTGTGCCAGTGCTGGCCGAGCTGGGCGCGCCACAAGCCCTGCGGGCCGCCGAAAGATTCGCGCGGGCCGGGGGCGAAGTCGGAAAAATCGCCGACGCTCAGGCTGGCGGTCTTGTGGTCGAGGGAGAACTGCATGGAACCCGCCCACGGAACACACGGAACACACAGAAGGGAAGCCGGAAGAAGTCGGACAAATGCGGGAGGAGTATTTGCCGTTTAGCATACAACGATCCCAGATGGAAATCGGGATGGAACGGAAGTGTGCCTGATTCCGACCTTGGCTGCTGTTGCTGCTCCAACGGTCCCGGGCAGATCTTCATCGTTGCGATCGATGACCGGGGCTCCGTTGCTTTGCGTACGATGAATCAACTCGAAAAGGCAGAAAGCTTTCGCACCCTGCATCAGCAGCCCGGGGTGTTTGTTTTTCCCAATCCCTGGGATGGCGCTTCGGCGCGTTTGCTGGCGGCGGAAGGTTTTTTTGCGCTGGCAACTTCCAGCGCCGCGCATGCCGCCACTCTGGGCCGGCGCGATGGTCGGGTGAAACGCGAAGAGGCGCTCGCGCATGCCCGTCTGATCGTGGAGGCGGTCGATGTGCCGGTGGCGGCCGATCTGGAAAACGGTTTCGGCGCGACCCCGGAGATGGTGGCGGAAACCATCCGGCTGGCCGCCGCGACCGGCTTGGTGGGTGGTTCGATCGAGGACGCCACGGGAAATCCGGCGACGCCGATCTTCGATCTCAGCCGGGCCACCGAACGGATCGCCGCGGCAGTACAGGCCAAGCGTGCCCTGTCATTCCCCTTCACCCTCACGGCCCGCGCGGAAAACTTTATTCGCGGCAATCCCAGCCTCGCTGACACCATCCGGCGTCTGCAGGCCTACGAGCGGGTCGGGGCCGACGTGCTCTTTGCGCCCGGGTTGCCCGATCTCGCCGCAGTACGGCGGGTCTGCGAGTCGGTTTCGAAGCCGGTAAATGTAATCGCTTCAGTGCCAGGCAAAGGGTTCACGGTTGCCGCCCTCGCCGAAGCGGGCGTGAAACGCATCAGTCTGGCCGCCTCGCTTTATCGGGCGGCCATGACCGGTCTGCTGACCGCCGCGCGCGAAGTCAGAGCCCATGGGACATTCAACTACGTCGAACAAAACATCACCTCAGCCGAGCTGAACGCCTCGCTCAAAGAATGAAGTCCTGCAGCCGCCGTGTGCCCTGGCTTGTTCGCCTGGTTTTGTCGGAAATTGGTCCCACCCAGGGAGCTAATCGGCAACCCCGCTGGATGGGACGCGATTATTGAAGGTTCATACCCGGATGGAAGCTTGTTGCGTGCCGAATGCGCGGCTTTTTTTAGTTTGAAAAACCGGCGCGGAATTTCTTTGCGAAAGATCCAAGGCAAGAGCCACCCGCAAAGTGACGCAGACCCAGACTGACCCGATACGATCCGCAGGGATGGACAATACCGGCAGGGCAGATTTCCCCCCCCGAATATTGCGTACTGCCGTGCTTTTTGACCGGGAGCGCTGTGCGGTGGGCGATCGTTGCTGGGAAATAAGATGTGCCTGTAGCCGGGGTTGCTGACCCCGGTCTTGCTGGCTCGCAACTTTCAACTCCAGACTCTCAATATGGAATCTCAGATGTACCGGCACATTGTTCACCTTTGTCGACAAAGTGACTCGGTGCGGGCGGGGTAGTAAGGAAAAGGCGGGCGGCTCCGGGGCGGTGACGTGTTATGTGCCGCATGAACTTTTCAGAGCGACTGACAAAAAAGAAGTGCCTTCAGCTGCGGATGGGCACCTCTTTGGATGAATTGGGCGAGAACGTCAGGCGGCTTATTTATTGTCGCCGTCGTGATCCACATCAGCGACTGGTGCTGGCGTGGCCGGAGCCTCTGCTTTTGCTGCGGCATTAGCCGCCTGTTTCTGGGCCAGACTCCGGGCTAGATTTTCTTGGTAGACGGCCGCTGCATTGTTGGTGGATGAAGATCCGACGCTGCTGATAGGTGACATATTTTTGTTGATTGGCAGGCCGTAATTTATGGCGGGTGACCGCCGTGGCCTGCTACATTACTTACGGTACAATTGGGGAGCGGCTTGACCACAATCGGAGATCCGGCGATAGCGGGGCGGCCGGAAAAAGGCGGGCGGCTCCGGGGCGGTGGAGTGGAACGAGGCTGGCGTGTTAGCAGGGCGGCATTGTTTCGTGCTCCGGCCCGGCGATTATAACCATTGAACCCCCTTTTGTCGGACCCAGTTTATACAGGCGGAGCGGTGGACGTGTTCCAAGCGGGATATCATCTTCATCAAGCGACTCGCGGCAGTCCTTCGAGTAGCGATTCTCGAAGGGAGCGGCTGTAATTAAGCGGGAGAGTGCCGGAAGGTTTACTTTGAGCGGCTCAAAATCTTTTTCTTTTCCGTCTCGAACTCAGCGTCGGTCAGAATGCCTTTTTTGTGCAGTTCATCCAAACGGATCAGGTCGGAGTAGAGTTGCTCCGTGGCCGGGCTGGCAGGCACGGCCAGTTGTCCCACGACCGGTTGCTGCGGCGAGGCCAATTCCGGATCACCGATGTCGAGCGCTTTGAACGTGAGAGTCGCTTGCGAGAAATCTCTCACAAAGATCATCGATTTATCGGCAGTGACCGATACCACTTTGGGTTTCTTGCCTTCCTTGGCGCAAAACTTGGTGGCTTCTTGCAGCGCCTGGATTTTCAAGGTCTCGGTATCGCGGGAGAATGTGTTATGAGCGGTGACCGTGATGCTGTAGGTCCCGTTTCCGAGCGGCGTGACAGGCGAGACATCGCCCGCCCAAGCGAAGTTTGCCGCCGCAGCCGCAATCGTGAATGAGAGGAGAATCCGTCCGAGGAATGTTTTCATGGCGCTATTATCGTATGGAGAGAGGCTCGGTCAAGACCGTGGTATTTTTTGCCTTACCATGGCTCACCAGGAAATGGCAGCTCAGCAGTTCACCGGATCGTTTCTCAGACTGGGTCGTGCTCTCAATTGCCGACCTCAGCGCAAAGCCCACTTCCCCGTCAAGGTGACCCGGTGAGGGGGTGGCAGGAAAGAGTGGGCTGCTCGGGTCGGTGGGGCGTGGGTCGAACCTGGCGTGTCAGCGCGCAGATTTGATTTCCTCCCAGAGGGCACTGAGGCCCATGCGTTCCAGCCAGGGAGTCAACGCGGCTTCATCGACTCCGGTGACCTCGCGGATGGCGCGGATATCCAGCGGGTGTTTGGCCGAGCGGCCTTCGCGGAAATATTCCAGTTTCCGCAGCACCACATATTCAGGCGGAGCCACGGCGATTTCCAGGCCTTCGCTCCAGCGCAAGCGGCGTCGCAGCGGCAGGGCCCACGCATGCAAAGGGTCGGTTCCAGTCAGATAAATGTCCGCTTTGTAGCCGGACTCGTGGTGAATGAGATTGAAGTGACCGCGTTGGGTGCGGGCCAATTCGGTGCGGATGACCGACTCCGGTGGAACGTAGAACTCTGTCTCGGGAAAGGCACGGAGCAGGGCGGCAAGAGCGGAGTCGTCGAGACTGAGCACGACATCGAGATCGTTCGTCAACCGAGGCTGACCATAGAGAATCGCGGCAGTGGCACCGGTCACCATGTACGGTGCACCGATGGCTTCCAGTCGAACGACGAACAGGCTCAACTCATCCGGTGCGAGCATGGAGAATACGGTCGGCCACCGCGCGTTTAACCTGCGATTCGGTCCATTCAGGATGGCGGTCGCGAAAGCCCACGGCCATCAGCTCGCGCATGGAACGGTTCATCCGCAGAGCCTGTTCCAACCTCTGCTGCGGAGTCATCGCCCGGTAGATTGCCACCTGATGTGCATGGGCGGCGCGGACATGATCGGGTTCGGCAGCGGTGGACATGAATTAAAGCTAGCGATGCTAGATTCGCTAGCAAGCGCGGTCTGTTTCAAACCACTGACCTGGTTTTAACAGGAGGTCGCAGAGGAAAGGCAGGAGGTTTTAACCACTGATGCTCACTGATTGGCGCTGAGCCGGATGAGTGTGGATAAGTGGTTAAACTTGGAAACGGCTATCTTGTTTGAAATGTAACACGCGGCGGACGGCGACAATCTGGCTGACCTCATCCCAAATGAAATAGATCGCGTAGGGAAAGCGTGCCGTGGCGGCGAGACGGTGCGGTCCGGAGCGCTGACGAAAAAGTTGCGGAGACTGTGCGATCAGATCGAGCGTCGGTCTCGACGCACCGGAGAAAATCATGGCCCAAACCGACCGTGCGCTGTTCATACCAGACAAACGCCTCACGCACGTCGGTTTCGGCCCGCACGGAGACGATCAATCGGCAGCTTACGTCTGGCCGGTGATGCGGGCTTTGATTTCCGACCAACTCGAACCCTCGGCGGGATTCGCGCGATAGACCGCCTGATCTTCGGCGAGCAACTTCGCATGCCACGCAGGGATGGCCAGTTGGTCCGGATTGGCCGCCAAGGTATCCCAAAGTTCCTCAACCAACTGCAGTTTCTCCGATGGAGAGAGACGGCTGATCTCGGCATTGAGCGCGGCGTTCATGTGTTCAACAGGCTTCGTCCGTGTTCTTGCTTGGCGTGTAACACCCTGAAGACGAGCACGCGGTTGTCGATGACCTGGTAGAACATTTTATACGGGAAACGCCGAAGGAGCACTCGGCGAAAGTCGCGGTAATACAAACGCGGAAGTTCCGGGGTGGATTCCAACTCGCGTATCGTCTGGGCAATCTCGTCGAGGAATTCACCGCCCAGGCCGGCTTGCTTCTTTTCGTACCAGTCGCGTGCATTCGCCAGATCGCGTTCCGCCTCCGGGCGCAAGTAGACCGGCCAGGTCATGGGTGCTTCCGCAATCGGGCCTCTACTTCAGCCCAGGGTGAGCCTGCCGAGGGATTGGCTGTGTAGGCCGACTGGGCTTCATCCAGCAGGTTCTTCTCCTGCTCGCTTGGGCCTGCTGCTTCGTCCAGACGGCAAAGGTGAGCGAGAATTTCTTCCCGGTCCCGCGCCGAGAGCTTCGGTAACTCCGCCAAGATTTCCGCTTTGCTCATGCTTCGAACTTACTTGTCCAAGTGCGCCGGTCAAGTGTCAGGAACAGCATCACGACATAGATTCTTTTCACAGGAGGCCGCGGAGGAAAGGCAGGCGTTTTTGAACCACTGATCTTCACTGATTGGCACCGATCCGGATAAGTGATCATGAGTGTGGGTAAGTGGTTGAATTTTGGGGTTGGCGATTCGGTGGCTAGCGTTCGCCGGCCTTAATTCGAGACGCGTTTGTCACGTAATACGCGACAAGTGTTGGGTGGCTTTTTGAGGAGAAAGGGAGGCGTTTTTGAACCGCCAATGGCCACTAAGCCGGCTTGCCCAGCGTCGTCGTCTCAACCTTGAACCCGTTCCAGTCATCCGGTGGTGCGCCCGTTTTTGAAGTGTCGGCGCGGCGCAGGGTCAACATTCCGCAGAGGGTGAACACGATGACGCCTAGCCGAGAGGAGGGGTGATGCATTGCCGTCGGATGTTGGCTCGGACCGAGACTGTTGCAAACCATCCTGCTGAGGTTTGCTATGGGACCGTCGTTTGCCGACGACTACGCTGGCGCATTAGCTAGCTACGGTCTTGGTTCGCTGCGATCGGAGAACTCATAGATTAATCGGATTCCTTCTTCAGCTCTAGGGAGTTCACGTAGGTGTTCTTTTTTATCAAAAACAACCATCCAAAACTGTGCCGAAAACGGCTGCCGTGGCTCGCAAAAGATGCCACTTAACTTTCGCAGCTTCGTTAGGTCATTTTGTATGCCCGACTGAAATTCGGGATTCGAAGGTCCATTCGACCGCCTAAGCTTCAGCTCTATTATCGCTTTGGCTATATTAAAATTGAAACCCTTGCTCGGCATCCTGGTGGATCGACGAACATCAAGGCTTGCCACGTCTACTAGTACTATGTCTGAGCGGATCTTTAAGTCACCGAATCCATACCAACGTACTTCACTATGAAGTGAAATGGAAGTGTCGCCATCATTGGTTTGCTCTTCCGAGCCAAAGTGCCTCAACAGATCTCTGGACAGATGCAGTCTCAAATCATCTTCGGTAAGAAAGACATTAGGTGTTTGGCGAAATCGTGCAACAGTGGACGCGATCGCGTCATCAACATATTGAATTTCTAGGGGAGTCATGTTTTTTCGGAACGCAGGTCACATTTGCTACGATAATGGGAAACCCGTTGTTGGAGCGGATCGCAAAGTGGGTTATCAGTTCGCTTCCGTCTCTCCATAAACTTCAATGCTCAGATGCATAGGAACGGTCGAATATGCAGATGGATTTTAAACCTCAATGAGGCCCGCAAGTTCGTTTAAGCGAAAACATGTACGTTTTAGGCTTGGTGCCCTCGAGGAGGCAATAACCGGCGACCAATTGTTTCTAATAAATTCTTCCAGTAAAACATTGTAATCTGGTCCGATGGTTGCGCTGCCTACTGGCGTCAATCCAACACGGATGCTTCGCGGAGCATGTTTTGCTAGGCGGATTAGCTCTGCTTTGGGGTTAATCAATTTCTCTGGCTCCATCGGCAGTTTTGCCTCTGGGATTTTAAGAAATGTCGCCATCGCTTCTCGATGTGCAAGCAACCACGCCTCTACCTCGCGTACGCAAATACGAAACAGAAAGCCTTTTGATGGGATAGTACCCAACCAATCATCTATCAATTCTGACGGGCATGGATTGTTATCAAGATCAGTGATCATCAGCACAGGCATATGGACGCCCATCTGCTGATAGCTGGAAATTTTGTTCTTCAAATTACCAAAACCACGAGCGTTTTCTTCGCGATAGATTTTTAATGGCGCTGCGTTTGCAACCAGTTTTCGTCCGATGGCCAAACCAGGCTCATCTTCAGCCGCGAGATAGACATCGGGCCACATTACATTAGACTCAATTCCAACTGGTTGATGTTTTTTGGCTTTATAGAGCGAAGCAACACTTCGCCGACAGAAAGACCGCTGGACAGCATGATCTTCTCTTGTTTGTCGGTGGCTTTGATTTGCGTACCTTTAACGTCGGGTGCGAGACGTATGACTTCTTCGGCTGGGATTGAGCGGTCAGAAAGCATTGTTTCGCTATGAGTCGTTATGAACACCTGCCTAACGTATTTAGAGTTTTTTTGAATTTGCTGAATCAATCGCGGCATATGGCGTACGATTTCTTCGTTAAGGGACAACTCTGGCTCTTCCAATAGCAGCAACGAGCTCCCTTCCATCAATGACCAAAGTAGACCGATTAGCCGTAACGTGCCGTCTGAAAATTGACTCTCCCGCTGCCATGCCCCAGTAGGTCTCCAATGCGCAAAGTTCGCCTCAATGTGGGGTTGGCCAGTGATTTCATCTTTTTTGAAACGGAGGTCTTTGAATTGTGGGACTACTGCATCGAGTGCCTTTTGGATGCGACGCAGGCGAGCATCGCGTGTTTTTTCTCCGGTAGCAGATATGCGCTGAAGGAATCCCTGACCAAAAGGATCGTTTTCAATGGTATTTCCGCCGATGAGATTTGCGAATTTCAGTAGTTGTGGGACGAGATGAAGGTACGTCGTTTCACTGAAGAAATGAGAAAGGGGACGAAACCCAACGTTCGCATTGGTGAGTTCGAGAAAACTTTGGGTTAAGCGTTCCCGATCGATTTTATCCTCACTATTTGGCCTCGAAAGCATTTCTTCGCCGTTCTTTTTGACATACTCCTGAGTGACGACGATACGATTGTTGGCTTTGCCTTCACCCTTGAATCCTAAACGGTATTCCCAGCGGTTATTCTCGTCGTCTTCCAATTCCACTTGAACCAATACTTCCGTGTCATTCTTGGCGTTTAGGCAGCGAAGCTTGGACAGGCCTCCTCGATCAGTTACTGCTTTTTGCAGCCCTCCTCCAGATGGCTTCATGCCTGCAGGGAGGGCTACATCCCTCAGAAATCTCAGTGCATCCAACAGATTTGATTTACCGCTGGCATTGGGGCCAATGATGAACATTCGATCGCGCAGTTCACTGGCCTTCAAGCCCTGGTAATTCATCCAGTTTTTCAGTTTCAGACTGCGGATTTTCATGGGAAACCTCTATTCTAGAAAGAGTAGGTTCAGCGATATAATTTTCACCTAACGATGCTTGTTGAGGCTGAGAGGCGTATCATCAGTGAAGATTCTTACTAGTAACTTGGGCTTCATTTTTTCTCGTATAAGATTCAGCGAAGCGATCAGCCAACCCACGCCCGCGCGTTATAGAACAGTTTCATCCACGGCGAATCTTCCGGCCAGTCCTTTGGTGTCCAGCTCATGCAGGCGGAGCGGTGGACTCGTTCGGGGTGCGGCATCATGATCGTGACGCGGCCGGTGGTGGTGGTGAGAGCCGTCATACCTAGTGGCGAGCCGTTTGAGTTCAGGGGGTACTGCTCAGTGATCTCGTGTTTGTTGTTCACGAATCTGGCGGCGACGAGGCCGGAGTCGCTGCAGCGTTGCATGGCGGCGGCGTCCTTGAATTCGGCGAAGCCTTCGCCGTGGGCGGTGGCGATGGGGATCACGGATCCTTCCATGCCCTTGAACAAAATGCTGGGGCTCTTCTCGATCTTGAGGGAGACGTAGCGGCTTTCGTAGCGCTCGGACTTGTTTTGCACGAAGTGCGGCCAGTGGTCAGAGCCGGGGATGATCGAGTGGAGATTGCTGATCATCTGGCAGCCGTTGCACACGCCGAGGGCAAAGGCGTCTTCGCGGGCGAAGAAGCGCTCAAATTCGGTCCGCGCGCGGTCGTTGAAGAGGATGCTCTTGGCCCAGCCTTCGCCGGCGCCGAGGACGTCGCCGTAGCTGAAACCGCCACACGCCGCGAAGCCGCGGAAATCTTTCAGCGAGACGCGGCCGCTGAGGATGTCGGTCATGTGGACATCGATGGCGCGGAAACCGGCGCGGGTGAACGCCGCAGCCATCTCGACCTCGCCGTTGACGCCCTGCTCGCGGAGGATGGCTACAGCAGGACGGATTTTTGTCACAGAGGCCGAGGAGGATTTCACAGAGGTCACAGAGGAGGAGCCCGAAGGTTTGGACTCTGTGCTCTCTGTGGGGCTCTTCAGTCCCTCTGTGTCACTGTGGTTCAGATCGAAGGTGATGACTGGCGTGATGCCGGGGTCACTCTTGTCGAGCTTCAGCTGGTATTCGGATTCGGCACACGCGGGGTTGTCGCGCATGGCGGCGATGCGGCGGGTGACGTCGGACCAATAGCTGCGGAGCGTGCTGAGGTTTTCGTTGAGGATCTCCTGGCCGGCTCGCTTCACACGGAGCGCGTAGTGCGGGTTGAGCGTGCCGATGCGCGTGGTGCAGGCTTTGAAGCCGTGCTGGCGGAGCGTGAGGTAAACCTCGTCGAGATCGGACTCGCGGACCTGGATGACGCCGCCGAGTTCCTCGCTGAAGAGCGCAGCGAACGCGTTGTGGCCGGCGGGGATTTCGAGATCGACGCCGACATGGCCGGCGAAAGCCATCTCGACGACCGTGGCGAGGAGGCCGCCGTCGGAGCGGTCGTGGTAGGCGAGAAGCTTCTTCTCGCGACCGAGGAGCTGGATGACGTTCCAGAAATTCTTGAGGTCGGTGGGATTGTCGACGTCGGGGGAGTCTTCGCCGGTCTGGGAGACGACTTGCGCGAGGATCGAGCCACCGAGGCGGTTTTGGCCGCGGCCCAAGTCGATCAACAGGAGAACGGTATCCCCGATCAATGAATCCTGAGATTTTGTCACAGAGTCCACGGAGGCTGACACAGAGGCAGAAGGAGTAAGGCCGGTGGATTTAAACTCTGTGCTCTCTGTGGGGCTCTTCAGTCCCTCAGTGACCCGATCGTACTGAAGTTGGGGCGTCAGTGACAAACGGATGTCGGTGACGGGGGCGAAGGCGGAGATGATGAGCGAGACGGGGGCGGTGA
>CAZIQP010000101.1:0-14228 GCA_964541315.1 uncultured Opitutaceae bacterium
AACTCGGAATGACCCAGGTCTATGACGCGCAAAACGTCATGGTCCCGGTCACCGTGGTTGAAGCCGGCCCTTGTCCGGTAGTCCAAGTCAAGACCGTCGCGATCGACGGTTACGACGCCATCCAAATCGGATTCGGCGCCCTGAAGGCAAAGAATGCCTCCAAGGCCGAAGCCACCCACGCCAAGAAGGCCGGTCTCGAGACCACGCCATCCCAGCTCAGCGAAGTCCGCCTCACCGAGGCTTCCACGCTCAAAGCCGGCGATGTGCTCACAGTCACGACCTTCACCGAAGGCCAGACCGTCGATGTCATCGGCATCAGCAAGGGCAAAGGCTTTCAGGGCGTCATGAAAAAGCATGGTGCCGCCGGCGGTCCCGCCGCCCACGGTTCGATGTTCCATCGCCGTATCGGTTCCATCGGTATGCGCCAGACTCCTGGACGCTCGTGGAAGAACCAAAGCATGCCCGGTCACATGGGCACCGACCGTCGCACTGTCCAGAATCTGCGCGTCGTGAAAGTCATCGCGGAAAAAAATCTCCTCCTCGTCAAGGGCGCCATCCCCGGTGCCAACGGTGACCTGGTGGTTGTTCGCGGCGCCAAGAAGGCGAAAAAAGCCTAAGGAGACTGAACCAACATGAAGCTTAAAGTTTACAGTTCCGATGCCACGCAGAGCAGTGAGAAGGAATTCTCCCTGCCGGTCTTCGAGGGCAGCAAAGGTCTCCAGGCCGTCAAGGAAGTCGTCGTCGCCCACCGCGCCAACGCCCGCCAAGGCACCCGTTCCACCAAGACCCGCGGCGAAGTCCGCGGCGGTGGCAAAAAGCCATGGGCCCAGAAGGGCACCGGTCGCGCCCGCGCCGGTTCCATCCGTTCTCCCCTGTGGAGCGGCGGCGGCGTCGTCTTCGGTCCCAAGCCCCGCGATTTCTCCAAGAAAATCAACGGCAAGGTCAAGGCCCTCGCTTTCTCCCGCGCTCTCTTTGATCGCGCCGTCGCCGGCGAGATCGATGTGATCGAGGCTTTCAGCCCCGCCACGCCGAAGACCAAGCTCATGCACCAGGTCGTCCGCCGCATCTGCCCCAAGGGCAAGGTGCTCCTGGTTGACGCCCCGTTCACCGCCGAGACCAACCGCGCCGCGCGCAATCTCGACCGTGTCACCCTGCAGGAAGCCGCCAAACTCAACACCCTCGATCTCGTGGCCTACACGAAGATCGTCGTATCCACCAAAGCCCTCGAGCAGATCATCGCTCGCGCCAACGGAGGTCAGTCATGATTAGCGCCGACAAAGTACTCAAAAACATGCGCCTGACGGAGAAGGCTGCCAAGCTTTCCTCCAACTTCGGCCAGTATACCTTCGAGGTCTTCCCGGCCGCGACCAAGTACACCGTGCGTGAAGCCGTCGAGCAGACCTTCAAGGTCACGGTCACGCGCGTGAATATCCTCAACCTGAAAGGCAAGCCGAAGCGCACCCGCGCCGGCCGCGCCAACACGACTTCCGACTCGAAGCGCGCCATCGTCACCCTCAAGAAGGGCGACAAGATCGAGCTCGTCTAAGCCGAGAACACCCGCCATGGCACTCAAATCATTCCGTCCCCTCACCCCTTCACTCCGGTTCACGCAACTGAACCGGCCCGAGGAAATCTCCACCAAGCGCCCGGAGCGGCATTTGGTCGAGTCCAAGAGCAAAACCGGCGGCCGTAACGTCTACGGTCGCATCACCTCCCGCCGTCGTGGCGGCGGGCACAAACAGAATTACCGCATCATCGATTTCAAGCGTTCCAAGCTCGACCTCAAGGCCAAGGTCCAGGCGATCGAATACGATCCCAACCGCACCGCCCTGCTCGCGCTCATTGCCTACACCGATGGGGAGAAGCAGTACATTCTCGCCCCCAAGGGTCTCAAGGTTGGCGATGTCATCTACAGCGCGATGAAGACCGACGCAAACGACTTCCGTCCCGGCAACAGCTTCCCGCTCTCGGAGATTCCGCCGGCCACCCTGCTCCATGCGGTGGAGCTCGTCCCCGGCCGTGGTGCGCAAGTGGCCCGCTCCGCCGGCGTTTCCGTTGAACTTGTGGCCGTCGAAAACGGTGCCGCCCAGCTCAAGATGGGTTCCGGCGAAATCCGCCTCGTGAATGCGAAATGCCGCGCCACCATCGGCGAGGTTTCCAACGCCGATCACAGCAAGCGCAAGCTCGGCAAGGCCGGCCGCAACCGCTGGCTCGGCAAACGCCCCCGCGTCCGCGGCGTGGCCATGAACCCGGTCGACCATCCGAACGGTGGCGGTCAGGGCAAATCGAAGGGTGGTGGCGGTCGCCAGCATCTCGTTTCACCTTGGGGCCAGCTCGCGAAGGGTTTCCCGACGCGCCGCCGTTCCAAGACATCCAACTCACTCATCGTCACCCGCGTCAACGGCCGTCCGCCGCGCGGCAAGAAGTAATCTCAACGACTCCGCACCATGGCACGTTCCATCAAAAAAGGGTTTTTCGTCGACTACCACCTCTTGGAAAAAATCCAGAAGGCCGTCAAGACGACCGGCGCCCGCAAGCCCATCCAGACCTGGTCCCGTCGTTCGACCATCACCCCCGATTTCATCGGCCAGACGATCACCGTGCACAACGGCAAGGTCTTCATCCCTGTCTACGTCACGGAAAACATGGTCGGCCACAAACTCGGCGAATTCGCCCCGACGCGCATCTTCAAGGCGCATGGCGGCATGACCCGCAAGGAAATTTAAGGCCCGCGCCCCAAGGAATACCATCATGGAAATTCAAGCACTCACCCGCAACGCGCACATGTCGCCCAAGAAGGTTCGCGAAGTCGCGCGCCTCATCCAGGGCCGCCCTGTCACCGAGGCGATCGACTTCCTCACGCTCATCCCGCGCAAGTCCTCCCGGCTCCTCGTCAAGACGCTCAAGAGCGCCGTGGCCAACGCCGAGAACAACAACAGTCTCTCCGCCAGCTCGCTGGTCGTGCATCGCGCTCTTGTCGAGTGCGGCCCGGTGCTGAAGCGTTTCAAAGCCGGTGCCCGCGGTTCCGCCAAGCCCCGCGTCAAGCGCATGTCTCACCTGCGCATCATCCTCTCCGACGGCAAATCCAACTAACTTTCACCATGGGACAAAAGACCAACCCCACAGGCTTCCGCCTCGCCATCCGTCGTAACTGGCAGTCACGCTGGTTCGCGCGCAAGAAGGATTTCCCGAAGCTCCTCCTCGAGGATCAGATCATCCGCAATATGCTGATGGAAAAACTCAAGCAGGCCTCGGTGCCGCGCATCTTCATCGAGCGCGCCGGCAACCGCGTCCGCGTCAAGATTTTCACCGCCCGTCCCGGCATCGTCATCGGCAAGAAGGGCCAGGAAGTGGAGAACATGAAGGTCCAGCTCGGCAAGATGACCGGCAAGGAAATCCTCCTCGACATCCAAGAGGTCAAGAAGCCCGAGATCGAGGCCCAGCTCGTCGCTGAAAACGTCGCGCTCCAGCTCGAACGCCGCGTGGCATTCCGCCGCGCGATCAAGAAATCGATCCAGATGGCCATGTCCCTCGGTGTCGATGGCATCAAGATCCAGTGCTCCGGCCGCCTGGGTGGCGCCGATATCGCCCGCCGCGAATGGCAGCGCCAGGGCCGCATTCCACTGCACACCCTCCGCGAGAACATTGATTACGGCTTCTCCGAGGCCCGCACCGTGTGGGGCAAGATCGGCGTCAAGTGCTGGATCTGCAAAAAAGACGAAACCAATTAATCAACCCGGCCTCCGGCTTGAAGTTCTAACTTAAGGCTCCCGTTCCCATGGCTCTCTCACCCGCACGCACAAAATACCGCAAATCGATGAAAGGCTCCCGCGCTGGCAATGCCAAGCGCGGCAACACGCTCGCCTTCGGAGAATTCGGCCTGCAATCCCTTTCCCGCGGTCCGATGACCGGCCAGCAGATCGAGGCCGCCCGTGTCACGATCGCCCGCCATCTCAAGCGCAAGGGCAAGCTCTGGATCCGCATTTTCCCCCACAAGCCCGTCACCAAGAAGCCGGCCGAGGTGCGCATGGGTCAGGGTAAGGGACCGGTCGAATTCTACGTCGCCGTGATCAAGCCCGGTGCCGTCCTCTTCGAGCTCGCCGGCGTTCCCGCCACCATCGCCAAGGAGGCTTTCCGCCTCGCCGACGCCAAACTGCCCTTCCGCTGCCGTTTCATCGTGCGCGAAGGTGTTGCCGTCTAACCCACAGGATACTGCCCACATGACGACCAAGGAAATCAACGAACTCGCTCCCGCCGAGATCACCGCCAAGCTTCGCTCCACCCGCGACGAACTCCTCCAGTTGCGCCTCCGCAAGCACACCGGCCAGGTGGAAAAAACCCACACGATCCGTGCTCTCCGCAAGGATGTCGCCCGCCTCGAGACCATTCTCACCGAGAAGAAATCCAAGCAGACCGCCGCCTGAGCGCGCGCCAACCACCTCCGCCCATGTCCACTTACCTCCGCCACAGCGCCCGCAAGATCGAGATCGGCTTCGTCAGCTCCAAGATGGGCTCGAAGTCAGTCAAGGTCACCGTCCCTTACAAGACCCCGCATCCGCGCTACCACAAGGTCATCAACCGCAAAACCGTGCTTCACGTCCACGACGAGAAAAACGAGGCCAATGTTGGCGACAAGGTTGAGGTCATGGAGACCCGTCCGATGAGCCGCCTCAAACGCTGGCGCATCGTCACGGTCATTGAGCGCGCTGTTGCCGCCGCCGCCGCCATCTCGGAGACGGACGTCGCCGAGGCTGTGCCGACGAAAACCACCAAATCCACCAAAGCCTGACCCGCACCGGAGATACCACTATGATCCAGATGCGTTCCATTTTAGAAATAGCCGACAACACCGGCGCGCGCCGCGCGTCGATGATCGGCCGTAACGGGCATCCTTCCCGTTATGCTCACGTCGGTGACATCATCTCCGTGAACATCAAGGAAAGCAGCACCGACGCCACCGTGAAGAAGGGCGAGGTCGTCAAGGCGGTCATCGTCCGCACGAAGGCCGCGCTTCGCCGCGCCGACGGGAGCTACCTTCGCTTTGACAGCAACGCGATCGTCATCATCGGCGAGGACGGCAACCCCAAGGGCACCCGCATCTTCGGCCCGGTCGCCCGCGAGCTCCGCGCCAAAAACTACATGAAGATCATTTCGCTCGCCCCGGAGGTTCTCTAACATGCAGAAGTATCACATCAAACGCAACGACCTCGTCGTTGTCATCTCCGGCGCCCACAAAGGCAAATCCGGCAAGATTCTCGAGATCCGTCCCGCCAAAAACCGAGCCGTCGTCGAAGGCGTCGCCATGATGAAACGGCACCTCAAGAAATCCGACAAAAATCCGCAGGGAGCCATCGTTGAGCGCGAAGGCTCGATCCATGTGTCGAACCTGATGCTGCAGGCGACCTTTGACTCCTCGAAGCGCGCCAAGAAAACCGCCGAGGCCAAGAGCTGAAGCAACTAATTTCACCGGCATAGAAATCCGGTAGACATCCATGAGCAAAACAGTCCCCCCTCTCAAGAAACACTACGTCGAGACCGTCGTCCCGGCCCTTAAAGTGTCGCGCGGCTACAAGAACATCCACCAGGTGCCGAAGCTCGAGAAAATCGTGCTGAACACCGGCATCTCGTCCGAAGCCGACAAGAACATCATCGCCGAGACCCAGCGCGACCTTTCCGCCATCGCCGGCCAGAAGGCCCTGCTCAACAAGTCCCGCAAGGCCATCGCGAATTTCAAGCTGCGCCAGGGTCAGATCGTCGGCTCCCACGTCACCCTCCGCGGTGATGCGATGTGGCACTTTCTGATGCGGCTCCTTGCCGTTGCGCTCCCAACCATCCGCGATTTCCGCGGCGTGCCGAACAAGCTCGACGGTCAGGGCAACTACAACATCGGCATCGCCGACTTCACCATTTTCCCCGAGATCGTCGTGGAAAACAACAAGCGCCAGATGGGCTTGGACATCACCCTCGTCACCACGGCCAAAAACGATGAAGAGGGCCGCGAGCTCCTGAAGCTCCTCGGCATGCCTTTCCGTCGCATCGAACCCGCCGCCGCCAAGCCCACCGCCGCCTAAACCAATTCCGCGCCATGCCGAAAACATCCGCCATCGAACGCAACAAGAAGCGCCAGCGCCTCACCGAAAAGCACGCCGCCAAGCGCGCCGAGCTGAAGGCCGTCCTCGCCAATCCCGCCACCACCGACGACGAATTCTACGCGGCACAAAAGAAGCTGCAGAAGCTCCCGAAGAACTCCTCCAAGATCCGCATCCGCAACCGCTGCTCGCTCAGCGGCCGCCCGCGCGGTTTCCACCGCCGTTTCGGCGTCTCCCGCATCACGCTGCGCGAGCTCGCGCACGCGGGCAAGATCCCGGGCCTCACGAAATCATCCTGGTAAAACTTTTGGCTCACGGGGGTCGGATATGACCCGCGCGCCTGTAACTAAACCAACATCCATCCATGACCGATCCGATCAGTGATTTTCTAACCCGCCTGCGCAATGCGTCGAAGGCCGGCCTCGCCGAGTGCGTGGCCCCGCATTCCAAGCTGCGTGAAAGCCTCGCCGAGATTCTAAAGGCCGAGGGCTTTGTCCGTGCCGTCGCCTCTGGCGTCGATGACCGTGGTCACAAGACCATCATCGTCACCATGAAGTATGTCGACTCCGCCCCCGTCCTCACCGGCCTGAAACGCGCCTCGACCCCCGGTCGCCGCCTTTATTCCGGTTACAGCGATCTGCCCCGCGTCCTCAACGGCCTCGGCATTGCCATCGTTTCCACCTCCAAAGGTCTCATGAAGGACCAAGACGCCCGCCGCAACAAACTCGGCGGAGAACTCGTCTGCACCGTCTGGTAAGGACACCACCACCATGAGCAGAATCGGCAAACAACCCGTTTTAATTCCCGACAAGGTCAAGATCGACATCAAGGGACACACCGTGTCCGTCGACGGCCCCAAGGGCAAAGTATCCAAGATTTTCGCGCCTGTCGTGAAGATCGAGAAAAAGGACAACACCGTCGTTGTCTCCCCCACCGAGGAGACCCGTTTCTCCCGGGCCATGTACGGCACCGCTCGTTCGGTCATCGCCGGCATGGTCAAGGGCGCCTCGATCGGTTACCTCAAGGAACTTGAAATCCAAGGCGTCGGCTTCAAGGCCGCGCTCAAAGGCAAGCAGCTTGATCTCGCGCTCGGCTACTCGCACGCCATCCTCCACGACATCCCCGAGGGCATCAAGGTCACCGTCACCGACGGCACCAAGCTCAAGATCGAGGGTGCCGACAAACAACTCGTCGGTCAGGTGACCGCCGAAATCCGCGCCTACTACCCGCCTGAGCCGTACAAGGGCAAGGGCGTGCGTCTCGTCGGCGAACACGCCGAACGCGTCCGCCGCAAGGAAGGCAAGACCGTCGCCTAACGCATACACCCATGAAATCTATCCGCAAAGCCATGCTTCTCCAGAAGCGCAAGTGGCGCATCCGCAAGACCGTCGTCGGCACCGCTGTTCGTCCGCGCCTCAGTGTCAAATTTTCCGGCAAGCACATTTACGCGCAGGCGATCGACGATGCCGCCGGCAAGACTCTCGTGTTTCTCTCGACCCTCGATGCCGAGGTGAAGAAGGCCAACGTGAAGGGCAACGATGCAGGCGCCAAGACCCTTGGGGTCGCCTTCGCCGCCAAGGCCAAGGCCGCCGGTCTCGAATCCATTGTCTTCGACCGCAATGGCCGTCCTTATCACGGTCGCGTCAAAACCTTCGCCGACGCCGCTCGCGAGGGTGGGCTCAAATTCTAATCCAACCACCATGGCAAATAACAAAAGATCTTTCTCCGGCCCCGGCGCTGATGCCGTCGATTCCGGCATGATTGAGAAGGTAGTGTTCATCAATCGCTGCGCCAAAGTCGTGAAGGGTGGTCGCCGCTTCAGTTTCTCCGCTCTCTCCGTCGTCGGCGACGGCAAGGGCAATGTCGGCATCGGTTACGGCAAGGCCAACGAAGTGCCCGACGCGATCAAGAAATCCACCGAAGCCGCCCGCAAGCGGATGCTCCCCGTCAAGCTGAAGGGCGACACCATCCCGCACGCGGTGCTTGGCACGTTCGACGGCGGCAAGGTCTTCCTTCGCCCGGCCACGCCCGGTACCGGCCTGATCGCCGGCGGCGGTGTCCGCGCGGTGCTTGAAGCCGCCGGTGTCCACAACGTTCTCACCAAGTCGATGGGTTCCAAGAACCACATCGCAGTTGTTCACGCCACGCTCAATGGTCTCCGCCAGCTCCGTCTGGCCGAGGACATCAAGGCTCTGCGCAGCTAAATCATCCGACTAAAAATCCGAGTCGTTCCGCATTTCTGCGGGGCGGCGACCCAAACTTAGGAAAAATCAAAATGCTTCTTCACACTCTCAAAAACGTCAAAGGTGCCACCCACCGTCGCAAGCGCGTCGGTTGCGGCGAGGGCAGCGGCCACGGCAAGACCTCCTGCAAAGGCGGCAAGGGCCAGTCGGCCCGTTCCGGCGGTTCGATCCGTCCCGGTTTCGAAGGCGGCCAGATGCCCCTTTACCGCAAACTCCCGCATCGTGGTTTCAATAATTACGAATTCCGTACCGAGTATGCCGTGGTCAATGTCGGCGATCTCGCCCGCCTTGATGCTTCGGTTTCCGAAGTGAACATCGCCGCGTTGGTCAAAGGCGGTCTGATCCGTTCCGACGGTGCGCTGCTGAAGGTTTTGGGTGACGGCGAAATCAGCCGCGCGCTCAAGGTCACCGCGACCAAATTCACCGCCACGGCCAAGGCCAAGATCGAAAAGGCGGGCGGCCAGGCGATCATAGGTTGAACCAATTGCTGATTTTTGAATGCGGACTGCGAAATAAATCCAGTGAGCAGGTTAACCACTTCCCTGTAATCCGCGCTCCGCATTCCCGAATCCGAACTTCAACATGTTTTCCGCCTTTACCAACTCCATGAAGATTCCCGAGCTCCGCTCGCGAATCCTCTATACACTGTCGCTGCTCTTTGTTGCCCGGGTTGGCGCGCATATTCCGTTGCCCGGGCTTGATCCGAAGCCGCTCCAGCAGTTTTTTGCCGACCAGACGGCTGGTGGCGGCGGTGCATTGGTGGGGCTCTACAACATGTTCACCGGCGGTGCGCTGTTGAAGGGTGCCGTGTGCGCCCTGGGCATCATGCCCTACATCAGTTCCTCGATTATTTTCCAGTTGATGACCGCAGTGGTTCCGCAGCTCAGCCGCCTCCAACAGGAGGGTGATGTCGGCCGCCAGAAGCTCACCCAGTACACCCGTTACCTCACGCTCATCATCTGCTTGGTTCAGGGCGGCATGCTCTTGACCGCCTTGCAAAATCCGTCCGCGTTGTTTTCCGGCTACGATGTGAGTCACTACGGCCAGATTGTGATTACCGGGAAGCTGACGTTCATCATCACCTCGATCTTTTTCATGACCGCAGGCACCATGCTCCTGATGTGGCTGGGCGAACAGATTACCCAGCGTGGCATCGGCAATGGCGTCTCCCTGCTCATCACCGTTGGTATTCTGGCCGATATTCCGGCGGCGGCCGTGGCGACGTACCAGCTTTTCTTTGCCCCGGTGGGCGTGGCCACCCTCGGCCCGATTCAGGGTGCCATGATGCTCGCGCTTTTCCTGATCGTCACCACGGGGATCATCGCGGTTACCCAGGGTCAACGGAAGATCCCGGTCCAATATGCGAAGCGCGTGGTGGGGCAGAAGGTTTACGGCGGCCAGAGTTCCTTCCTGCCGCTCAAGGTGAATTATTCGGGTGTCATGCCGGTTATCTTCGCCAGTGCCATTTTGCTTTTCCCTCAGCAGATATTCCGGATGATGGGGGCGAATCTCGGCCTGCCGTGGCTGGTGGAGGCTTCTGACAATCTCCTGCGCGGACACTGGACCTATTACGTCGGCATGACCTTCCTGATTCTTTTCTTCAGCTATTTCTGGGTCTCGGTCATGTTCAAGCCGATTCAAGTGGCCGATGACCTCAAGAAATATGGCGGCTACATTCCCGGGGTTCGTCCCGGCCAGCCGACCGCCAGTTTCTTGGATTTTATCATGACCCGGCTGACTTTGGCCGGCGCGGTGTTCCTCACCATCATCGCGGTCCTTCCGGACGTTTTACTCTACAGTTTGAAAGTGCCGGCCCGGATCGCCTATTTCTTCGGTGGCACGGGCATGCTCATCACGGTCGGTGTCATCTTGGACACCATGCGCCAGATCGAGACCTTCCTGCTCCAGCGCCACTATGATGGATTCCTTAAAAAGGGCAGGATTCGCGGTCGCAGCACCTCGGCGCAGATGACCTTGGGCGAGGCGGCTTCCGACAAGACCGTGATGCAACTGGTTGCCGTCATGGTCAGCATTCTTCTGGTTGGCCTTGGCTGCTGGGCTCTTCGTCGCTACAACCTTCTTTAACTCTTTACTTCGTTGCAAGGGCCTGAACACTCCAGCCCCTTTTCCGCCCTCGCGCAAGCGAAGGCGAAGTTCATTCTCCTTGGTCCCGATGGTCCGCATTTCGCCGATCTGAAAACCGAGGTTCGTTCTTTCTCAATTGAGCACGTCTCTCCTGCTTCCCTAGTGCAACAGGAGATTTCGCGTCGCACTCCGCACGGCCAGCAGGCCGCCGCGGCGATCTCCCGCGGCTCCGCCGTGGCTGACCAGACTCTTCTCGCGGTTCTCCGCAAGTGGTTCTGGGGACGCAAACCCGATGCGGGATTCCTTCTCGAAGGCTTCCCGGCTACGCTGCTCCAAGCCAAGGTGCTTGATGAATGGTTGGAAACCCGCGGTGAAAATCTCACCGCTGTGTTTGCCCGGCCTTCCGCTTCGGCGGACGTCATCACCTATTACCGCACCCAAGGGCTCCCTCACGGAGTCACTTGCGCCTTCTCCTGATGGCCATTCCGATTAAAAATGCGGAGGCCATCCGCCGGATGCGTGAATCCTGTTCCATCGCCGCCACTATCCTGGCGAAACTGGCGGAACAGATTCGACCTGGGGTTACGACCTATGACTTGGATCAGATGGGCCGCGACATGATCGCGTCCCACGGAGCGCGCAGCGCCCCGTACGGCTATGTGATTGGATCACGCAGCTATCCCGCCTACACCTGTCTCTCCGTTAACGAAGAAGTGGTGCATGGCATCGGCTCGCTGAAGCGCATTTTGCGCGACGGCGACATAATCTCCCTCGACGTCACCGTGGAATACAACGGTTACATTGGCGACAACGCGATCACCGTCCCGGTTGGCACGCTGGCACCGCAGGTCGCCAAGCTGCTGAAAGTCACCGAAGAAGCCCTCACGCTTGGTATTGCCCAGTGCAAGGTCGGAAACCGCATCGGCGATATATCCTCGGCCGTGCAACACTTCGTCGAAGGCCACGGTTTCAGCATCGTCCGCGAAATGGTCGGCCACGGGGTCGGCCAGAAAATGCACGAAGAGCCGCAGATTCCGAACTTCGTTGATCGCCCTCGCAAACGCACCGAGGAAATCAAGCCCGGCATGACCCTCGCCATCGAGCCCATGGTCAACCTTGGCCGCCACGAAGTCCGCACGCTCTCCGACGGCTGGACGATCGTCACCGCCGACGGCAAACCTTCCGCCCACTTCGAACACACCGTGCTCACGACCGAATCGGGCCCCGAGATCCTCACGATCCCGCGTGCCGCCTCTCCCTCACTTTCCCAAACTTAAACCTTACAACTTAAACCTCCTCAACTATGCCACGTTTACTCGGCGTTGAATTGCCCGCCAAAAAGAAAATCGGATATTCCCTCCGGTATATCTATGGCATTGGACCCGCCCGTGCCGATCTCATCATCGAAGCGGCCGGCCTCAATGCCGACATGCGCGCCTCGGATCTCACCGAGGAGCAACTGAACAAGATTCTCCATGTCATCACCGACAACAAGTGGGTGGTGGAGGGTGATCTCCGCCGTGATATCGCCGGCAACTTGAAGCGCCTTCAGGCGATCAATTGCTACCGTGGTATCCGTCACCGTCGCAGCCTGCCCGTGCGCGGCCAGCGTACTTCCACCAATGCCCGCACCCGCAAGGGACCGCGCAAGACCGTGGGTGTTTCCAAGGCCGCCAAGGAAGTCTAACCATTACCGATCATGTCCGAAGAAAAATCCACTCCCAAGAAAGAGAAGGCGCCAAAGAAAGACGCCGCTGCCGTTCCGGCTGCTGGCGCTCCTGCGTCCGACAAGCCGGCCAAGGCCCCGAAGACCGCCAAACCCGCCGAGGGTGAAGCCGTCGCCGCTCCTGCGGCCGACGCCAAGCCCGTTGAACTCGTCGGCGGCGTTCCAAAGTCGCTCTCCGCTGAAGATTTGCTCAAGGAAGAGCTTGGCACCATCAAGGTCCGCAAGGCCAAGGGTTCGAAGAACGTCATTTCGGGCATCGCCAATATCGCCGCGACCTTCAACAACACCATCGTCTCCATCACGGACGCGAAGGGCAATGTGATCTCCTGGTCCAGCGCCGGTAAGTGCAACTTCCGCGGTTCGCGCAAGTCCACCGCCTACGCCGCCCAGGTCGTCGCGCAGGACGCCGCCCGCAACGCCATGGCTCACGGTCTCAAAGAGGTTCAGATCCGCGTCAGCGGTCCTGGTCTCGGTCGTGATTCCGCCATCCGCGGCCTTCAAGCCATCGGCCTTGAAATCTCCTCCATCATCGATGTTACGCCGGTGCCGCACAACGGTTGCCGCCCACGCAAACGTCGTCGCGTCTAATCGCGTTAACCTTCCAACCCGCTTACATCCATGGCCCGCTATACCGGTCCCACCACTCGCATCAGCCGCCGTTTCGGCACCTACGTCCTCGGTTCCGCCAAGGTTCTCGAGCGTCGCAATTTTCCCCCCGGCCAGCACGGACCCAAGTCCCGTCGCAAGCTGTCGGAATACGCGATCGGCCTTAACGAGAAGCAGAAACTCCGCTTCATCTACGGTCTGCTTGAGCGCCAGTTCCGCCGCACGTTCGCCATCGCCAAGCGCGAGCGCGGCGTCACCGGCGAGCGCTTCCTGCAGCTCCTCGAGACCCGCCTCGACAGCGTCGTCTATCTCATGGGTTTCGCCAAGAGCCGCGCCCAGGCCCGCCAGCTCGTCAATCACGGGCATGTGAAGGTCAACGCCCACAAGGTCGACATCGCCAGCTACGCCGTCCAGGCCGGCGACACCGTCGAGATCAAGGCCAACAACAACTCCCGCCAGATCGCCACCCGCGCTTTGGAAGAAAACCGGGCCCGGGTTGTTCCTGCCTGGATCACGCGGAACGATGAAGCCCTCTCGGGTGTCATCACCCGTCTGCCCGTCCGTGACGAGATGGATCCCTCCATCAACGAGCAACTGATCGTCGAGTACTACTCCCGCTTCTAATCCTCCTTTCGCTGAGTCCGCTTCGTAACTAAAAACCCATCTCCTAAAACTTCTCCTCCCATGCCAAAGCGTCTCGGAAAATTCGAACTCCCCTCCAAGCTCACCAAGATCGAGGAGGGCGCCACGTCCACCTATGCCAAGTTCATCGCCGAGCCCTTCGAGGCCGGCTATGGCCACACGGTCGGTAATTCCCTCCGCCGCGTGCTCCTCAGCTCCATCGAGGGCAGCGCCATCAGCTCGATCAAGATCGACGGCGTGAACCACGAGTTCCAGTCCGTCGACGGCATCGTCGAGGACGTCACGGACATCGTGCTCAACCTCAAGAAAATCCTCATCGTTTCTGAGAAGCGCGAAGCCTACAAACTCCTCATCAAGGTCAACCGCGAGGGTCCCGTCACCGCCGCTGACATCCAGCTTGATGCCGGCGTGAAGATCATCAATCCGGAGCAGGTCATCTGCACGCTCGATCATAAGCGCGCCTTCGAGGCCGAGATCGAGGTCAAGTCCGGCCGCGGCTACTACGCGGGCGAAGAGAACAAGAAGGAAGAGCAGTCCATCGGCGTCATTCCGATCGATTCCCTTTTCTCCCCGGTTCGCCTCGTCCGCTACGCCGTCGAGAACACCCGCGTGGGCCAGATCACCGACTACGACAAGCTCGTGCTCGAAATCTGGACCGACGGCCGCATCACCCCGGACGACGCCCTCAAGCAGTCCGCTTCCATTCTCAAGCACCACCTCGACGTGTTCGATCGCGTTTCGCAGGAGTCGTATGAGTTCGAGAGCGTCACCGCCGAGGTCTCCGAGGAGCAGAACAAGCTCCGCAAGCTCCTCAACATGTCGGTCAACGAGATCGAG
>CAZIQP010000102.1:0-14201 GCA_964541315.1 uncultured Opitutaceae bacterium
GGGACGCCGGCCAACAGGGTGACAACTCCGGCGGATGTTACTTTGCGAATGAGATCGTTACCGGTGTCGGCCGCGTACACGGTGCCATTTGCATCCACGACGAGGCTGGTGGGCTGGCTGAACAAGGCGTTGCCTCCTGTCCCGTCGTTCGAACCGCCGACCCCGGGCAAACCCGCGAGCGTCGTGACCACGCCGCTGGCGGTGATCTTGCGGATGGTGCTGTTGCCTGTGTCAGCCACATAAACCATGCCGCTGGCGTCGACGGCTACACCCGCCGGACCGCTGAAGCGGGCCGCCGCACCCGATCCGTCACTCGAACCGGAAACCGCGTTGGTGCCGGCCAGGGTGGTGACGATTCCGCCGGACGTGATCTTGCGCACGGTATGAGTAAAGGTATCGGCGACATAGATGTTTCCCGTCGCGTCGACGGAGAGGCCGACAGGATGATTGAAGCGCGCGGCACTCCCGGTGGCGTCGACGTTGCCGCGGGCTGAGGGATCTCCGGCGAGCGTCGTGACCACGCCGGCTGCGGTGATTTTGCGAATGGTAGCGTTGCCCGTATCGGCGACATAGAGATTGCCCGCGCTATCGAACGCCACTCCGCCGGGTTGATTGAAACGGGCGGCACTGCCGATGCCGTCGAGAGATCCGGCGCTGCCGGCGGTGCCGGCAAAGATGCTGGCGGCTCCGGCGGGTGTCACCATGCGGATCACATTGGCCGAGGCATCGGACACGAAGAGATTGCCCGAACTGCCGCGCGCAATCGCAACGGGGTAAACCAACATGGGATCGCTGTTGATCGAGAGTGTCGCCGCAGTGCTGGTGGCATTGCCGACCGTGTTGCCCACGACGCAACGATATTGGTAGCCGTTCATCGCCGCGGTGGCGCCGGCGATGGCCAGGGTCTGGGTCGTGGCACCGGAGTAGGGGCCACCGTCAGAGATGTTGGCCCAGGTGCCGCCGCTGTTGGGGCTGATCTGCCATTGGTAACTCGAGACGGAAGCGTCTCCGGCCGATACGGAAAACGTAGTCGTCGAGCCGGCGGATACGGCGCGGCTGGTGGTTTGCGCGACGACGGTCGGGGCTGTGACTGCATTTCCCAAAGTGATGGTGGTCGTGTAGGTGGCGGTGCCACCGCTCGAATTTGTCACCACCACCGAGTAATCGCCGGCGTTGATGTCGGACATGGCCGGAGTCGTGAAGCTCCAGGCGGTGGCACCGGCGATGGGAGAATTCTTGAAACGCCATTGGAAGGAGGGTCTCACGATGTCGGAAACCGAAATCGGTGCCCGCAGGGTCAGCTTTTGGCCGGCGGCGGCGGTGACTTGAGCGGTGGCCGGCGCGGGATCGGAGCCGAAAACCGCCACGGTGAAATAGGCGTCCGTGGAAATACCGTCGGCGTCGGTCACGGTAACCCGGTAGGGACTGGTATCGTTCGAAGTCAGGTTCGGCAACACGAGCGTGGCGTCAGCGGCTCCGACCAGGGTTCCGCCCACCGTTTGATTCCACGCATAGGTGAACGGGCTCTTGCCCGTCGCGGTGGCGGTGACGATCAGCGTGCTGCCCGGACTCGTACCGCCGGATTGGCTGACCGTCACGATCGGGCCGCTGCGACTGACGATGACCGCTTGACTGGTCACCGTGCTATAGGGCGCGGTGATCACTACATCGTAAGTTCCCGTGTAGTTGTCCATTGAATAGGATGCCGTGTAAATCTCCAGGATCGGCGAAGTAGAGTAGACGGGCGTGCCGTTTCGGCGCCACTGATAGGTGATCGGACCGGAACCGCTGACTTCGACCGTCAAATCGAAAGGTTGATAAGAATAGAGCGTCCCGCCGACGGGCTGCTTGGTGATTGTGAGAGGGATGGGTGTCTGCACCGTGAGTTTGGCGGACGCGCTCGTAACCGAGCCGAGCGAATTTGAAACGGTTACGGTGTAGTCAGCCGCATCCGAGTCTTGGATGAGAGGCAGGGATAAAACCTGACTCGTCGCGCCTGTGATCGGCGTGCCATTGCGATTCCATTGGTAGGAGAAGGCTCCGCTTCCGGTAACGCCCACGCCAAAGGTGGCGGTCTCTCCCCGATGAATGGTTGTGGCGACGGGGGCGTGGGTGATGACGGGAGCATTGCTGGCCGCAATTCTGTTTTGGAATACGGCGGTAAAGAGTTCGGTGAGAGACCAACTCGATCCTGCGGGTAACGCCATCAGGGCCG
The DNA here is from genome assembly GCA_964541315.1 of uncultured Opitutaceae bacterium. Taxonomy (GTDB): domain Bacteria; phylum Verrucomicrobiota; class Verrucomicrobiia; order Opitutales; family Opitutaceae; genus Didemnitutus. The sequence continues at coordinate 2,216 of CAZIQP010000102.1, forward strand.
TGCCGTTTCCGGCAGTGATCATCGAGCGTCCGCCCAATGATCTGGGGTAGCGGAGCGGAATGTCGGTCCACGTGCTGCCATCGGTGGATCTCGCGAAGCTGATGCTCCCGTTGTAATCATTGAGCGGGTTCTGTTCGACGCTGGTGAACTCGCCATCAAACCAGATGAGCGCGTCAGAGCGGCGGGTGGCCGCAATCTGGACCGTGACATTGCCCGAGAGCGTAAGTGCAGGCACTGCCGCTGCTGATCCGGTGGTGCCTACCACAATGCGGTCGGATCCGGCGGCGGCGGAAAGGAAATCGATCGTGGTGGAAGTATTTTGCACGGTCCAAGTGACGCCATCCGGCGAAGTGACCAAGGTGCCTTTGCTGCCGATGGCGACGAACCGGCTGAACGCGAAGATAACGGCCTGGAGATCATTCGTGGTGCCGCTCGTGCCCGCCGTCCAGGTCAGGCCATCGGTGGAACTCGAGACGTTGCCACTGTCACCCACGAAAACATAGTGTCCGGCCCCGAACGCAACCGAACGGGGCGTGGCCATTTTCACATCGACCGGCAGGCTCGTCAAACCATCGGCCGAGACCGCCACACTCGTGACGCCGTTTGCGTTGATGATCGTCGAGCTATTGCCGGTGACCGTAAATTTTGAAGAGACGCGGAAGACCAAATCTCCCGCTGCGTGGGTCGGCTCGAAAGGAGTTGAAACCCACGTGAGGGCGTCACTCGAAACCTGGCCGCTGGAGAAAAAACGGCCCAAGCCGTAGACCAGGCTCGTACCGGTGTTGGTCGCATAGGTGCTTCGGTTGGTCCAAATCAGGCCGTCGCTTGAGGAATAAATCGCATAGCTGGCGGGATTGGGACCGACGTAAAACGTCGTCAGCTCCGTTCCCACCACGACACCGCCACCCGAGGCCAGAGTCGACAAGTCGGCATTAAATGGCAGAGATACCGCCTCCCAGGTTTCCCCGTCCGCAGAACGATAGGTGCGATAGGGATCCGCCGCGTAACGATTTTGCTGAATGTAGAAATAGCCACCGGCAAATCCCATGGTGCTCCCCGCCACTCCGCCCTGAAGGTTGGGGACGACCAATGTAATCGGGCTTCCGGGATCGACCGGGTGGGACGTCACTTCGCGCCAAGTGGTGCCATTGTTCGAAAGGTAGGTCTTCGTCCCGAGACTGACCAGGAAGGAGCCGTTGCCAGCGGCGAAATAGGGAGTTGTTCCGATGTCTGGTAGCGGGGTCGTGGTCCACGTGAGCCCGTCGGTTGAAGATAGCGCGTCCCCGCTGGTATCGACCGCCACAAAAACGCCGTTGGTGAAAAGGATTCGCATCGGCTGCGCCGCACTGTCACTCGACGTCCAGGTGATGCCGTCCGGCGAGGCCATCAGGCGATAAGGTTGACCGGTTCCAGCCGGAGCGGCGATGGCCACGAGCAAATTGTTGCCCGCCGCGATGTCGTTCAGGATGGCGGGCACAGTTTGTTTCGTCCAAAGGATGCCGTCGCTCGAAGTGAGGAGAGTGGTGCCGCTGATGGCGATAAAGCGCGTCCCGTCGTAGACCACCCGGGCGAGCGAATCTTGAATTCCAGACTCGCGGGACGTCCAGGTCGCGCCGTCGGGCGAGGTGATGATTTCACCCGAGCCTCCCACCCCGACAAACTGACCTCCACCATGGACAAAACTATTGATGTGGCTGGCGGTGGGTGAGGGCGATAACAATTGCCAGGAACCGGCGGCGGCGAGAAACGGTGCCGCCAGGCAGAGCGCAATCAAGCCGGCGGAGCGAAGGCAGAACAACGCTGGCTGCTTCAGGGCGCGGCGAGAAATCCACTCGCGTGCGCTGCGGCGAAGAACGGTGAGGGGCAGGGAATTGAGAGCGGGCATGGTCATGGGAAAAGGTAGTGATTCCATGGGCTGGTCCATGAAACCTCCTAAACCACACGACAGTCGTGCGGCCAAAACCCGCTATCTGGCATTTGCGTGAGGGAAAAGCGCACCAGGTCGTGCCGGTTGCGTAGCACGGGTTAGTGAGCTGTAGGAGGGGCTTTATGCCCCGATTGGAAAGTCTCGTGGCGATCGAACATCAATGATCGGGGTACAAAGCCCCTACTACAGTTTGTCGCTTCCTGTTGTGGTCAAAACGCGTTTTGTCGCCTAGGCTCCATGAGTCCGGCTGAATGTGGATTCAGTGCTTAAATCCTCTTTGGGAAGTAACTTGATTCAGTTTGCCCACTGGGAATCGGACCGCCCCAGTTTTCATTTGCCCTTGGGCAAGGGATTCGCACCTTGGTTCTTGTCTGGCGCGAACTCGTGCGCGACCGGATTCAGTCACAGTTCATCTCAACGTCCTCGGATAACCAGGCCTGATCGCCATGCGACAAGCACTTCAAAGTCCAGCTTACGCCACCACCCTCGCCGAGAGGGGGGCCGCCTCGCAGGTTGCCGTCGACGGAATCATGCGAAGGCGATATGAAAAGCATCCTTGAATTTGCCCGGGCCCGCCGGGAACAGAAACCGATCGTGGTCGTCACCGCTTACGATGCGCTCATGGCGCGCACCGTCGCCGAATCCGAGGCCGATGCCATCCTTGTCGGCGACAGCCTCGCGATGGTTGTCCACGGCCTGCCTTCCACCGTCCATGCTACTCTAGAAATGATGTGCCTGCACACCGCCGCGGTGCGCCGCGGCGCACCGGACATGGTCGTCATTGCCGACATGCCTTTTCTGGCGCACCGGAAGGGCCTCGAAGAGGCGACGCGTGTGGCCGGAGCTCTGATGCAGGCCGGCGCCACCGCGGTGAAATTGGAAAACGTGGCGGGTCACGAAGACGTGATTGCGCACTTGGTGGGCAGCGGCATCCCGGTGATGGGTCACCTCGGGCTCACGCCGCAATCGATCAACCAACTCGGCGGTTATCGGATGCAGGGACGTTCCGAAGCCGAAGCGGCGCAGTTGCTGGCTGATGCCAAGCGGCTCGAAGAACTCGGCGCATTTTCGCTCGTGCTCGAATGCGTACCCGTCGCGCTCGCGGCGGAGGTCACGGCGGCCCTCACGATCCCGACCATCGGCATCGGCGCGGGCGGCAGCACTTCCGGTCAGGTATTGGTGATCACGGATCTGCTCGGGCTCGACGCGAAGTTTCGTCCGCGGTTTGCACGGCGTTACCTCGATGGTCACGGCGAGGTGCTGAATGCGTTGAACAATTATGCGCGTGATGTGCGGGCGGCGAAGTTCCCGGCGCGCGAGGAGATTATCGCATGAGGGTACATCACAAAATGCATGAATGGCGCACGACACGGACCGGCGCGAATTTCGCCGGGAAAAGCGTCGGCTTTGTGCCCACCATGGGTGCATTGCACGAGGGGCATCACGCGTTGCTCAAGCGGGCGCGGGCGGAGAACGATCGCGTGGTGCTGAGCATCTTTGTCAATCCGCCGCAGTTCAACGACCCGAATGATCTCGTGAAATATCCGCGCACATTGGAAGCCGATCTCGCGCTGTCCGTCGGCCTGGTCGACGATGTGATCGTGCCGGAGGCGGCGGAGATTTATCCGGACAAATACCGCTATCGCGTGACCGAGAACGAACTCAGCCACGTGCTCGAAGGCGCGCACCGGCCCGGGCATTTTGACGGCGTGCTGACGGTGGTGCTGAAGCTTTTCAATCTCGTGCAGCCGAACCGGGCGTATTTTGGCGAGAAGGACTGGCAGCAACTCCAGCTCGTGGACGGCATGGTGAAGGCGCTGCTGCTCCCGGTGGAGATCGTGCATTGCGAGACCGTGCGCGATCCCGATGGACTCGCGATGAGTTCGCGCAACCGGCGGTTGTCGGCGGCGGGGCGCGCCCGGGCGGCCCATTTTCCCCAGATCCTGCGCTCGGCGCCCGCGGCCGCCGATGCGGTGCGGCTGCTGCAGGCGGCGGATTTCGAGGTGGACTACGTGGAAGAACGCGATGGCGTGCGGCTCGGCGCCGTGCGCATCGAGGACGTGAGGCTCATCGACAATGTCCGGCTCTAACATCCTCTTTGTTTTTTCCGGCTCGATCGCCTGCTACAAGGCGTGCGAGGCGGTGTCGCGTCTCGTGCAGAACGGCCATCGCGTGCGCACGGTGGCGACGGCCTCCGCACTTAAGTTCATCGGCCCGGCCACGCTCGAAGGCCTGACCGGCTCGGCGGTGATGACTGATATTTTTGCCTCCGGCTCGGCGATGGAACACATCAATCTCACGCGCTGGGCGGACCTCGTGATCGTCTGCCCGGCCACGGCCAACACGATCAACCGGTTCGCCGCCGGACTTTCGGACGATCTGCCCGGTGCGTTGTTTCTCGCGCATGACCGGACCAAGCCCTGGCTGATCGCGCCCGCGATGAACCCGGAGATGTGGTCGCATCCGGCGACGGTTGCCTCAGTGGAGAAACTGAAATCCTGGGGTGTGAGATTTTTGCCAACAGGCGTGGGTCGCACGGCGTGCGGCGAAATGGGCGAGGGTCGTCTGGCCGAGCCACCGGAGATTGTTGCGGCGGTCGAAGCGGCGGCGGCAAAACCCGCGAAACGCCTGCGCGTGCTCGTGACAAGCGGCGGGACGGCGGAGCCGATCGATGGCGTGCGCGTGCTGGCGAATACGAGCACCGGTGCCACCGGCGCGGGCATCGCGTCGCGGCTGACCCGCGATGGCCACGAGGTTGTGCTGCTGCGGGCGCGCCATTCGGTCCGGCCGGAGGCGGCGGGTCGCGAGGAGACTTTTGGTTCGTTCGCGGAACTTGATGCGGCGCTGACGCGTTTGCTCGGGGGCGAGAAATTCGACGCAGTGATCCACGCGGCGGCCGTGAGCGATTTCAGCGTGGCGGCGGTGGAGGTGGCGGGGCAGGTGCGGCCGGCCCAGGCGAAGATCGATTCCACCGCGTCGCCGGTGTTGCGGCTGAAGCCCACCGCCAAGCTGGTGGACAGCCTGCGCGCCCGCAGCGCCAACTCCAAGGTTTCCGTGGTGGCCTTCAAACTCACGAACGGGGCGAGTCCCGTCGAAAGCCAGGCGGCGGTGCGCGGATTGTTCGCCCATGCGAAGGCCGACTACGTCGTGCACAACGACCTCACGGCCAAGGCGGCGGGTTGCGATTTCCCAGCCGACATCTACCGGCCCGACGGAACGGTGGCGGCGCATTGCACGACGCGCGCGGCGCTGGCGTCCGCGTTGGGCTCAATCCTCAGCACTTAATTGTTTTCTCCCATGCTCCTCTGTCTAGATGTCGGCAATACCCAGATCCACGGCGGCGTGTTCGATGGTGACAAACTGCTCGTGCAGTTTCGCAAGACGACGCATCCGGTCGGTTCCTCGGACGAGTTCGGCGTGTTTCTCCGCTCGGTGCTGAGGGAGAATGGCATCGACCCGGCCGGGGTCGGGCGCGTGGCGATCTGTTCGGTGGTGCCGGTGGTGGCCTATCCGCTGCGCGCGGCGTGCATCAAGTATTTCGACAACGAGCCCTTCATTTTGCAGGCGGGCGTGAAGACCGGGCTGCGCGTGAAGTACCGGAATCCGCTCGAAGTGGGCGCCGACCGCATTGCCAACGCCATCGCCGCCACCCAGCGCCATCCGGGGCGCGACTGCATCGTGGTCGATTGCGGCACGGCCACGACCTTTGACGTGGTGACGGCCGGTGGCGACTACCTTGGTGGCGCCATTCTTCCCGGCATCGGCATCTCGGCGGAAACATTGTCGAGCCGCACGGCGCGTCTACCTTCGGTGGAAATCACCCGGCCCGAGGTCGCGCTCGGTCGCAGTTCGGCGGAGAGCATCCAGTCCGGGCTTTATTTCGGCCATGTGGGCGCGATCCGCCAGCTCTCGAGCGAGCTGACCCGTGAGGCTTTCCCCAACTCCAAGCCGGTGATCGTCGCCACGGGCGGCTTCTCCCGGATGCTGGAAAGCGAAAAACTTTTCGACGAAGTCGTCCCTGAGCTCGTGCTCTTCGGCCTCAAGCACGCCGAGCAACTGAATCGTGAAACCGACAAAAAATGATTCTAACGCTCCAGCGCTTTTTTGTAAGGCCGGACCTTGTGTCCGCGCCGCGTTCGAAGAAGGCGTGCCGGCAAGCGACAGCCCTACAAAATCAAACAGCAAACTCTCACCTCTATAATTCCATTTACCCGCCATGCGTCTCACCCTCCTGAAATCCAAACTGCATCGTGCGACCGTCACGGCCGCCGATCTCAATTACGAAGGCTCCATTGCCCTTGGGCCTGACCTGCGCAAAGCCGCCGGCCTCCTGCTGCACGAGCGTGTCGAAATCTATAATGTGAACAACGGCCAGCGTTTCGCCACGTACGTCATAGGCAGCAAGAAAAAGGGCGAGGTGATGGTGAACGGTGCCGCGGCGCGCCTCGTGCAGCCCGGCGACGAAGTCATCATCGCCGCGTACGCCGACTTTGAGCCGGCTGAAGCCGCCGGTTACGAGCCGACGGTCGTGCTGCTCGACAAGAAGAACCGCCCGAAACGGAAGCGCTGAGGTTGTTTTCAACTGATAGGCCGGTGGCAGGGAAGCGATCACGCATCCCGGTCCTCGCAATCTGATTTTGGACACTCGACTCCCGTCTCCCAACCACATTGTGTTTGGTCACCTTTGCACCCTTTATGTCCCTCACCTCTGCCGAAGCATTTTCCCTGCGCAATCAGGTTGTCCTCATCACCGGTGGTGGCACCGGCATCGGTCTCGCCATGGGTCGGGCGCTGCACTCCGCCGGTGCGCGCGTCGTGCTCGTGGGCCGGCGTGAGGCGGAGCTCGCCGCCGCCGTCAAGTCGCTCGGCGAGGGGGCCAGTCATCTCGTGTACGACGCCACCCGGTTTGAGACGGCCCCGGCGTTGATCGAACGCGTGACCCGTGAGGTCGGCCCGATCGACTGCCTCGTGAACAACGCCGGCATCAATCTGAAAAAGCCCGCTGTGGAGACGACCGAAGCGGAATTCCTGAGCGTATTGAACACCAACATTGTCGGCGCCCATGCGCTCACGCGGGCCGTCGCGCCGGGCATGATCGCGCGGAAGCACGGACATATTCTTTTCACCGGGTCCATGGCGTCGCTCTTCGGAATTCCGCTGGTGATCGCGTACACCGCGGCCAAGTCGGCGATGGTCGGAATGGTAAAGGGATACGCCACGGAGTTTTCACCGCACGGCGTCCGGGTGAACTGCATTGCGCCCGGCTGGATTGAGACGGAAATGTCACGCAAGGCGTTCGACGGCGACTCCGCGCGCAAGAACAAGGTGCTCGGCCGCACCCCGATGGCGAGGCTCGGTGAACCCGCTGACATCGGCTGGGCTGCCGTCTATCTTTCCTCGCCCGCCGCCAAATTCGTCACCGGCGTGATTCTGCCGGTGGATGGCGGCGTCAGCATCGGGTTTTGAGGCGCGCCGCATTCGAAGATTGAAAATGCCCAGGTTCTCTGACTTTCCGGGAACGGTCAGAGTGAATTATCGCTTTTACCCGATTTCAAAGCTAACAGTGTCCGAAAAAATGAGGTTGATGCACAAAGTCATTATGGTGTTTTTCGCACTCGTTGTGCCCGCAGGGTTGCGGGCCGGCGATCTCACCGGGGTGGAGCTCATGCTCCCGGCGGGTTTCCAATTCGTCCTGCCTGATCCCAGCATCACTGTGGACGGTTCAGGCGTGCAACTCGCCGCCAAAGCGGCCGGTGGTGTGACGCTGAGTATCAGCCATAACCCGGATCGGAAATTTCCAACCGGTGGAATCGCCGGATTCTTTGAGGAGGAGAAGAAAGCGCTGGTGGGCCAGTCCCAGATTTCGCTGCGCCGCACTGCGGTTGTCGAAGAATCGGGACGCACGTGGGGACTGGCGATCATCGATGTCAAGTCACAGCAGAAGGAGGTTCAGTTTCAACTGGTGACGTCATTCCAGGATACGCTCCTGATGTTTGAATTCCGCGGTCCGAAAAAACGGGAGAAGTTTGTGGAATCTGCGGTCAGAAAATTCATGTCTTCCAATCCGCTCAGGGTAGTGGCCGAACCGGACGTTCGGCCGAACGCGATTGGCGTGCCTAAATCACCGTGATGATTTCAGAACTCGTGCATGGGGAAACCGTGTCGGCCGGCGGATTTTCCCGGCCGAGGCAATTTGAACGTTGTCCCGGACCAGTTTCGTTGGTCCTATCCGTTCCACCCCTTATGCAGCGAGAACGTCTTTTTGTCGTGAGCGTTGTTTTCAGCCTGTTCCTTGTCGGGCGGGTCGGAGCCGTAACTCCGGCCGGCTCGCCGGTCAGGCCGCCCACGGACCGACTGGCCGCCAAAACCATGTTCGATGCCTGGAAGGCTCCCGTGCCGCCGCGGCATCTGATCGGAAATATTTATTACGTCGGGGCGATCGGGGTGAGTTCCTACCTGATCACGACACCGGAAGGCCACATCCTCATCGACACGGGGTTTGAGGAAACCGTGCCGCTGATCCAACGCAGCGTTGAACAGCTCGGTTTCAAACTTTCCGACATCAAGGTCATCCTCAGCAGTCATGCCCATATTGATCACACCGGCGGTCACGCGTTGATGAAGAAGCTCACTCATGCACAGGTCGTCGCGACCGCCGCCGATGCGGGCATTCTGGCCTCGGGGGGAGCGGATGATTTCATCCCGTTTCCCAAGGACATGATCGTTTACCAGCCGGTCGCGGCCGATCGCATTGTGGGCGAGGGTGAAAACGTCACGCTGGGCGGAGTCATTCTGACCGCTCATCTCACGCCCGGTCACACGCGGGGTGCCACCACCTGGACGATGGACGTGACCGACGGGGGCAAGACCTATCATGTGGTTTTCTTCAGCAGCGCCTCGATCAATCCGGGCACGAGCCTGCTGCTCGCTCCGCCTTACCCGGGGTTGGTCCAGGATTTCGAAAACACCTTTGCCCGGCTCAAGCAACTGCCCTGCGATGTTTTCTTCGCGCCGCACGGCGGGCAGTTTGCGATGGCGGAAAAATTCGCCCGGCCCGAGAGCGGCACCCAGCCCAATCCGTTCATCGATCCCGCCGGCTGGCAGTCGTTGATCGGCAAGGCCGAAAAAGCCTTTCGGGATCAGCTCGCCGCCGAGCGCGCTGCGAACACGAAGTAACGCCCGCCAGGCGGGCACCGGGGTCGGAAGTTTCGCCGGTGGGCGAAAGAGCCCGGCGGTTGAATGACCTCTGCGGGGAAATCCTGTTTGCTTTTGGCGGATTTCTTTCTCCCTTGTCGCTCTACCCAACCATGCAACACGCTCCGCTTTTCACTCCCGTCACATTGGGTTCGCTCACACTGCCGAACCGCATTCTCATGGCTCCGCTCACACGCTGCCGGGCGGATGCGGCCCATGTGCCCACGGACCTCATGGCCGACTATTATGCGCAGCGGGCCAGCGCCGGGCTCATCATCGCCGAGGCCACGATGGCGATGGAGGGCAACTCCGCCTTCGGCGGACGCGAACCCGGAATTTATTCGGCGGCCCAGGTTGCCGCCTGGAAAAAGGTCACCACTGCGGTCCACGCCAAGGGCGGCAAAATCGTGCTGCAAATCTGGCACGGCGGACGCGCCTGCCACTCGCTGCTGAACAACGGGGCGCAACCCGTGGCCCCGAGCCCGCTGCGGATCACCAACGACGAGACGCACACGCCGCAGGGCAAGAAACCCTACGAGATTCCGCGCGAACTCCGCGACGACGAGCTGCCGGGCATCGTCGCCGGGTTTAGCCACGCGGCGGAAAACGCCCGCATGGCGGGTTTCGACGGCGTGGAAGTCCACGGCGCCAACGGCTATCTGCTCGATGAATTCCTGCGCGATGGCAGCAACCAGCGCAAGGGTCCCTACGGCGGTCCGATCGCGAACCGCGCCCGGCTGTTGCTTGAGGTGGTCGATGCGGTGATCGGAGTTTGGGGTGCGGGCCGGGTGGGCGTGCGCATTTCGCCGCTGAACAGTTACAATGACATGAAGGACAGCGATCCGGCAGGCGTGACCAGTCATGTGGCCGCCCAACTCAACCAGCGCGGCATCGCCTACCTGCATTTGATGCGTGGTGATTTTTTTGGCATACAAAAGGGCGATGTCGTCACGCCGGCCCGCGCGGCCTTCAAGGGGGCGCTGATCTGCAACATGGGCTACTCGCCGGCCGAGGCCGCCAAGGCCGTTGCCGATGGCACGCTCGCTGCGGTCGCCTTCGGCCATCACTACGTCAGCAATCCGGATCTGGTGGCGCGTGTGAAGGCCGGCGCGACTCTCGTCGAGCCGGATGCCAGCACCTTCTATTCGCAGAGTGCAAAAGGTTATACGGATTATCCGGTGATGGCGGTGGCGTGAGACCGGGCGTCGCGCCGATGCCGATTTTAAATGGGGTCGACAGCCGTGCATTTTCGGCGCGTTCGTCTCCGTTCTGTTTTCTCAACGGAAGACGTGCCCCGCCGACGCGTCTGGAACGAACGCGGTAACAGGTCTGTTACCAAAACCTCCTTTCGGGAGATGGCCGTCCGAATACGGGTAGGCGTGCGTCAACTGCACGGAGCGCAATCTGGCCTAACAAAGCCGGAATGCCGGGCAGGCAAACACATCCGATCCAACCAACGTCTCGACACCGCAAAATTGTGAATCACAGGACACCCACCGCATCCTCAGGCCAGAACGGACAGCCCGCACCGGCGCAAAACAAAGCGCTCGGAACACTGGTGCGCTTTCGATGGCTGTTCGCTGCCGTGCTTCTGGCCGGACCGACCGTCGCCCAGGCCGTGCCGAGTTTTGCCCGCCAGACCGGACTGCAATGCATCGTCTGCCACACGGAATTTCCCATTCTCACCGCCTTCGGCCATCAGTTCAAATTGAACGGCTATACGCTGAGCAGCGACCAGTCCGATATTCCACCGGTGGCGATCATGCTGCAGCCCGCTTTCACCCACACCGACAAAGGACAGCCCGGCGGAGCCGCGCCGCACTTTGGCGACAACAATAATCTGGCCTTGAACCAGGTGAGCATTTTTTATTCCGGCCGGTTGCTCGGGCCGTATGCTGCGCGTCTGCTGGGTGCGGACACGGCGGCCTTCCTGAACAAATTCGGCGTCTTCTTCCAGACGACCTATGACGGTACGGCAAAGAGCTGGGCTTGGGACAATGCGGAGCTGCGGTTTGCCGACACCGCCACGATCGCGGGTCATACCGTAAGCTACGGCATGTATCTGAACAACAATCCCACGATGCAGGATCTGTGGAACAGCACGCCGGCGTGGGGCTTTCCCTTCAGCGGCTCCGGCCTCGCTCCCGCGCCGGCGGCGGCGACCTTGATTGACGGCGGGGTTTCCCAACAGGTCGGCGGCATCGGCGCCTATGCGATGATTGCCAATTCTCTCTATTTTGACGTGGGCGGATACCGGACACTGAGCACCAAGTTTCAGAAGTCCGTCGGGGTTGATCCCGCTGATGAAACCCAAATCACCGGGCTGGCGCCCTACTGGCGTTTCGCTTGGGAGCGGCCAGCCGGGGCGAATGCCCGCTGGGAAATCGGCACCTTCGGTCTCGCGGCCGGCACGTATCCGGGACGGGACGCAAGCGAAGGCCGCGACCGGATCGTGGACCGCGGGTTTGATTCGGAGTATCAAAATTCCATCGGCCGGCACGATGTCACGGCACTCCTTTCCTGGATCAGTGAACACCAAAACTGGCACGCCAGCCAGGCCCTTGGTTCGACGGCCAAGGCGACGGCCATACTGTGGAATTTCAAAGCTTCGGTCGACTACCTGTACGACAAAACCTATGGCATCGCGGTGCAGTATTTCAAAACCGGCGGCGATCACGACGCCCTGCTTTACGGCGAGAGCCTGACCGGGTCGCCGGAGAGTGACGGCGCGGTTATTCAACTAAACTATCTGCCGTTGAATAAAAAAGGCGGTCCAGCGTTTTGGTCGAAGAGCAATATAAAATTCTCCCTGCAATACACGCTCTACAACAAGTTCAACGGCGCCCGGACCAATTATGACGGCTC
>CAZIQP010000103.1:0-14099 GCA_964541315.1 uncultured Opitutaceae bacterium
GATTTAGAGCTGTCTTGATCAAATGCCCCGGGGCTTGCCCCGGGGATCTTTACTGCCGGCCCATTTCAAGAAATCCCACAGGCACAGAGGCCTTTGGCTACGCCTTGCTCACGAGGCGGGTGGCTTGGACGATGAACTCACCTGCCGCAGGGTTTCGGCCACCACGGCTCCGGTGCAGGGTTTGATGATGTAGCGTTTGGCCCCCAGCAGAATGGCTTTGCTGATGGTGGCGCGGTCATTGACCGCCGTGCAAATGACGAACTTGGCGGAACGGCGCAGCGTACCTTCGCGCAAGCGTTGGAGAAGTTCCAAGCCGCCGAGCTTGGGCATTCTCACGTCGAGAAAGACCAGATCGAACAGCCGTTTTGGGTCGGATAACAGGTGCAGAGCCGCCAGGCCATCTTCGGCCAAAGTGATCTGGTGTTCCGGCCAGCGGGCCAGAATACTGGTCAACAGATCTCGGTGGAGGACTTCATCTTCGGCGATCAGGATATTCATGCTTGGTCAGGGCGGGGAGGTGTATTGGGGAGAAATTGTGAAGGCTATGCAAGGCCGGCGATTTCGTTCTCGTCAAACCGGGTGCTTTTACAGATTAATACCGCCCCTATGAATCCTGTGCTCAAGCTCTTGCTCGAAGGCAGCCAGCTCACGACCGCGCAAATCGCGCAGGTCGCGGGCCTGACCGATGCCGAAGTCAATCAGCACCTGGAGCAGTTGAAGAAAGATAAAATCTTCCTCGGCTGGCGTCCGGTGCTCGATCTTTCGCATGAAGCGGCAGCAGCGGCAGTTCGGGCGGTCATTGAGGTCCGGATCACCCCGGAGCGCGGAGGCGGGTTCAACCGCCTGGCGGAACGCATCGGGCGTTTTGACGAAGTCGAGTCCTGCTACCTCATGTCGGGCGGCTACGACCTGTTGCTCTTCATCAAGGGGAGTTCGCTGCAAAAAGTGGCCAGCTTCGTGTCGGAAAAACTCTCGACCATCGAGGGTGTGCTTTCGACGTCCACCCATTTCATGCTGCGCTGCTACAAGGACCAGGGCTACCTGTTCGACCAGGGCGAAGCGCAAACCTCGCGGTTGAACGTCGCGCCTTGACGGGAGGAACATCATCATGAGTACCGACCCGAAAAAATGGGTGGCGGGCCATGTGGCCGCGCTGCCCAAGAGCGGCATCCGCGATTTCTTTGAACTGGTGGCCAAGATGAAAGGCCAGGACGTGATCTCGCTCGGCGTGGGCGAACCCGACTTCGTCACGCCCTGGCATATCCGTGAAGCGGCCATCTTCGCTCTCGAAAAGGGCAAGACCTACTACACCTCCAATCTCGGCATGATCGAACTGCGTCGCGCGATCGCGAAGTACGTCGAGGAACATTTCAACGTCAGCTACCGGCCCGACGATCAGGTGATCGTGACCGTCGGCGTCAGTGAGGCGCTGGATCTGGCCTGCCGGGCATTCGTTAATCCCGGGGAGAAGGTGATGTATCACCAGCCGTGCTACGTGAGTTACAATCCCAGCATCGCGTTGGTGCACGGCGCGGCGATTGCTGTTCCGACCTATGCGAAGGATAATTTTGCGCTGACCGCCGAGGCGCTGCGCGCTTCCTGGCAGCCGGGTGCGAAAATGCTCATGCTGAATCTGCCGTGCAATCCGACGGGCGGAACCTGCAGCCTGGAGCAATTGCAGAAGATTGCCGAGTTCTGCCGCGAGAAAGATCTCTTGGTTTTGACGGACGAAATCTACTCCGAGCTGACTTTTGATGGCACGCACACGAGCATCGCCAGCCTGCCCGGCATGGCGGAGCGCACGATTTTCCTCCACGGTTTCTCGAAGGCTTTCGCGATGACCGGGTGGCGTATCGGCTATGCTTGCGGTCCGGCAGTGCTGATCGATGCGATGATGAAGGTACACCAATACACGATGCTCTGCGCCTCTATTGTCGCCCAGGAAGCGGCGCTCGAAGCGCTCGTCCGCGGCTGGGACAGCGTGCTGATGATGCGCGAACAATATCACCGCCGGCGCGATCTGGTCGTCCGCCGTTTCAACGAGATCGGGCTCAAATGTCATTCGCCGCGCGGCTCATTCTACGCGTTCCCGAATGTTACACCGACAGGCTTGAGCGAAAAGGATTTCGCGGTCGGGCTGCTCCAGAAGGAAAAGGTCGCGGTGGTGCCCGGTATCGCTTTCGGCGAAAACGGCAAGGGTCACGTCCGCGCCTGCTTCGCCACCGGCTACGAACAACTGATCGACGCCTGTGACCGGATGGACCGTTTCGTCCAAGGAAACAAGAAGTAGCGATTGCAGGGTCAGACGGGTCGGGAATCGCGGCTAAATCAGCCGCGTATTTCCTACTCGCTACTCGTTACTCGCTGCTCACTACTATCCCCCTATGTCCCGCACTGTAGCCATCGTTGGCCGACCCAATGTCGGCAAAAGTCGCCTGTTTAACCGGCTGGCGGGCCGCCGCATTTCCATCGTCCATGACCAGCCGGGTGTCACGCGCGATATCATCTCGGCCGAGGTCAAGGATGGCGGTTATCTGTTGCTCGATACCGGCGGTCTGGGGCTGCAGGACGCCACGACCCCTCGACAACTTATCAAGGCCTCGGAAGAACAGGTGCACTTCGCCATCGCATCCGCGCCTGTCATCGTTTTTGTGGTCGACGCTCGCGAAGGGTTGACGTCGCTCGATACGCGCGTTGCCGCGATCCTCCGCAAGGGGAAGAAATCGGTCATTCTGGCCGTCAACAAAGCGGACAGCGGGCAGGAAAAAGTGAGCAACGTGGAGGAGTTTTTCCGGCTCGGTTTTGGTGAACCGATTTTTCTATCGGCCGAGCACGGCAATGGTGAGGCCGACCTGCGCATCGCCATCCTGGAAAAACTCGCCCTGGAGCCCGAGCTCGAAGCGCAGAAGACCGACCGGTTGACGGTCTGCTTTGTCGGCCGACCCAATGTCGGCAAATCCTCCCTCAGCAATCGTCTGCTCAAGAATGACCGGCTGATCGTGAGCGATACGCCGGGCACCACACGCGATTCGGTCGAGATTGATTTCGAGTTCAAATCCAAGGAAGGGAAGCGCTGGCCGTTCCGCCTGATCGACACCGCCGGCATTCGCGCCGACACCAAGCTTTCTTCTTCGGTCGAATATTTTTCCAAGGTCCGTTCGCTCGATGCCATCCGCTCGGCTGACGTGGTCTACATGGTGCTTGATGCCATGGACGGTGTGACGCAGCAGGACAAGGCCATCGCCGGCGAGATCGTCGAGGCAGCCCGCCCCATCGTGGTCGTGGTCAACAAGTGGGATCTGGTGTTTGCCGCGATTCGTCGCGGCGATCTCAAAAAATACAAAAGTGAGCGCGATTTCCGGGTGAAGTTTGAGAAGGCCCTGCATGAGCGCCTCTTCTTCACGCCCGGCGCGCCGGTGATGTTTGTGTCGGCGCTGACCGGCAATGATATCGAGCGCATGCTCAAGGCGGCGCGGGCGCTCAGCGCGCGGTTGGAGACAAAAATCCCCACGGCCAAGCTCAACCAGGCGATCATCGCGCTGGCCGACCGCATGCCGGCGCCATCGATCGGTGGCCAGCGTTTCCGGGTCTATTACGCCACGCAGGTCGGACACCGGCCGTTCCGGATCAAGATTTTTTGCAATCGCGAGGAGAAGCTCACGGAGCAATATCGCCGCTACCTCGAGGCCGGCGTGGTGAAGGAATTCGGGCTCGACGGTTGTCCGATTCACTTCGATCTGGTCGGCAAGAAAAAGCAGTCCGCCGAGATGCGCTTGGACGGGAAACGGATGAGCCACCCCAAGCCGGGAGAGGTCCGGGTCGACGAGCCGGACGAGTTTGATCTCATCGACGATTGATTCCCGCCATGCTGCGCACGGTTTTCATGGGCTCGGATGCCATCGCGCTGCCTTTGCTGAACTGGCTGGCGGACGAGGCGCGCCAGACGGTTGAACTGGTCGCTATTTACACACAGCCGGATCGCGCCGTCGGCCGTGGACAGAAGGTGCAACCCAACGCGATCAAACTCTGGGCGCAGGCTCGCGGTCTGCCGGTGCATCAGCCGGAGAAACTCACCCCCGAGGAACTCGCCCGAATCAAAACCTTTCGGTCCGACGTCGCGCTGATCATGGCGTATGGACATATTTTGCGGCAGGATTTCATTTCCGCGCCGCGCCTTGGCACGCTCAATTTGCACACGTCTTTGCTGCCGAAGTATCGCGGCGCCTCGCCCATTCAAACCGCGATCGCCAGCGGTGAGCGTCAGACCGGTGTGACGTTGATGAAGATTGTGCCCGCGCTCGATGCCGGGCCGATTGCCGACGTGGAACGCGTGAGCATCGGTGCATTGGATACGGCGTTGGAGGTCGAAGCGAAATTGGCCGACGCGTGCATTCCGCTGCTTGCGCGCGCGCTGCCGAAACTGGCGGATGGCACCTTGGGTTTTCTGGAGCAGGATGCAGCCCAAGCCACTTTTTGCCGGAAGTTGGAAAAAGCGGACGGCGCGCTTGATTTCACGGCCTCGGCTGCGCAGCTCGCGGCCAGGATAAACGGATTATTCCCATGGCCGGCATGCAGTATTGAGATCAACGGGCAGTCGGTGAAACTCGGCCTGGCTGACACGGTCGCAGCGGAAACCTGCCGTGAAACGGGTGATGGATTTTCCACATCTGGTTCGGAACCCGGCATGATTTTGGGCAGCGATGCAGAAGGCCTGTTAATTGCAACCGGGCAGGGAGTGTTGCGACTCCGCCGGCTGCAACGTCCGGGCGGAAAAATGCTGGGTGCTGCTGATTTCATGCGTGGATTTTCTTTGTCGGCCGGGCTGAAATTGGCTTCCCGTTCGATGGCTGCCTTGGTTTCGGTGCAACCCTTTCCACGTACGAAAGGTTAAGCCCGGTCATTTTTGCACATGAGAGGCGGATTATCCGCTTTCGGTCAGATCAATATTTTGCCCTGGCTGATGCCTGGGCGTGGTGATAAAACGTCCGCATAGTTGATAACACCATTTTCAGCCATGTACTTAGCGAAGCTGGCAAAGGATTGTCCCGGTGGTTTGCGCCGGAAATTGAACGCAAAAATCTCAAAGCATGAAGCAGCCGGTTACTTAAGTAATGTCTTTCGGAGACGATAATTGGGGCTAATCTCCACCATGTTACGACATTGGTTTCTCGTCTGGCTTTGTTCGCAGGTCGGCAGGGGCATATTGTTCCTGTGCCGCGCAGCTGCGTTCATGGTTTTTATCGGCTTGTGGGGAGGGACCGTTGTATTGGAAGGAGGAATGATGCCTTCTGCCGGTCCCGAATTGGTTGAAAGCGGCATGCCTTCATTTGTGGTGCTCGGACCCGAAGCGATGGGTTTGAACACGGCTCCGACGGATCTCCATCTGCTGGCGGACGGCCGGTTGCTGGTGGTGGCAAACCGTGAGATAGCATTTGGGGATGGCGTGCGCTGGCAGACATTTGAAAGTGCGAATGACAAGGCCGATGTCCTGACCGATACGGTGGCGGTCGCGGCTGATGGCCGGATTTATGCCGGTATCGAGGGAAATATAGCGCGGGTTGATTTTGGGGCGGATGGCCATTGGCGATTGACCACGGTGGCGGCGCTTCCGGCGAATGCGGGAGTTCGCAGTTCGGTGATGAAGAAAGCGTTCATGTTCGCCGACGGGTGGTACTGGCACGGCGGATCAGGGGGAATTGTCTCCTGGCAGCCCGGCCAAACCCCTCGTCTCATCGGGAGCGTCGGATCGATTGAATCAATCTTTTCTCAGGGCGACAAAATATTCGTGAGCAACTCTGCGGCCGGGGAATTGTATCAGGCGAATAGTAGGGATGGACAGGTGAGCCGAATTTCGCCACCCAGCAACCTGGCAAGCGATGGAATCACCTGCTCCGCGCCGTACGCGCCCGGACTGCTGCTGACCGGCACGATCAATGCGGGGCTCCAGTTGTTTGACGGCGTCAGTAACCGTCCATTCAAGGCCGACAAGCTCCTGGGCCCGGGACATAGGATCAACAGCCTGTGCGCGATCACCGACCGTTTTTTTGCCGCGGCCGTTGATACCGTGGGCGTGCTGTTCTTTGATCATGAGGGGCGCATTGTTCAGGCGCTCGACCGCGGGCAGGACCATCGTCTCGCCCGGATCAAAAGCCTCGTCTACGCCCCGAACGGGGTGCTCTGGGCGGTGTTGAACGAGGGGGTGGCGCGGGTGGAGTTTCCCTCGGCGATCAGTCATTTCGAGCCATTGCTTCTGAGCGGAGTGGAATATGCCAGGCCGGTACGGCATGAAGGCCGTCTGTGGATGATCTGTGATGGCCGGGCGTTGCGCGGCATATATGATGGAGAGGGGCGTCTGACTCACTTCGAGGACAATTCGCCGCCGGGCCAGTTCATGGCCAACATGACGGTCGTGAACGGGGAACTTTGGGCCGCGACCAACACCGGAGTGTATGCGCTGAAGCCGGCCGGCTGGCAGCAGTTGATCGCCAACCTTACCCATGCCCATCTCGACATTGTCCCTCCCAGAGCGCAGGGTGTCTTCTATGCCGCCAGGGGAGAAATCGGTTGGATCCGCCAGGACGAAAAAGGTTATTACGCCGACCGGGTTCCCCGGCCGGATCTGGGCGAGGTCTATAATGGAATCGAAGACCGCGACGGCATTGTCTGGCTGGAGCTGGGGATGAGCCGGGTGGGGCGGGTCGATCTGAAGGGAGAGAAACCCGTGTTGGACATTTTTGGCCAGGAGGACGGACTGAATGTCGGCTGGGTGGGAGCCTATTTGTGGGATGGTGTGGCGCGGTTCAACCTGAACAATGATCGTTTTCGTTTTGACGATGCGACACGCCGGTTTGTCAAGGACACGGAAATTCTGAAGAGCTCGCCCGATCTGGCGCTGGCCAATGGCCGCCCGGCGCTCGACGGGAAGGGACGGTTGTGGTATTCGGCCAATGGCGGGACCTACATGGTGGAGACGAAAAACAAGGGCTTCCGCTCACCCACGCCCATGCCGATCGGGTATGAACCCAGCGAATTTACCATGGAAGAAAACGGGGTGGTCTGGATGTGGGCCAAGCAGCGTTTTTCCCGCTACGACCCGCGTATGCCGCAGCCGCCGAAAACAGCCGTGAAAGCGGTGATCAATCTGGTGCAATTTACCGCGAGCAAACGGCATCTTTTCGATCCGGGCACGGCCTTGCCTCCGATCGGCTACGAGGACAATTCGTTTGTCATGCACTTTGTGGCGCCGACAAATCCTTTCGGCGCACGCGTTACGTTTGAAGTCATGCTCGAAGGGAGCAATGCGCAATGGGTTTCGACCGGAAGTGTCGGTTCGGCCTCCTATAATGATCTGAAGGAAGGCAAATATGTTTTTCATGTGCGACCGGTTTCGGACTCTGTTGCCGGGGGCGAGGCGGTGCTGGCGTTTACGGTGAGCCCCCCGTGGTACCGAACCACTCTGGCCTGGGCATTGTACGGCGTCGGGGCCTTGGGCATAGTCGTTCTGGTGGCCTGGCTGTTATCCTACCTGGAACGCCGGGAAAAGGTGCGGCTGGAGCAAATTGTGGAGAAGCGGACAGGGGAACTGAACGCCACCAATCTCAAGCTTGGCCTGCAGATCGAGGAAACCCTGCAAAAGACAGCGGCCCTGGCGAGCAGCGAGGAGCGCTACCGCACACTCAATGCCGACCTGGAGAACCGGGTGGCGGAACGCACCGCCGAACTGGGCAAAACAAACCTTGAAATGCAACGGGCGAAGGAAGCCGCCGAGACGGCCGACCGGGCCAAGAGCGCCTTCCTGGCGAACATGAGCCATGAGCTCCGCACCCCCATGAACGGCGTGGTCGGCATGGGCCACCTCCTGCTCGACACCAAGCTGGACACCGAGCAGCGGGAGTTTGTCGACACCCTGATCCACAGCAGTGAAAGCTTGCTCACCATTCTGAACGATGTGCTCGACTACTCCAAGATCGAGGCCGGCTTGTTGAACCTGGAGGAGATTGATTTTGATCTGGAGGAACAGTTGGAACGCGCGCTGTTCCTGCAATCCGGGCCCGCGCATAAAAAGGGACTCGAGCTGGTCCTGGATTTTGCCCCGGATCTGCCGTCGCGTGTGCGCGGCGATCCGGTGCGCATGCGTCAGGTGGTGCTGAACCTGATCAGTAACGCCATCAAATTCAGCATCAAGGGCGAAGTGACGGTCCGCGTATGCCCGAGCGAAAAACCAGCGAGTGCGGGGATGCGGCTGCGGTTTGAGATCAAGGATGGCGGCATCGGAATCGCTCCCGAGGTGCAGAAAAACCTTTTTCAACGGTTTGTCCAGGCGGACACCTCGACCACGAGAAAATTTGGCGGCACCGGCCTGGGCCTGGCCATCTGCCGGAGACTGGTCGAGCTCATGCGCGGCGAGATCGGCGTGATCAGCGAGTTGCACCGGGGCTCGACGTTTTGGTTCGAGGTGGAATTCGGCCACCCCACGGCCACTTCGCTTCCCTTCGAGTCCGCCAGCTCGCTGGAACACCGCCGTATTCTGGTCGTGGATGACAATGTGACCAACCGGAAGTATTTTCATCACCTCCTGAAACGCTGGAACGCGGTCACGGAAAGTGTCGATGGGGCCGCTTCCGCCATCCAGGCGCTCACGCGGGCCGCCACCGCCGGCAAACCCTACGAGCTGGTGCTGCTGGACCAGTACATGCCTGAGATTGATGGGCTCTCCCTCGCCCGCATGATCAACGCGGAGCCGGCATTCGGCAGGCCCGTGCTGGCGCTGCTCAGTTCCAGCAACGAAAAAATGTCCCAGGAGCAACTGGATGCCCATGGCCTGGCGGCGGCTGAGCGCAAGCCGATCCCGGCCGTGCGACTGCGCAGCCTGATCCTCCGGATGCTTGGATTGAAAAATATCGCATCCGGCAACGGACCGCTTTCCGAGAGGAGCAAAACTGTTCCGCCGATCGGCGGGGCATCGGTCTCGATCCTGGCCGACGCGGGGACGAAGGAAACCGCCAAGGCCACCGACGCTCACTTGGTGCTCGTGGTCGAGGACAATCTCGTCAACCAGAAAGTCGCGATGAAGTTTCTGAAGAACATGGGCTATGTCGCCGATCTGGCAAATAACGGCCAGGAGGCCCTGGCGGCCCTCCGCCAGCATCCCTATCAGCTTGTCCTGATGGATATCCAGATGCCGGTGATGGATGGCCTCGAAGCCACGCAACAAATTCGCAAAGCCCAGGCCGCGGGGGAAGAGGGGTTTCTTCGCGAGATCCGCGTCGTCGCGATGACGGCGAATGCGATGACGGGCGACCGGGAGCTTTGCCTGTCCGTCGGAATGGACGATTACATTACCAAGCCTCTGCGTCCGGATATCGTCAAAGGCATCCTCACCAAATATCTCGGCCATCTGGCGCGGGCAGCGAGTTGAAACGAGGCCGTCAATTTTCCGGCAAGAGCGGCCCTCAACGGTCAGGGACTCGTGCAGCCTCCATGTTCCGGCGACCGAAGCAATGGTGGCAGGAGACATCCGGCACGTAGTGGGGATGGCGCTGTTCCTCTTCCTTCAGGGGCATCTGACAGGCAAAGCAGAGCACGGAATTGGTTTCGCGCAGCAGCGGGTCCACGCCGACGCGGCGGTCGAAGACAAAGCATTCCCCGTCGTAGTGCGCGCCGCCGCATTCCTCAAAGTATTTTAAAATGCCGCCGTCGAGCTGGTGCACATTCTTGAAACCGGCCTGCTCCATGAACGGTCCCGCTTTTTCGCAACGGATTCCTCCGGTGCAAAACATCACGACGGGCTGCTCCTTCATTTCGGCCGGCAGCCGCCGCACGGCGTCGGGGAATTCACGGAAATGTTCTATCCCGGCGGGCACCGCGCCGCGAAAAGTCCCCATGTGCACTTCATAATCGTTCCGGGTGTCGAGGAGAGTCAGCGGCCGGCCCTCATCCAGCCATTGCCGGAGTGTCTTGGGGGATAACTTGGCGGAGGTATGCCGGGCCGGATCAATGCCCTCGACGCCGAAGGCAATGATCTCCCGTTTGATTTTCACCAGCATGCGGTTGTAGGGCTGGCGATCACTCTCGCTTTCCTTGGGTTTTAAATCCTCAAGTCCGGGGATGGCGCGAATTTCGGCCAGCACGGGATCGAGCTGGTCGCGCGTGCCGGCGACAAAAATATTAATGCCTTCCTCGCTCAGCAGAATGGTCCCCTTGAGGCCGACTTGCAGGCTCAATTCCAATAGCCGTCTTTTCAAGGGCGGCAGGTCACCCAGCGGAGTGAACTTGTAGGTGGAGATGTTGATGATGACAGACACGGGAGGAGCGATGAAATGACGGAAAAAACGGTCCGGGCACAAATAGAAATTGGAGGAGAATTAAAGGTTTAGAGTCGGACGAATCCCTTCGGGTGAGCCGGCAAGGGTGCACGGTTCAGTGCGACGCTTCGTCCTGCCTATGCCTGCTTGACGAGCTTGCGCCGGCTGGCGAACCTCGCCGCCATAGCAACTTCCACCGTTAAGATTGAATCCCTCAAGACTGGCGCCGGCCGCACTCCGAAAAAGGGTGAAAAGGTTTCCGTCCACTACACCGGCTGCTTCACCGACGGCAAAAAATTCGACAGCTCCGTTGATCGCAAAGAGCCGTTCGTCTTCGTCCTTGGCGAAGGCCAGGTGATCGCCGGTTGGGATCAAGGTGTCGCGACCATGAAGATCGGCGACAAAGTGAAGATGACCATACCGCCCGAGCTCGGCTATGGCCGAGCCGGTTATCCGGGCGCGATCCCGCCGAATGCCACGCTCGTTTTTGAGGTCGAGCTGCTCGGAATCGGGTGAGCAGAATTGTTTGTAGGCGCCTGTAAGCAGGTTTCTGCAAATATCAGGCCTGCCCGGCTTGGATCATCAGTTTCTTCAACTGCCCAACTTCTGAGGCTGATGTTTTCGCCACGAAACCTCGGACGTGGGCGAAGTGGACTTCTGGGTGTTGCGCGATGCGGGTGAAATCCAGCCGCGCGTTGTCGCGAAAACGTGAGAGACCGTAGCCGGTACTGCGACGATCGGGATAAATCAGACCGACCATTTCGTTCTCCAAACCACGGCTGATAATAAATTGATCCATGCCCATCGAGGAATCCTCGGGCAACGGATCGGTGCGGGGAAGAAAGAGAACTTTGGCCGGACTGCCGCCGAGCTCCATCTCCCAGATTTCCGCGTGTTGACCGATGAAGTCCAAGCGGGAGCGCATCGACTTCACATAATGGAGCAGATCTTCACCGATCATTTTCATGACGGCCCAGAGCGGATCGCCCGGGTCGGCGCGCTTGGCCAGGGCGAAGCGCCGGAGCAAAGTGATATCGAGCGGCGAGTTGAGTTTGGTGAGAATTTCGGGCTCCACGCCCAGCCACTTGCCGGTTGTTACGAGACCGCGGCAATCAAACCATTCGGCGGGTTCGAGCCAGTCGCAAAACTGGCGGGCGTCTTCGTAGAGATCCAGATGTTGCAGCACCAGCGAGAGCGAGCAGGTGGGCGGATGATCCTTGGGTAGTTGGTGATGATCGAAATTATTTAGCGCGGGTTCGTGCCGATGGCCCACGTCCACCACGCAGATGGACGGACTGGCCAGATCTTCCGGGGTTGGCTCGCGGCGGATAATGGGAACGGGATGCAGGGCGAGCAGCACGCTGCACGCGAGAAATTCATCCTTATGCGCGCCGCCGGGATGGGTGAGAATCGTGGAGATGTTAGACATGAAAAATGGGATCGATGACTTCTTGAGGTAGGGCGGGACCGCTGGGCCCGCCGTGAATATGGCTACGGCGCGCCCAGCGGTCGCGTCCCTACCTTCAAACCTTTATTCGACTCAGCCTCTGCCGCGACTGCGCCACTGTTGCCCGCCGGGTTTGCCGCTTCGGTTGCCACCACCGCCACCACCACGAGGGCCGTTGCGGTTTTGGCCATGGCCTTGAGCTGGTCGCTGGCCATGGGTGCGGCTCGGCTTGTAGTCGGGTTGCAGCGCGGTGGTGCGGTGCGCGGCCGGTGGAGGCAGGGCCTTGTAGTCGAAGTCTTCGAGCTTAAGCTGGGGAATCGAGGCTTTGATGAATCGTTCAATGGAACGTACGTCGTTGGCTTCTTGTGGCGTCGCGATTGTGAAGGCGTCGCCGGTGGCTGCGGCTCGACCGGTGCGGCCGATACGATGCACATAGTCGTCAGGTGTCATCGGGATGTCGTAATTGATCACGTGCGAGACGCCGGCGATATCGAGTCCGCGCGCCGCGATGTCGGTGGCGACGAGGACTTCGTAGCGGCCTTCCTTGAAGCCGGTGAGCGAGTCCTTGCGCTGACCTTGGCTGCGGTTGCCGTGGAGCACCGTGACGGAGTGGTGCTCATCTTGCAGCTGGCGGGCGATCTTGTCGGCGCCGTGTTTCGTGCGGGTGAAAACGATCACGCTGTGAAAATCGGTTTTCTTCAACAGGGCCACGAGCAGTTTAAACTTCAGACCTTGGTTGACCGTGTAGATGGCGTGCTTGACGGATTCGTTTACCGAACGGGCACGGCCGATGGCGATGCGGGCGGGATCGGTCAGGGCGAAACGGGCGACGGCTTCAATTTCAGGCGGAACGGTAGCGGAAAAGAAAAGAGTCTGACGTTTTTTGGGGCAGATGCTGACGATTTTTTTGACGTCGTTGATGAAACCCATGTCGAGCATGCGGTCGACTTCGTCGAGGACGAGTACTTGGAGGTTGTCGAGACTGAGCGAACGTTCGTGTAAGAAATCCATGAGGCGACCCACGGTGGCGACCACGATGTCGCTGCCTTTGTGCAGGGCGTTGCGCTGTTTGCCGAAGCCCACGCCGCCATGGATGAGCGCAGTGTGGATGTCGCTGAACTGGCCGAATTCGCGGAAGGCTTCGTCGACCTGGGCCGCGAGCTCGCGGGTGGGTTCGAGCACGAGCACGCGTGGGCCGCGGGCTTGGTGAGGTCCGAGGCGGTTGAGAATGGGCAGGGCAAAGGCGGCGGTTTTGCCGGTGCCGGTCTGGGCGGAAGCGATGAGATCGCGTCCGGTCAAGATGGCGGGAATGGCCTGTTGCTGGATGGGCGTGGGTTCCCCGTAGCCTTTGGCGGCGACAGCACGGAGGAGGCTGGAATAGAGCCCGAGTTTGGTGAACGGCATGCGGCAAATGCCGGGGGGAAACTGTCCAAACGCGAGGGAAAAATCTTGGCGGTTAAAAATATGCCAGCCGACTGCGCAATGCCGTGAGGCACGGGCGCACTCTGCGAAAAAAGGCCCCCGCGCTGATTGAGCCTCGTCACAACACCGCCATACGTTTATATGTACGTCATGTCCCAGACCCCCAATGAGCAATTTGACCAAACCGTCCTTGATATGATCGAGCATAGCCCTGTGGGGGCTGTGCCAGTCACACCTGCCTATCAAGATGCGATCAAACGACTGTACGCTTCGCACCAGGCCTATCCCGATGCGGACCACAAAAACGGACACGTGACGGCGCGCTCGCTCATCAAATTGCCGTTATTCCACGCCAATAATCTCGATGCACTGTTGGCCGGGCAGATCAACGCGGAGGAATTGGAGCCCAATGCGAAAATTTTTGACCGGTATGTCCAGTCACTGCCGACGGCGCTTCGTGCGAAGGCCGAGGGTTTCCGTCTGACGGTTGCCGGCAAAGTCGCGCATCACCGTGCCAAGCATGGCGGTGATGCCATTCATGATCCGGTCCACACTCATTTTCTGGTGCCCGGAACCGGGCCTCATCCCGGCCTGCCCGGCAACTATCTGCATGGATCAGCTTTTCAGGTAAGCGCCGATGCCGCGACGAGCAAGTGGGCAGTGCACCTGCACGACAGCGACGATGGTGCGGCTTTGTACGATGCGCCCAACATGGCCGACGCCTTGGCCAAGCTGCAGGAAGTACTGGCGAGCGCGCCGTTCAACATGAACGAACTGCTGGCGCTGGGGTTTCGGCTGGGCTGAGCACTGCCCAAAAAAGAGCGGCCCGATAGGCCGCTCTTCGGAGTGAATAAACTGGAGGCTCGCTTACTTGCCGAGGCTCTTGCGCAGATCGTCGAGCTGGCCGGCGGAACCGAGCAGCACGT
>CAZIQP010000104.1:0-14051 GCA_964541315.1 uncultured Opitutaceae bacterium
ACGCCGATTTCCGGGCCTGCATCGCGCGGTTCACGGCCCCCAACAACTCGACCATCAAAAATGGCTTGAGCACGATGGGCAGGGCGGACTCCCCCCAGCGCATCCAGGGCGGCACGTCGTCGATCCGTCCGGTCATCAACACAACCGGGGTGTTGGGATGGGCGTGGCGGGCCGCGAGGGCCACGTCAGCGCCGCTTTTTCCGGCCATCCGGAAATCGGTCACGATCAGGTCGAACGACTCGTTGTGCAGTTTGTCGAGCGCTTCCTCACCCGACCGCACTTGCGTCACCGCAAAGCTCGAGCGATGCAAAATGCTGGCGGTTACGCGCAGCACAACCGGTTCGTCATCGACCAGCAGGATCCGCGGAAGCGGGCGTTTGACCGGTGCGGCGCCGGCTTCAAGCAGCGTCCCTTCCTTGAATTGCGTATCCATGAAAACATTTGGGTACCGGATCGTCAGCCATAGACGAGAAAATCTTTCCCACACTTTGTTCACATCGCAATTGGTAATAACTTTCAGAGGGAACTCAGCCCAAAGCGCCTTCGCGTGACGCCAAAATGTTACAATGGCCGCGTCGTTTTATCGGTCCAATTGCCCCAAAAATTTTATCCTGCGGTTCGTCCGGCAACCCGCGCCACTCCAGGCCCGGCGATAATTCACTCAGCCCCGGTTCGCCGCATGATTGCCGTTGGCCCGGGCCTGCAGGTATTCGGTCACGATCTTCTTTTCCGTCTCCGGCTGCATCTCCTCGTAATGACTGAATTTTTCGCTGTGCAGGCCGCGACCGCCGGTGAGGGAACGGAGCGCGGTGCCGTAGTGATAGAGCTGGGCGGCGGGGACCTGGGCGCGAAGAAGCTGGAGCCGGCCGTTGACGTCCATGCCTAGGATACGACCGCGCCGGCTGGAGATATCGCCGACCACCCGGCCGACGAATTCCTCCGGCACCTTGATCTCCAGGTCGTGGATGGGCTCAAGCAAACAGGGGCGGGCATTCTGAAACGCCTCCTTGAAGGCGAAATAGCCGGCGATCTGAAAGGCGATGTCCTTGGAGTCGACGGGATGCATCTTGCCCCCGAAGAAATCCACCTTGACGTCGGTCACATGGTAGCCGGCATGGATGCCCTCGGTGCCGGCGGTCTTCACGCCTTTCTCAACCGAAGGCACAAACACGCGGTCCACATCCTGACCGGCGAGTGACTGGTTGAATTGCAGCCCGCTATCGCGCGCGGTCGGTTCGATCTTCAGCCAGACTTCGGCGAACTGGCCCGCGCCACCGGATTGTTTCTTGTGGCGGTACTTCGCCTCGGCGCTGCCGCGGATGGTTTCGCGGTAACGAATTTTCGGCTGCTCCAGCGAGATATCGACCTTGTAACGGCGCTTGAGCCGTTCGAAGAGCACCTCCAGGTGCAATTCGCCCTGCGCCGAGAGAATGGTCTGATGCAGCTCGCCATCGGTGTGGAATGAAAACGCGGGGTCTTCCTCGTGCAACGCCGCGAGACCGGCGGCCAACCGCTCCTCGTCGCCGGGGGCGTTCAGCTTGAGTGACGCCTGCGTGTACGGCGTGGGATAACTGACCTTGGGCAACGCAACGGCGTGCCGCGCGTCGCAAAGGGTGTTGCCGGTGTGGGTATCGCGAAGCTTTACCGCCGCGCCGATATCGCCAGCGGTCAAAATCTCGACGGGTGCGCGCAGTTTGCCGTTCAAGCGGTAAAGCTGGCCGACGCGCTCGGTCACCCGGCGCTCGCTGTTGTACAGCTCCATGCCCGGTCGGATCGCACCCGAATAGACGCGAAAGATCGAGAGATCGCCGCTCTGGGGTTCGGTGAGCGTTTTGAAAACATAGGCAACCGGTTCGGTTCCATCCAGGCTCACGAGGCAGGGTGCGCCGTCGGCGTTGGTGACCGCGCCGACCGTCTGGCGGTCGTCGGGGGACGAACCGTACTTGGCGATAAAATCCATCAGCCGGGCAACGCCGACGTTCGTCTCGCCGGAAGTGCAGAGCAGCGGAATAAAAATCTGCTGTTGCACGGCGCGATGAATGCCGTTGCGCATCATCTCCTCCGACAGGCCGCCTTCCTCGAAGAATTTCTCGAGCAGGCCGTTGTCGCTCTCGGCGACGTGTTCGATGAGTTCCTTGTGCAAGACATCCACGCGTTCCTTCCATGCGCCGCTGGCGGGCTCCTCCTTGTATTTGCCTGAGTGATCGGCTGCGTAACTGACCACTTCGCTGCGCAGCACATCCAGCACCTGATGAAAGCCGGGACCGGGATCGATCGGCACCTGCATGGGAAAAATCGCCGCACCGAAGCGCTGGCGGATATCGGCCACCATGAGATCGAAGTCCACCTTCTCCTTGTCGAGACCGGTCACCACGATGATTTTCGGGATACCATAATTCGTGGCGTATTCCCACATCAGTTCCGTGCCGACGCCGATGCCGTGGCTGGCATTGATGACCACAAGGACGAAATCGGCGATGTTGAGGGCATTGATCGCCTCGCTCGAAAAATCCAGGTAACCGGGCGTGTCGATAAAATTGAAACGCCGCCCCTGCCATTCGCAGTTAAGCGGCGTGCCATGCACGGAAATATGCCGCTTTTGCTCGCCCACATGGTAATCCGAAACGGTCGTGCCTTGGGCAATGCTGCCCATGCGGTGGATGGTGTCGCTGCACATGAGCATGGCCTCGGCCAGCATCGTCTTGCCGGCAGTCGCATGTCCCACGATCGCGAAGTTTCTGATGTCTCCCGGACGCGAGCCATTCATGATTTGGGTCTCCTGGGTTGGGACCGGCCCGGCCTGCTGGTCGCGCCGGAGTTGTCTGATGAAAGAAAACTATCCGAAAACGATGTTGGGTAAAGGCGGTTTTCTGGCCGGATCTTGGCCGGTGCTGCGCATCAAATGCTCCATCTGGCCAAAACTCCTTCGCAGGCCACCGCCCGTCCGAGCATCAATAACCGGCAGTAGCGGCTGGCCGTGACGGGGCGCCGCCGAGATCCACGCCCGCAGCCCCGGGGAAACCACGTTGCACGGCCTCGGTCAGCATCGCTTCGGTCGCCGATGCACCGATACGCGATACGCCGAGAGCGCGGGCGCGCAGCATCTCGTCGAGGGTACGGATGCCGCCCGCAGCCTTGATCTGGACGGCAGGCCCGCAGTGGGCCCGCATGAGTTTCAGGTGATGCTCGGTCGCGCCCTTGTAATTGTAGTCGCCGTTCGGCAGCTTGACGAAACCATAGCCGGTGGAAGTCTTGACGAAAGCAACCCCGGTTTTCGTACAGATTTCGCAGAGCTGAATAATGTGGGCGTCCTGCAAAAAATCGTTTTCGAAAATCACCTTCAGGATCGCTCCTTGCGCGATACAAGCCGCGTTGACCTGCCGGATGTCATCGGTCACGCAGTCCAGATTTCCACCGAGAACTTTCCCCGCGTGGGCCACCATGTCGATCTCGCGGGCGCCTTCGCGCAGGGCGAGCTCGGTTTCGAGGATCTTGATCGAGGTGTGGCTGTTGCCATGGGGAAACCCGATGACCGAACAGACCTGC
The DNA here is from genome assembly GCA_964541315.1 of uncultured Opitutaceae bacterium. Lineage (GTDB taxonomy): Bacteria > Verrucomicrobiota > Verrucomicrobiia > Opitutales > Opitutaceae > Didemnitutus. The sequence goes on from CAZIQP010000104.1 coordinate 3,547, forward strand.
ACCGCCGTGCCCTTGAGCCGTTGAACCGCACGCGGCACGTCGCAGGGTTTCACGCAGACCGTCGCCACCCCGAAGCGCGCCGCAAGGGCGCAACCGGCATCAAACTGGGTATCGGTCAGCGTCGGATGCAGGAGGGAATGGTCGATCATCCGGGCAAGATCGCGGACGGAGGGCTGGCTGGCGGTGTTGGTCATGGGTTGCAATCCGGAAGACTTGCAGACGGTCACGGTGAGGTCCAGCCAGCACACCCGCAAGTGTGGTCAATTTCCTGACGGCGCCAGATTGAATAATTTCTCGCCGAATCTGCTGCCTCCAACCTGAAAAAAGTAGGCTTCCGGATTGGGTCTGGCCAAGGTGCCGCCAAGCGTGACCGGGGTTTTGGTTTTGGCATAGCCCAACTGATCGCGAGTGCCATCCAGATCCTTGATCTTGCCCAGCAGTTCCTCGGCCTTGCCGCGCGCCTTGAGCGAAAGCGTGGCCTGCAGTGGCTGCTTGAGTAATGGCTGGCCGGCCACGTATGCCACCTGCCCGGATCCCAGCAGAAAAATCTGCTGAGTCACCAGGGCGATATTCTCCAACCTCAGGTTCAGAGAAGGCTCTCGCACCAGCCGGACGGTCAATTGATCGTATTTCAATTCACCCAGTTCCTGGGCCAACTGATCGACATAATAAGAAACGGCACCGGCAATTTTTTCGGCGGACTTGTCACCGACGATCACACTGAACAAATCCACCGCCTTGGTCGCCATCGAGATTTTATCCGTTGAGCGTTTCAGGCCGCGAAACACGCCCTGGTGGCTCGTCAGATCAAGGCTGCCGCGCGTGCGGTCGATGGTGTCGTCGAAACTGAGTCCCTCCCCCTCCAACTGGCCGTTGATGGTGAAAATACCCTCAATGGCCGGAGGATGTTCAGGATCGATTGCCTTCCAATACCGCCCGGCATCGAACTCGGTGAGCGTGAAGTTTCCCGCAAGATGATAAGGGTCCAAACCCGTGCTGAAGGTGAGCGCGCCCTTGGCGCTTAACCGGCTTTTTTCGTCGAAGGCCGCGTCGAGCTTTTCCAACCGGAATTGCTCGGCATCCAGCACCAGCCGGCCGGTCAGACCGCTCATTGTCCAGTCCGGTCCGCCGACAACGGACTTGCAGTCGAGTGAAATATTACCGGTCGTGCCGGCCCAGAACGGCGCGGGATCAGCCGCCGGTGGGGAGAGGGCGCGGCTTTGCGCGGCGAGGTTTTCCTCACCATCGCCCGCCAGCGGAGAACCGGCCGCGGCAAACAACAGCAGCACGTCGGGCAGCTCAATGTGCTCAGAGACCAGCCTCGCGTCGAACGACAATCCTGCGGCCGCCGCCACTCCTTCGGCCGAGAACTGCAAATCGGAACGCTGTCCGGCACGGTCAAGCAACACCGGTGTTTTCACGGAGAACTTTCCGTCCGCATCCACATCGGCGCGCAGGCTCAGGTTGGCCACGGGCAAAGTTTTGTTGCCCTCGCTCGCCACCAGTCCGTTCAACGTGGCCCGGGCTTCGAGCTGGATTCCCCCGCTGACCAGCGCCGCCCGCAATTCCCCGCTGGCCTGGCCCGAGGAGAGGATATCCCGACCGAGCAAAGCCGGCTGCGAAGTCCATGCGGGCAAATCGAGGCTGAACGTGCCGACAGACCGTATGCCGGCATCACCTTGGGTCAACTCGGCGGTCAATTCGGCCAGCGGCACATCGGCGCTGGTGGACAACGAAATTTTCCCGCTTTGAATCCGGGTCATGACTCCGGCGTTGATTTCCAGCGTCGGCTGGAATTGCAGTTTGAGCCGGTCCAGCAACGTTTTTTTATTTTGCGTGACGGAAAAATCCACGAGTGGCACCTGGGCGTTCGGGTGTACGGTCAGTCTGCCATCATTGGCCGAGACAACGGCCTCGGCCGGACCCAAGCGCCCGCTCACATCATAGTCTGAGAAAATTTTAGGCAGGGTGATGGGCGGCAACTGGCCAAGCTTGATATTCCCCAGTGGCACTTCATTCGCCGCGCCCGTTTCCGCCCGACCGTGCGCCAGATCATAGGTGAAGGCGCGGGTGAGCGTGGCCGAGGCGAGCAACTGGCCGTTCGTATCCGTTGACACGACCGCGAACCGGAGCACTTCCAATCGAGTGTCCTGCCAGGAAAAACCGACAAAGCCTTTCGCTTTCAGCGGACCAACCGGCAACAGCGGCAACGTCAGTGCCGGCAAGTCAGCCGTAAATTCACCGGCTACATCAAAGGGAAAGTGCATGCCGAAGGGTGCGGTCACCGAAAGTTTTGCCTGCGCGACGTCGCCCGCCGCTGTCTTCAGGACCAATGAGCGAATTTTCCCCTGCACCCGGGCCGGTGCAAAATCAGCCTCTGCATCGATGCTCAAGCCAGCCTTGGCCAATAGGGTGCGACCGGCCCGGGCCAGTGTGACCCCGTCCACTTGCAGCGGCGTGGTGGTCTGCAGCGAAACTTGATCATTCTCGCCCTGCACTGCGGAGATTTCTCCCGCTATCAGTCCGCCCGAAATGTCGGCACCCACGCAAAACGGAGCGACCCAGGCCAAGGGCAGTCCCGTGATTTTCATGTGAATGATTTCACCCGCCAACGGAGCGGGTTCAAACCGGCGAAGCTTGAGGTTGAAAGCAGGTGTGCCGATCGTGTGCAGTTCGAACACCGGCTGTTCGCCCGTCAGCCCAATCTCCATCTTCCTCAGGCGGATCACCCCCGCCTCCGCCACCACGTCGAACGCACTGTTCAAATGCACGGTGCCGAGAGCGCGCAATTCCGGCTGCAGTTTTTCAAACTCCGACGCCTCAGCCTGCATTCCGCCCTGCAAAGTGACGGCGGACGTGGTGGGAAAAAACACAAAACGGCCGGCACCGGTGGCCGTGAATTTGGGCAGCGTCCGTCCCATCAGAAACGACTCCAACTGGGCGGAACGGACGGAAAGCGTCCAATCGCCGGCATACGAAGCGGCCCCGGGGGCGAGAGCGGCATTGAGTGTGAGCACATTTTCGTTTTTTCCGGCGCGCAAGGTATCGACAGCAATATGATATTTTTCATCGGCGGCGGCCCGGGACATTTCTGCCGAGAGTTTCATCTGGTTTTGCCCGGCCAATCCCGGGCCGGCGGCATCAAGCAGCAGCGTCAATTGAATGTGATCGAATGTTTGCCGGAGGGTTTCGCGGAGCTGCAAGGTGGCTTGGGCGTCCAGTGTCGTGACGCTCGCACCCGGAGTCGGATCGGACACCCGCGCCTTCAGCCTGAGCGAGCCTTCGCGACCGGGTCCGATCTGACCGCCCGTGAGATTGAAGTCTCCATGCAGAGCGGGCTGCCCGGGCGCACCGGCCAGCAGAACACGCCCTTGGACATCAACTCCGTCCAAAGTCAGTTCCCAGGGAAGCTTTATCCGAGCCAGCGCGCCGGGTATGGCGGCCGGTGCCTCCGTCATACCGGCCGGCGTTTTTTGTGGATAAATTTTGCTGGCATCGACCAGCAGGCCTTGCGCAGCCAATCGCCCTAGTTGCAAACGCCGGCCGGATAACAAGGCCCAGAGTGAATACTCCGCATTCAACTGATCGAAGGACACCTTCACGCCCCGCTGCTCAAGCTGGACTCCCCGCACGGTGAACGACCAAAATCCGGCGGAGACCGAATCAAGTTTCAGGTGAAAATCCGGTTGCCCGGCCGCAGCGCGCCTGACCGCCCAAAGTTGAAACGAAGGCAACGACGCCAGCCCCACGGCGATCAGGCCGAACAAGAAAAAGGCACCAACGATGAAAAGTAACGGGCGGAGCAGCTTCATGCCAAGTTGCGTCTACGACACGCTTGCGAAAGGGAAGTTGCGGGCAAGATGCGCCATGCAAAAAAAGACCGCCTCTCTGGCGGCCTCGCTCATTCTAATGGGCCGGCGATTCGGCCCATCACGGACCCGGGTATTTCAGCTCTTTGGTCGGCTTCAACTCATCCGGCAGACCAATGGCGCGACGCACACTGGCGACCGCCACATTGTAACTGTAATATGCCTGCAGTTGGTTCAACCGGGCGGTCGTCAGATCAGTCTGGGATTGCAACACATCCAACTGGGTGGCGGTGCCGGCGCCAAAACGCGCGTTGGCCAGACGCACGCTTTCCTCTGCCTCCTCGATCACCTTCTTGGAAGCCTCGGCCAGCTCGTTGGCCTGTTGAAAAGTGGAAATGGCGCGACGCACATCCACATCGACGGACAACTGGGTCTCGGCCAGAGACAGCTTGGCCTGTTCGAGCAACGAGCGGGCCTGGGCGACGCGACCCGCAGTGGCGCGTCCATCAAAGACGGCCCATTGCGACTGCAAGCCGATGGTCCAGCCGTCAAGGGACGACTTCGTCGGAATGGTCGTGGGCGACTGGCGCCAGTCATAGGAGCCGAATAGTGAAACATTGGGATAATAACTGGCCCGGCTGGCAAACACCCCCTGCTCGGCCGACGATTCCAGCTTTTCGAGACGCAGGAGATCAGGGCGCTGCGCCCGGGCGGTGGCGAGGGCGGAACGAAGCTCGAAACTGGCCGGTTGAAATTCAAGCGTGCCGAGAAATTCCGGGATCTTCGTGACGTTGGGCTCGGTCGCGGTGACGAATCCGAGCGAGCGGCGCAATTCCTCGATGGCCAGGCGATAATCGTTGCGCGCGGTGATGAGCGCGGGCTGGGCATTGGCCAAGGCGACCTCGGCGCGCAACACCTCGAAATTGGACACGGTGCCGGCATCAAACCGGTTCTTCACATCCTGCAACTGGCGCTGCAGCAGCTCGACGTTCTTTTCCTGCACGGTGATTTTTTCCCGGTTGACGAGCACGGTGAAGAAACGGACGCGGACGTCGAGCAAAGCATCGTTGATGACCGACTGAAACTCCAGCACCGCCGCCTCAAGCTGCAATTGCTGGCCTTTAACACTGGCGGTCACTCCCCCGCCGGAGAACAGCACCTGGCGCGCGGTGATGTCAAACGCCCAGGCTTGATCACGGCCATTCTGGCTGATTTCCACCGCGTTGCGCTGATAGCCGCCGGAAGCGGTGACATTGGGGATCTGCGCCGACCTGATCTCCAGCAGCACACCCTCCTGCTGGCGGATGCGCTCCTTCGCCTGGCGGATGGGAAAATTGTTGTCGATGGCAAAGGCCAGCGCGTACTCGAGATCAAGCTTGGCCGGCACGGCGAAATTCGGATCGGGCTTGCCGTCGTTGAGCTGGGCGGAAGCCGGAAGCGCAGCGAGCAGACCCGCACAACCAATGATAATCCAAGGCAGACGATTCAGGTGTTTCATGAAAATTGGGCGGATTATTTGGCCATGGCGTGAGCGGGCGCAGGCAGCGGAGCCTTGACCGGTGCCGGAACCCGCACATCAGCCCGATGATCCTTGGCGATGAGCACATAGAGTGACGGCACGATAAACAAAGTGAAGACGGTCCCGATGGTCATACCGCCGACCAAAACCAGCCCGATCGAATTCCGCGCGGCGGCCCCGGCACCAGTCACGAGGGTCAGCGGAAAATGTCCGGCCACGGTGGCGACCGAAGTCATCAGAATGGGACGGAGCCGTGTGGTCGCCGCCTCGCGGACCGCGGAAATCTTGTCACGCCCTTCTTCCTGGAGCTTGTTGGCAAACTCCACGATCAGGATGCCGTTCTTGGCAATGAGTCCGACCAGCGTCACGAGACCGACCTGGGCATAGATGTTGAGCGTGGTCGTCCAGCCCGTCGTCCAGTACGGTATGTTCGGATTGGGCATCTTCAGATAGGTGAAAAGAAGTGCGCCAAACATGGCAAGCGGGACCGAACCGAAAATAATCACAATGGGATCGCGAAACGAATTAAACTGCACGGCGAGCGCGAGAAAAATGAACACAACGGCCAGGCCCAGCGCCGGCAGGAACTTGTTGCCTTCCTGGCGGAGCTGGCGGGATTCACCGGTGTAATCGATCGCGTATCCCGGCGGGAGAACCTCCCGGGCCGCATCCTCCAGCACTTTCAGGGCCTGGTCGAGCGTGCGGTTGGTCATGCCGGAGAGTTTCACGGCGTTAAGCTGCTGCAACCGGTTGAGGGAGCGCGGCACGGCTTTGTTTTTTATGGTGGCGATCGTGCTCAGCGGAACGAGCTGGTTGTTCGGGCCCGTGACATAGAGATCCTTGAGCTGTCCGGGGGTCAGCCGGTCGGCGCGCTTGATCTGCGGAATGACCTTGTAGCTGCGGCCGTCGATATTGAACCGGTTCACATAATTGCCGCCCATCGCCGAAGCGAGGTCCGCGCCGATCTGCGAGAGGTTGAGGCCCAGTGTGGCAACCTTTTCCCGGTCAATGAGAATTTCTGATTCCGGCTGGTCGATCTTCAGGTCGATCTGCGGGGGAAAATAGAAGTAGCCGCTCGCCGCCGCTTTCATCGATATTTTCTGGGCGAATTCCAACAGCCGGTCCGTATCGCCGGTGGAGGCAATGACAAACTCCACCGGGAAATTGCTGCCCCCGGGCAAAGCCGACGGAGTGGTGGCGAAAATTTGGAAGCCCGGAACCTGCGAAAGCTTGGCCTGCACCTCGGGCAGCATTTGCAGGGTGGTGCGATGGCGTTGATTCCAAGGCTTGACGACCATGCCGCTGAATCCGTCGGCGCCGATCGTGGCCCCGGCCGCGGGTGGAAACAACAATTGGAAAGTAAAATCAACCTCGGGCGTGGTGAGAAACGCCTGCTCGGCAGCCTTGCCGTAGAGATTCTTCTGGTCGGCCGTGGCGTTGGCGGCAGAATTCAGGATGCCGAAAATGACGCCCTGATCCTCAGTCGGAGCCAGCTCCTTGGGAGAGAACATGAACATCGGCACAGTCAGCACGCTGATCACGATCCAAACCATATAGACCGCCGGTCTGGCATTGAGTGTGCCCTCCAGCACGCGGCTGTACTTTTCGCGCAGGCGGTCAAACCGGTGGTTGACCCAGCCCGCAAAACCACGCTCTTCATCCGCCGCGCTCCGCAGGACATAAGCGGACATCATCGGCGAGAGCGTCAGCGCCACGATTCCCGAAATGGTCACGGCACCGGCCAGAGTGAGCGCAAACTCGCGGAACAACGCGCCGGTCAAACCGCCCTGCAGGCCGATCGGCGCATAGACCGCCGCCAACGTGATCGTCATCGCGATAACGGGCCCCACGAGTTCACGCGCCCCCAACAATGCCGCATCCATGGGCGTTCGGCCTTCGCGCAAATGCCGTTCGACATTTTCCACCACGACGATCGCGTCATCAACCACCAAGCCCACCGAGAGAACAATGGCCAGCAAGGTCAGCAGGTTGATGGTGAAGCCGAATGCCTGCATGATGAACAAGCTTCCGATCAGGGAGACCGGTATCGCCAGCACCGGGACCAGCACCGACCGGAAGGAGCCGAGAAAAAGATAGATCACGACAATAACGATCAGCAGCGTATCGATCAGCGTGTGCGTGACTTCGTGGATCGCGTTTTCAATGTACTCCGAGGCATCATAGGCAATGCGGGCCTCGAGGCCATTGGGCATGTCGCGCTTGAGGGTTTCCAGCTCCTCCCGGGCCCGCTTCACCACATCAATGGTATTCGCATTCGGCAACGGGAAGATTCCCATAAAGACCGCCGTCTGGCCGGAATAGCGCACCTGCATGTCGTAATCCTCCGCGCCCAGCACCACTTCCGCGACATCCTCGAGCCGCACGATCGTGTCGTTTTGCTGGCGGACAACCAGCTTCTTGAAATCATCCACCGAATGCAGATCGGTGTTCGCCGTCAGGTTGACCTGGACGAATGCGCCCTTGGTGTTGCCGACAGCGGCAAGGTAGTTGTTGGCGGCGAGCGCATTTCTGACCTGCGCCGGACTGATATTGAGCGCCGCCATGTGGTCGGGCTTGAGCCAGATGCGCATCGCAAAGGTGCGCGCTCCCAAAATATCCGCCCGTTGCACCCCTTGGAGCGCCGAAAGCCGTGGTTGCACCACGCGGACCAGATAGTCGGTGATCTGGCTCTGGTTAAGAATGGTCGAAGAAAAACTGAGATAGGCCGAGGCAAACTGGCTGTCCGCCGACTGGACATTCAAGGCGGGCACTTCCGCCTCGGGCGGCAACTGATTGCGCACCTGATTCACCTTGGCGGTGATCTCCGCGAGCGCCTTGATCGGGTCGTAGTTGAGCTTCAACCGGACATTGATCAGCGAGAAACCCTGGAGGCTCTTGGACTCAATGTAGTCGATGCCATCGGCGGAGGCGATGGCCTGCTCCAAGGGAGTGGTGACAAAACCGCGCACCAACTCGGCACTTGCTCCCACATAGACGGTGCTGATCGAGACGGAAGCATTGTCGCTCCGCGGATACTGGCGGACATTCAGCGAGCGGTAGGCCTGGAGACCGGCGATGACAATGACGAGATTGACCACGATCGCGAGAACGGGCCGGCGGATGAAAAGATCCGTGAAGGATTTTGAGAGAGTCATGACGGTTTGCTCGGGTGGCAGCAGTTCAGGTATCCTTCGGCTTGGGCGAAAGCTGCGCATCTGGAGCCAGCTTGTTATCGACCACCACCGTCATGCCCGGACGGAGCTTGAACACCCCGGCGGTTACAACCGATTCCCCTTCCTTGAGGCCATCGAGCACACTCACGAAATCCCCCCGCGCCTCTCCAAGGCGCACAAACTGCTGGCGCAGAATTTTTGTGTTCTGTCCGCCGGCCCCCTTGGTTTCGTCGATGATAAAAACCGAATCACCATAGGGCGCGTAGAGAATGGCGGTGGCCGGTATCGACAGCACCTTTTCGGTGGCCGGAAGCACCACCACCACATCGGCAAACATGCCCGGGTGCAATTTTTCGCCCGTGTTCGGCAGGGTTGCCTGAATCCGGAAATTTCTGGTCGCGGGATCAACATCGGGGTTCACTGCGGTGATCTTGCCCTCGAAAATCTCGCCCGAGGCCGCACCGGCCGTCACCCGCACCGGCGCACCGGGCGTGATGGCCGAAAATTGCTGTTGGGGCAGTGAGAAATTCACATAGATGGGATCGAGCGTCTGGAGCGTGGCGATCGGATCGCCCTCCTTGAGAATCTGCCCCAGATTCACCAGCCTGAGGCCCAGCCGGCCGGCAAAAGGCGCACGGATGGTTTTCTTGGCAATCACCGCCCTGATGTTATCGGCCTGGGCGACAGCCTGCTTGTGCTGCGCATCCACGAGGTCGAAATCGGATTTGGAAACCGCCTTTTTTTCAAGCAGTTCGGTGGAGCGCTGCAGATTGACTCCCGCCCAGGCGGCATTCGCCTCGGCTGCGCGCAATTGCGCCTCCTCGGTCGAGGTGTCGAGCTGCACGAGGAGATCCCCGGCAGCGACCGCCGCCCCGGATTCAAAATTGATGCTCACGACCTTGCCCGCCATTTCGGCGCTGACGGTCACACCCTGCACCGTGACGACCGAACCGGTTGAGTTCAGCGTGTTCTCCCAGTTCTCCGCTTTTGCGGTGGCGGCGGTGACGGTTTCCGGCGGCATGACCATGCTGGCACCGGCGGCGGCCATGATGGAGAATTGTCCGAATCCGGGCGCAAATTTTACCGCCGCCAGTGTCGCCACAACGACAATGAGAGCGCCGATCGAGAGGAAAATTTTAAAAGCCATGGGCAGATATGAGTTTAATGGTGAGGATTGAAAATCAAACGGCGGCAGGAACGGAAGCGTCCACCGCCGTGTTCAGGGTCGGGACATGTTGCAGGATTTTATTGAGCAAGTGCACCAGGGTTTTGCGCTCGGCCTGGCTGAGCGGCTCCATGATTGCGGCCATACGTTGGAAATGTCCGGGCAGAAGTTGTTCAAGAAATTTTTCCGCTTTGCGGGTGAGGGCGACCCGCATCATGCGCCGGTCATCCTTGTCGGCGGCCCGTTTCACGAAACCGTCGCGTTCCAAGGTGTCGATCAGACCGGTCATGGTGGCCCGGGTGACATTGGATTGGTCGGCCAGCTCGGCGGGGGTCATGCCGTAAATGCTGCCCTCGGAATGATGGCTGTCGCCCCACAGCAACATCAGCACACCAAAACGGCCGTTCGAAATGCCGTGCTCCGTCAGATTCTGCTCGGCATGGAGAAAGGCCTCGTCGCCGGTGCGCAGGAGATGCAGGAAAGCCTCGCAGGCGGATGGATCCAACTGGGGAAATTCCTGCGCCGCCTCCAGGAGGCATTCGTAGCGCGGCAGATTCTTGAGGAGAAGATGGGGCATGATCGGCAGGAAAAGATGACAGACCATTAGCCTCCTAATGACTTTTGCAAGCCGTCGTTAGTGATAATTACAGCATAGCACCGGTCTGCGTCCACAAAACAGCCGGCCTAATGGCCGGCTGAAAAAGAGCAGATAATTTGCGGCAATGGTAAGTTTAAAGCGACTTTGCCGCGGCGACCACTGCCTCGGTCGTGATTCCAAGCTCTTTCATCGCGATGTTGCCCGGAGCACTGAGACCGAAGCGATCAATACCGACGATCTT
>CAZIQP010000105.1:0-12013 GCA_964541315.1 uncultured Opitutaceae bacterium
CGGCCTGCGCAAAACTGGTCTGGTGGATCATGCGAGGCAGCTTGAGGAATCCCCGTCTCGCCGTCTGCAATAAATCGAAGGCCTCGGGATTAAATCAGCGTTTCCCTAGGGGTTACAAACTCAGTTTCAGTTCTCTGATCTCTCCTCGCATGATCTCCACCCGCCGCCACCTGCAATACGCCTCCGGTCATATTGAACTGGGCATGTTCAAGGAAGCTGTGGCCGAGCTGGCGGCGATCAATCCCTCAGATCAGACCCTGCCCGCGGTCATCAGCGTCCATATCGATCTGCACATGCACGCCAAGCAATGGAACCAAGTAATTACATTTTCCCAGGAACTCGTCCGCGTCACTCCCGAAGATGACAAAGGCTGGATCAGCCACGCCTTCGCCCTCCGCGAGCTGGAGCGCATTGAAGAAGCGCAGATCGTCCTGCTCGAAGCCGAGTCCCACCTCAAAACAAAGTGTGGCATCCTCCACTACAACCTCGCCTGCTACGCCTGCCTGCTCGGCAACAAACCCGAAGCCAAACGCCGCCTAGTGACCGCCTTCAAACTGGACAAAGCCTGGAAACAATCCGCCCTCGAAGACCCGGACCTGAAAGCAATGCGGGCGATGATCACTACTATGAAGTAGTCGGTAACTGAGTTGCGTATCGGCGGAAATAGCAGAAATAACGGAAATGAGTGAACAATGAATTAGATATTATTGATTCACAAAGCTAACGCAGAGATACGGAGATTCAATTTAGTCAAAAGATCCTGAGGCGAATCATAAAAAATATGATTGTACTGCCGTGTATCAAAATGAGGGGACGGTTGCCCTTCTTCGAGACACCATACGACGGGAATGCCAAGTCCCATGGCAAAACCGGCTTCGAAATAGACTCCACCTCTATGTCCGGTAAAATCTGCCACCAAATAGCGACTCTTTCGGATCTCTGAGATTATTAAATCATCGATTTTGCCGTTATGCTCCACGCGGTTCACAATGACCGCTTTAGTCTTTCCGTCTGCCTCAATCGCACTTCGAAAGAATTTCTCGTATTTCGCGAGGTGTTCCTTTTCAAACGACATAGCGATAAACGCTTGTTTCGAGTTCTTGCCCGGTCGCTCAATGTCGCGAAGCCTAGCCCAGCCCTCCGCTGCTATCCGATACGAGAAATTTTCGCCAGTCTTGATGTAGCCCATGTCAGCGAGTTCGCTTAACATCGCACCTACATTTTGAGCTTCAGTAAAAAGAGCCGAAAACTCATGTCGCCCAAGCGGGAGTGTCGCTGCGGGATGATTCACCAGAAGCGATAAATTCCGGAGCGCTCGGTCAAAATAGTCAGACGCATATTTGGGATAATCTGAAAGGAGCTCATCGACAGTCCTCCGTTGCATCTTCTCGTCACCATTTACTGGTGAGTCAGATATGAACATCTGGGTTCCCTGTATGAGTCGATGTTCAAACATCAAGTGTGATAGCCTTACTCGATTGTTTGCATCCATCTTAACATGCCCGGTGTCATCAAATAGAAAGTAATTCACGGCAAAATCACCGCAGCTTTTGCATCTAAAATGTTCCGCAACACCTGACGTCGACGATGCCTTTAGCAGAGTGAGGTCACAAATTGGACATGTCGTCTGGTTCATTTGATCTGTTTGTCGAAACAATCATTATCTGTCACGGTTCTTTGCGTTACACTTCTACATTACTCAGAGCAGGTGCTCACGCTCTATCCTCTGCGATCTCTGCGTATTCCTGAAAGTTGCTGAGGCCTAGCCTCCGCTCACCGGCTGCGGAGGTTTTGGGCTAAGCGGAGGATGTCGGCGAGGACGCCGGCGGCGGTGACGTCTCCGCCGGCTCCGGCGCCGCGGACGACGAGCGGATATTGTTTGTAGCGCTCGGTGTGGAAGGCGACGAAGGCTTCCGAGCCGCGCAACGCGGCGGCGGGATGCGAGGCGTCGACGCCGACGGGCGCCACGGTGATCTTCGCGCCGGTGGCGTCGGGCTCGATGCGGGCGAGATAACGGAGGGATTTGCCTTCGGCCTTCAACGCTTTCACGCGGGCGGCCATCTCGGCGTCGATGCTGGTGAGCGACTGGAGGAATTTCTCGGGATCATCCTCGGCAAGATGCTTGGCGGGCACGAAGGGTTCGAGCGCGACGTCTTCAAGATTGAGCGAGAGACCGAGTTCGCGGGCGAGAATCAGCGCCTTGCGCGCGACGTCGAGGCCGGAGAGATCGTCGCGGGGATGCGGCTCGGTGTAGCCGAGTTCCTTGGCGCGACGAACAACCTTGGAGAGCAATTCGCCGGCAACGAGCTGCTCGCAGAGATAACCGAGCGTGCCGGAGAAAGCGCCTTCGATGCGGATAACCTTGTCACCCGTGCGGACGAGATTTTTCAGCGTGTCGATGACAGGCAGAGCCGCGCCGACCGTGGTCTCGTAATGGTAGGCGCGGTAGTGTCGGCGCGCGGCGGCAAGCAGCGCGTCGCGTTTCGCGATGGGCAGCGCGAGAGGAATCTTGTTGGCCGAGACGACGTTGATGCCCTGGGCAAACGCTTCCATGTACAACTCGTCCGTGCCGGGCGAACCGGTGCAGTCGACGAGCACAGGATTGGGCCGCTGGGCGAGCGTCTTGAGCAACTGCTTGACGCTTTGTTTGGGTTCCTTGCCAGCCAGATGTTTTTCCAACTGAGCCCCGGCTTCCGCCGGCGGGATGCTGTGGGGCGCGATAAATCCACCCTTGCTGCCGGCAATGCCCACGAGGCGGACCTGCACATCGTGCTGGGACCGAAGCGTGGTTTCCTGCGCCGCGAGCTGACGCAGCAGACTGCCGCCGACAATGCCCTTGCCGACGAGCAGCATGCTCAGTTCGGCGTGCGCGAGATTGAACGCCGCGTGAACCGTGCGGACCGCGAGCGTGGTGTTCTCCGCATCGACCACGCAGGAGATGCTGCGGGCCGAAGCACCCTGCGCGAGTGCACGCACCTGAATGCCGACACCACCGATGGAGTTGAGCATGCGGCCGGCGACGTTGGGTTTCCGGCCCATGGATTCGGCGACGAGCGTGACGAGAGAAACGGGCGAAAGGATCGGCCCGAGCGAGAGATCGTTGTGCAGCAATTCGGGGGCGAGCGCCTTCTGGAGAATCTGGAGCGCGCGTTCCTCGTCGGCGAGCGGCACCACGACGGAGAATGTCTGGCCGAGGGTTGATTCGGTGGTCAGCCACACGCGCACGCTGGCACTGTCGAGCGCGTTGAGAATCCGGCTGCCGATCGGGCGGCCGGGGCCGGTGCGGCGGGATTGCACGCCGATGAGCGAGAGTTGCTCCAGGCTGGTGACGCAGGTCGGGCGGCTGGGATCAGGATGGCCGGTGGCATCGATGCGGGTGCCGGGAGCATCGGGCTGCGTGGTGCTGCGGATGACCAGTGCGGCGCCGCAATCACGGAGCGGAATGATCGTGCGCGGGTGAAACATGCGCGTGCCGAAATACGCGAGCTCCAGCGCTTCGTCGTACGACAAACGGTCAACGGGCTGGGCCTCGCGCACCAAATTCGGATCAGCGGTCATGACGCCGAGCACATCGGTCCAGACGGTCACCGCCTCGGCCTTGAGCAGCGAAGTGATGAGCGTGGCGGTGTAATCCGAGCCGTTGCGGCCGAGCGTGGTCGTGTGGCCGTCGCGGGTGCGACCGAGAAAGCCGGTGATGATCGGAATCGTGTCAGCGGGCCACTTCGCGGAGACGCCGGCAAATTTCTCGGTGGTGGGCGCGATCTCGACGGTGGCGGAGCCGTGTTGGGAATCGGTGACGACGAAATCCCGCGCATCGACCGCGAACGCCGGCGTGCCCCGTTCCGACAAGGCGCGGGCCACCAGGGCGGAGGAGATGCGTTCGCCCGTGCAGATCACGGAATCGAGCGAGCGGGGTGAACACTCGCGGGTCAGTTCGATGCCGGAGAGCAGGCGTTCGACCGGCAGCAAAATTTCGTCCATATCGGCCTTGAACGCGCGCAAGGCGTGGGCGGAAAAGAGCGGACGCGCGGTGGTCATGGCCAGCTCGCGGGCGCGGCCAAGTTCGCTGCGGGCCTGGACAATCTCGCCTTCAGCGGCGGAACGCGCGGCGAGAATCAGCCAGTCGGTGGAGTCGCCAAGTGCGGAGACGACCACGGCGAGCGGACGCGGAGCGGCGCTGATGAGGTCGAGGACGCGCGGGAGACGTCCCGGAGTGCCAAGGGAAGTGCCGCCAAATTTGTAGACTTGCCAGGGATTGCTCATGAGCGGGGAGAAGGAAGCCGAAGGGCAGAGGTGACTATGGCCGCCATTTGCGACCATTCAATCAGGAAGGCGTCGTGACCGTGCGGGCTCCTGAGTTCGGCGCGGGCCACCCTGGCCCCGGCGGCGCGCAGGTGTCTGGCCAGCTCGGCGGATTGGGCGGGAGTGAAGAGCTGGTCGCTATTGACGTGGACAATGAGTGTGGACGCGCGGATGCGGGAGATCGCCGGGACCTTCCGGCCGGGCAGCGGACGCAGCAAATCGTGATGGTCCATCGCATCGAGCAGGAGTTCGTAGCAGGTGCCGGTGAAACGGTTTTTCAGTTTCCGGCCCTGATGCTCCAGATAGCTCTGGACGCGATAGCCCTTGAAATTCCGCACCGGCGGCAGATTGCGGTGCTGGTTGATTTCCAAGCCGGGCTCGGCGCGGTAGGTGAGCATGGCCAACTGGCGCGCCACCTCAAGACCACGGCTGACGTGGTGCGGGTAACCGGGATCGAGCCGGAGGATTTCGCGCGCCACATGGTTCCAACCGACGATCCACGCACTGGAAGCGGCGCAGGTGGCAATGGGCAAAAGACGTTCAAAGCGCTGCGGCGCGAGTGCGGCCAGGGCCAGCACCACCATGCCGCCAAGCGAACCGCCGGCCGTCAGATGAACGCGACGGATGCCGAGTTTGTCCAACCCCTGCAAAATCGCCCCGGCGATATCGAGCGAGGTGAGCGTGATGCCGCGACCGCGAGGAAACCCGCGCAGGCCGGGCGCGCTGCTACCGTAGAACGAGCCGAGATTGTTGAAGCAGATGATCCGGTATTGGTTCGGATCGAAGGCGCGACCGGGTCCGATCAACGGTTCCCACCAGCCCCCTGCCCCGCCGGCCTGGGCACCACCGGTAAGAGCGTGAACGATCAGCACCGTCGGCACCTTCGGATCAGGATTATCCGGCGTATCGCCCACCGGGCCCCACCACCAGACATGCTGCCGGTGATGGCGGACAACACCGCCGCGTTCGAGGGCGAAATCCGGCAATCGCAAGTCAAAGACCTGCGGGGTGGAGCAAACCGGATTGGAACGGGTGGAAGGCATGAGTACCTGATGGCTTATAATTGGGGCGGGGCAACGCGAGTGGCAATGGTTTGCTTCGGATGATATGACATGCGCCGGCAGAATCCCAAAATCGTCAAGATCGCGGGACGGGCAACCATACGGCGTGTCATATCGGTGGGGAGGCAGGACCCATCGCGAATGAAGCGAAACAGGAAGGACTCTCGGGAACGTTAATCGTGCCGCCTTCCCCATGAACAAGAGAGGCGCGGCCCCACTCAGGTGATGAGATCCGGCGGCACGTTGGCCAGGGCGTCTTCCATCGTGGTCAGGCCCATCTTCACCTTCAGCATCGAATCCTGGTGGAGGGTCTTCATCCCGCTCCGCATCGCGACGCGCTTGAGCTCGGAGATCTCGACCTTCTTGTTGATGGCTTCGGTAATGGTCTCGGAATTGACCAGGAGTTCATGGATGCCGACCCGGCCTTTGTAACCGGTGCCGCCGCAGAGATGGCAGCCGCCGGGGCAGGCCTTATAAATTTCGCCGTTCCACTCGATGGCTTTCTCCAGGATTTCCTGCTCGCGACCTTCGGGCACATATTTGACCTTGCAGTTCTTGCAGACGCGGCGGAGCAAGCGCTGGGCGCAGACGCAGATGAGCGAAGCGGAAATATTGAACACCTCGATGCCCATCTCGACCAGACGGGTGATGGTGGACGGGGCGTCATTGGTGTGCAGGGTCGAGACGAGCAAGTGACCGGTGAGGGCGGCCTCCACCGCAATGCCCGCCGTTTCCTCATCACGGATTTCGCCGACGAGAATGATGTCAGGATCCATGCGCAGGTAGCAGCGCAAGGCGCGGGCAAAAGTCAGGCCGATCTGACGGTTCATCTGCATCTGGTTCACGCCGGCGAGCGTGTACTCGATCGGGTCCTCGGCCGTCTGGATGTTCACATCCGGCGTGTTGATCTCGCCGAGCGCGGAGTAGAGGGTCATGGATTTGCCGGAGCCGGTGGGGCCGCAGTGCAAAATCATCCCGAACGGCTGGCGGATGCAGTCGCGGTATTTTGCCAGATTATCGTCGGAAAAACCGAGGGCGGTGAGCGGCAGCGTGCTCTTCTGCTTGTCAAGAATACGCATGACGATCTTCTCGCCGTCCTTCATCGGACCGGTGGCCACGCGCAGATCGATATCGATGTTTTTCTTGGTGTACTTTTTGAAGACAATGCGCCCGTCCTGCGGCAGACGGCGCTCGGTGATGTCGAGGTTGCACATGATCTTCAGGCGCGAGGTCATGGCATTGGCCGCCTGCTTGGGGAGGCGCAGTTTTTCCTGGCAAAGGCCGTCGATGCGGTAGCGGATCAGCAGATCCTTTTCCATCGGCTCGATATGGATGTCGGAAGCGCCGCTGACATAGGCGTCCTCGATGATGCGGTTGGTCAGTTGGATGATGGGGGCCGACTCCTCGTTCTCCAGATCCGCCGCTTTCACCTCGCCGCCCTCGGTATCGTAGGAGGTGCCGATGAGATCCGCCACCTCGTCGATGTCCACGGATTGGGCCTCCTGCAGGCTGGCGGGCGCCTTGGCCGATTTGAAGAATTTCTTCAGCAACTCCTCAAGGTAGGAGGCCGGAGTCACGCTCACCTCGTCGATGTGCAGTTCCGTGATCTGCTGGAAAGCCTCGCGCTTGGCGTAGTCCAGCGGATTGGTCATCAACACGGCGACGCCCCGGTCGCCAATTTTCTTGTATGGAAAGATTCCTTCACGGCGGATGACCGCATCGCCCGTGATCTCGACCAGCTTCTCGTCGACCTCCAGATCGGGGAGATTGGTCACCAGCGGCAGATTGGTGAACTTGGATATGAACCGCGCCATGTCCTCCGCGCCCAGTTGGAATTTGGCATCCAGCATCCGCTGGATGAGGGCGGCGGAATATTCCGCCACTTCCTTGAGCACGCCAAGATCCTTGGGTGTGAAATGGCCGTTGGTGCCGGCGCTCGGCTCCTTGTTGAGGAGCTGGATCGCGCCGATGATGACGTTGGCCTTGAGCGGAACGGTGAGCATCGAGGTCACCTCAAAGCCCACGTTCATGTTCTTCAGATTGGCCGCCTCGGCACCGCGGTTGTTGAAGAACATCGGTTCGCCCGTGGCAATGACCTTGCCGACGTGACCCGTTCCGGCGGGAAGTTTGAGGGCGAGCAGTTGCCGCGTCGTTTCTTTGAACTGGCCTTCCTTCTCCTTGTTCTGGCCCCACAGCGTGGGCGAATAATAGACGTGCTTGAAGGCGATCTCCCCGCCTTCGACCAGATAAATGGTCATCGATTGCGCCTGCAACGCCTCCACCACCTTGCTGGCGGTCAGCTCGATCACCGAGGCGACATCCTCGCGACTCGGCTGCGGCTTGGAAATGATTTTGATCAGAAGCGAACGTCTTAATGCGCCGGTCAGATTGCTTTGGGAAGCCATGGGAGGTGAAGTTCTCGGATTAATCCGCCGGTTGGAGTGTCCGGCGGAGCAGTTGCGTGAATTACACACTTGCCAGTAGTTCAAATAGAACTCGTGGTCGAGGGATAATTTTCCGACGCATGCCCGATTGGCTGAAAAACTTTTTCCAACGCCTGCTGGCCTCCTTCGGTGTGGGCGGGAAAAATGATTCCGGCACGCGCGGTGAGGCTGCCGCCGCGGATTACCTGCAACGCCGGCACGGCTTCACGATTGTCACCCGGAACTGGCGCAGCCCGCGCGACCGGCGGGACGAGATCGACATCGTTGCCCGTGATGGCGACGTGCTGGTGTTTATCGAAGTGAAGGCGAGGGGCGCCGACGCCCTGGTGCCCGGCTACGAAGCCATCGACCGGCGCAAGAAACGGGTGCTCCGCCGCGCCATCCACGCCTATCTCACCTCGCTCAAGGATCCGCCGCGCACCTTTCGTTTCGACGTGGTGGAAGTCGCCCATAGCGACCGCCTGCCCTCGCAATGCCTGCATTTTGAAAACATCGCCCTGTTTCCCAAAGGGTATCATGTCGCCCGGCAGAACAGCTCGCTGGACCAAACGGTGCGCGACGGGTAAGCCAACGCCGGTCGGGACCGTGTCACAACGCAATTAATTCCTTGCTGCGTCCGCTCCGAAAAGACCACCCTGACAGCCATGGCTGAATCCGAAACCCATCCGTTTTTGCACGGGCTGAGCAAGCACCGTGGTTCGCCACCCACGGCGGTGGTCATTTTTGGCGCCTCGGGCGATCTGACCGCCCGCAAACTCATTCCGGCCATCTACAACCTGTCCTACGACGGCCTGTTGCCCGCCGATTTCTATCTGATCGGATTTGGCCGCAAACCGATCCCCGACGCCGAGTTTCAAAAAATGGCGGCCGATGCCATCAAGGAATTTTCCCGCCGCGAGCTCAAGGAGGATGTCTGGGCCCGCCTGGCCGCCCGCACGCTGTATGTTAGCGGCGGTTACGATGAGAAGGCCGCCTACGACCGTCTGGCCGCGCGCATCACCGCCCTCGACCAGGAAATCGGCCAGGAACTGCAACCGCTTTTCTACATCTCGACCCCGCCGACCGTCTTCGCCCCGATCATCCAGAATCTGGGGGCCAGCGGCCTGGCCGCGCGCCATCTCCGGCAGCGGAACCAGTCCAAGGTCATCATCGAAAAACCTTTTGGCCGCGATCTCGCCAGCGCGCAGTCGCTGAACAAGGAACTCACCTCCGTCTTCGAGGAATCCCAAGTCTTCCGCATCGACCACTATCTGGGCAAGGAGACCGTGCAGGATCTGCTCGTGCAGCGTTTCTCCAACTCCATTTTCGAGCCGCTCTGGAACCATCATTTCGTCGAGTCCGTCCAGATCACCGTGGCGGAACAGGTCGGCGTGGAAGCCCGCGCCGGTTACTACGAACAAAGCGGCTGCCTGCGCGACATGATCCAGAATCACACGATGCAACTGCTCGCGCTCACCGCGATGGAGCCGCCCGCCTCGATGGACGCCGAATCGGTGCGCGACGAAAAAGTCAAAGTGCTCAAGGCCATCCAGCCGCTGCGGCTCGGGCCCGGCGGAGATGTGGCCCGCGCCCAATACTCCGAAGGCGTGCTCGGCGGAAAATCCGTGAAAGGCTATCTCCAGGAGAACGGGGTCGCCGCCGATTCTTCCACCGAAACCTACGCCGCGATGCGGCTCAGCATCAACAACTGGCGCTGGCAGGGCGTCCCGTTCTATCTGCGTTCCGGCAAGCGCATGGCCCGGCGCGTCAGCGAAATCGCCGTCTGCTTCAAGCGCGCCCCCGGCAGCCTGTTTGCCGAGTCCGAGCGCTTCCTGCTCGCCCCCAACACGCTTTCCTTCCAGATCCAGCCCGACGAGGGACTGAGCCTGATTCTGAACACCAAGATCCCCGGACTCGAAACGCGCACGCAGCCGGTGAAGATGAATTTCAAATACGCCACGACCTTCGGTTCCAACACGCCCGAAGCCTACGAGCGCCTGGTGCTCGATGCCATGATCGGCGACGGCACGCTCTTCATCCGCGGCGACGAGACCGAGCGTTCCTGGCAGCTCTGCACCCCCATTCTCGATCATTGGCGCGAACAAGGCCGCGCCGGGATCGACAGTTATGCCTCTGGTTCGTGGGGTCCTAAAAATTCGGCCGACCTGCTCGCCGCCAATGGCCATAACTGGCGTGAGCCCTGATCCGGCCATGACCGAAGTTTTTCAGTCCCTGCCCGGCATGGAGGTGCCCGTCGGCGGCATCGCCGAGGGATTCGCCAAGCTCTGGGATGACTCCTCGGCCCAGGACTTGCGCGCCGTGCAGCTCAACCTCGTGCTCCATCTCGGCAGCAACACCACGCCCGCCGACGCCGAGGTCCAGTTCCAAACCACACTGCGCTTTGCGCGCCGCTATCCGTGCCGGGTCGTCGTGCTCTGCCCCGACTTCGACGAATCCGCCCCGCCTGAGATCCGCGCCAAGATTTACGGCGAATGTTTTTTTGGCAAAGCCCACAGCGATACCCGGTGCGTCGAGTTTGTTTTCCTCCATTACACAATGTCGGTGCGCCAGCATCTGGAAAACGAGGTTTCGGTCTGCCTTTCCACCGACATGCCGCTGTATTTCTGGGCGCATCGCTTTGCGTCCGTCCACCGGATGGCCGACTACCAATACCTGCTGACCCGCTCCAAACGCGTGCTCTTCGACGGAGCTCTCGTCCCCGCCGAAGCCTTCAGCTACCCGTGGCCCAATCAGGGCGCCGTGCGCGATCTGGCTTACACCCGCACCCTGCCCCTCCGGCAAAATCTCGGCCAGTTTCTCAGCCGTTACGCCCCCGCTCTCATCATCGAAGGACTGAAGTCAGTGACGCTCCGCCACCAGGCTGCGGTCGCCGCCGAGGCCAGCTCACTGTTGGGTTGGATCAGGAAAGGACTGGTTCGCTGCGGGGCGAATCTCGCCCCGATTACGCTCAACGCCGAACCGGGACTGGTCGAAGGAAGTCTCGAAATTCAATTCCACTACGCCGAGCAACGGAAAACTTTTCGCTGGCAGGCCGACTTGCAGAAGAACGAAGCGGTCTTTGTGGGCGACCTCGGAACCGGCCGAACGACACTTACCGTCGGCGCCCAACTGCTCAGCCCCGAGGCGGCGCTGTCGGAAGCGATGTTTTTTTGAGCCCCGCTTTGGCAAGGTGGCACTGGCAGTGGCGGAGCCTCCCTGCCCTCGGCGAATTCCGTCACTTCTTCCCCAGCGCCTTCAGCATTTTTTTGAAATCCGCGGGCAAGGGCGCAGTCAGATCCATCGGCTTGTCGGTGACCGGATGACGGAAGATCAAATGCTCGGCATGCAGCATCACGCGCCCGGGCTTGGGCTGCTTCGGCGCTTGTTTCCAGCCGTAGGTCGCATCGCCGAGCAGCGGATGGCCGATCGATTTCATGTGCACCCGGATCTGATGCGTTCGTCCGGTGTGGATCCGGCAGCGCACCAGCGCCGCCCGCTCGGGAAAAACCTCCAACACCGTCCAATCCGTCTTCGAGGGACGGCCACCCTCGCCCGTCGTCATCCGATGACGGTGCACCGGATGGCGGGCAATCGCGCTGTCAACGGTCCCGCTCGCCGCTCTCGGCAAACCGGCCACCAAGGCGACATATTCCTTGACCAACGAACGTACGGCGAACTGGTCCGACAGGGCGCGGTGCGCTTCATCGGTTTTCGCCACCACGATCAGTCCGGTCGTCTCCTTGTCGATCCGATGCACTATCCCGGGACGCTCCACGCCGCCGATCCCGCTTAATTGTCCCGCGCAATGCGCCAGCAGCGCGTGGACAAGTGTGTCCTCGCCCGTGCCCACGCCCGGATGCACCACCATGCCGGACGGTTTGTTCAACACGATCAGGTGTTTGTCCTCGAAAATCACGTCGAGCGGAATGTCGACCGCCTTCAGCTCGGTCGGCGTGACTTCCGGCAGGGAAAATTCGATGGTTTCACCCGCCTTCACCTCGTCGGCCTGGCCCAGCACCCGGTCGCCAACTTTCACCAAACCCGCTTCCAACGCCCGTTGAAAGGCCACGCGACTGTGGATCGGAAAGGCCCGGGCGAGCACTTTGTCGGCGCGTTCGCGACGAGAACCAAGGGGAACGAGGAAGGTGGAGATTTCGGACAAGGTTCTGAATGGTGCAGGTCCGTACACCGGCTGCAAGCCGGGTTCGGCAGAGATTGCATCGAGGC
>CAZIQP010000105.1:12113-13743 GCA_964541315.1 uncultured Opitutaceae bacterium
GGTGCAGGTCCGTACACCGGCTGCAAGCCGGGTTCGGCAGAGATTGCATCGAGGCTGGGCGCGCCGTAAAGATATTCGCGGCGGGCCCAGCGGTCCCGCCCTACCCTCTGACCAATCGATCCAATTCGTCCAGCCACGGCCTCTTCTGAACTTCAGTCATCAACGCCACCTCGAAGCCATTGCGGGCTAGCTGCGCGAGCTCTTTCCGGGAAAACGCACGGTGCGCGGCGAGGGCTGCATATTCTTCCACCAAGGTGCTGCCGAAGGAAATCGGATCGTCGGTGCTGACCGTCACTTTCACGCCCGCGTCAAACATCTGCCGGATCGGATGCGTGGCGAGGGTCACGCCGGGCATCAGCTTGTGATTGCTGATCGGACAAATATCGAGACCGACCCCGAGCCGCTTGATCTCCGCCACCACCGCCGGGTCCTCGACCGCCCGCACGCCATGCTGGATCCGCTGCGGCCGGAGTTCGTCGAGAATCCGTCGTACGAAATCCGCACCCATGAATTCCCCGGCATGGGCTTTGGTGTATTTGCCGGCCTTGCGCGCTGCGGCCCAGTAATCCCCCGTCCACGGCTCGATCGGAAAATCTTCGGTCCCATGCAGGTCGATCCCGGCCAGATCCGGCCAGCGCAGGGCTTCTTCCAGCACGGGCATCATCTTCGGACCGGCGCCATTGTGATGAATGCCCAGAAAGACTCGCACCTCCAATCCGGCCGGCACCGCGGCCCGGATGGCCGCGAGCACTTCCCGTCCATCAAGGCCGAGAAACTCGATGACCCCGGACGCAAAGCTGGTCTCGACGTATTTCACGTTCTGTGCGACATGCCGCGCGAAAATGATCTTCGCCGCCTCGTGGTAGCGCTCGGGTGAGGTGTACCACGCGAAAGCCATATCGAGCAGATCCTGCTCAAAATGGGCGAAGTCCCGGAATTTGAAATCCTCCGCCCACGACGCCGGCGGTCTCGTGAACTCGGGCCGCACCCGCTGCAACAGCTCGAAAGGCAGCGCGCCCTCAATGTGCAGGTGTGTCTCCGTCTTGGGGAGAGCTTGGATGAAAGCCTGGAGCGAAAGTTCGCGCAGCATTGGGATCAATAATGGGGCGCGACCGCTGGGCGCGCCGCGTATTTCATCTGGATGCACAACTACGCCGTTGCGATTCAGTTATATTCAGACGAGAAATGATTGAGCGAGTGCTGAAAGGAATGCAAGTGAAGTCTCCTGTCATACGTGCGTCATGCAAAAATTCTTTCCGTCGATGAGCGAGGCCGATGTTTTTCTCGACTGAAAACGAGCCGAAATCCGGCCTCAATTCTTGGAAAATATATCATGAAATGTCGCGAAACGACATCTCATGTCCTCAGGATAGGCGAGAGGAACTTTTGCATGCGGTAGCGCCCCAGCTCAACTCGAAGCAAGGCACCCGCTCCATTTTGGAAGTGTGATACCCTCGCTTCAAAAAAAACGCCTCAGCAACTATGCTGGCATCGGTAGATAAACTTTTCGCTCCCCCTAGTCGCGCTACTTGCTCTAGTTCCTGAAGGAGGGCCGTACCGATTCCGCGACCACCGTAGGCCGATCGACAATATAGCATTTCAATATGGTTTTGCGGATGCAACTGACCAA